>NC_014306.1:2400078-2700088 GCF_000196615.1 Erwinia billingiae Eb661
GGATCATGAAGTGCATTTTCCAGCGGCCATAGCGCATCGCCAGTAAATCGCCATCATCACTCCAGTAGAAGAACTCTTTACGCGGGTCCTCCTGGGTTTTACCTGTCAGGAAGTCCAGCTGGTTATAGCCATCCAGGTGAACTTTGTAAGTCATCGCGCTGGTTTTGTAGCCTTTAAACAACTGTTGTTTAATGTCCGGTACGCCGGCAGCGGCAACCAACGTTGGGAACCAGTCATTGCTGCCAACCATATCGTTGATCAAAGTGCCAGGCTTGATGTGCCCTGGCCATTTGACCATCGCCGGTACGCGGAAACCGCCCTCCCAGCCGGTGTTTTTCTCGCCACGGAACGGCGTCATCCCCGAGTCAGGCCAGGTGGCGATCATCGGGCCGTTATCGGTGGTGTAAACCACGATAGTGTTATCCTCAATGCCGAGATCCTTGATCTTCTTCAGCACTTCGCCCACGATTTTGTCGTGCTCAACCATGCCGTCGGCATAGTCACCCAATCCGGTCACGCCTTTGTCAGCGGGCTTGATATGGGTCTTGTTGTGCATGCGGGTGGTGTTATACCAGGTGAAGAACGGCTTGTTGGCCTTGACCTGACGTTCCATAAAGTCATTGTTGGCCGCCAGCGTCTCCTCATCGACGGTTTCCATGCGCTTGGTGTTGAGCGGACCCGTGTCTTCGATCTTGCCATCGGCAGTTGATTTGATGACGCCTCGCGGCCCAAACTCTTTGCGGAATGCCGGATCCTTCGGATAGTCCGGGTTCTCCGGTTCTTCTTCCGCATTCAGGTGATAGAGGTTACCCATAAACTCGTCGAAGCCATGGGCCGTCGGCAGAAACTCATCGCGATCGCCGAGGTGGTTTTTACCGAACTGGCCGGTGGCATAGCCGAGTTGTTTAAGAACCGACGCAATGGTGGGGTCTTCTTTCTGCAAACCCTGCGGCGCGCCAGGCATCCCGACCTTACTCATCCCGGTACGAAACGGCATCTGACCGGTGATAAAGGACGAACGGCCTGCGGTGGAGCTTTGCTCCGCGTATTAGGAGGTAAACTTGGCCCCTTCCGCCGCGATGCTGTCAATGTTCGGGGTTTTATACCCCATCATTCCCTGGTTGTAGGTACTGAGATTCCAGTAACCAATATCATCGCCAAATATCACCACGATATTGGGCTTGCCCTTACTTTGTTCCGGGGCGGTGGTCGCGGTATTGCTGTCCGGTGCAGCCTGTGCGCTGAATGAACAGCAGGCAACAGACAGCATCGAGGCTAACAAGGTTTTGCAAAAAGGCATTCGTGACATTTTGCGCTCCATTGGGTTGAGCTTTGGGTTTACCTGTGCCGGCAGGATATTGACGGCAAAGAGGCTGGACTGCTTGGGCTTAAATCCTCCCATCGCGAGGGTTAAAAGGTCCGGTTGTAGTTCACGCCAAAGAAATACAGTGCCGGGTTGGAGTAACCGCCTTTCAGCAGCGGCGAGGAAATTTGAGAAGAAGCGATATGGGCATATTCAAATGCCGCACCGATGCTGCTGCTGTTATCGAGCTGATAACGGGTGCCGACGCCCCAGCGCCAGGTATCGCCGGATGGCATGGTCAGGGAGGCGTCGTTCTGGTTGCGGTAGAAACTGCTGTCGAAGGCGACGCCGCTATTGAACGTCCAGGCTTCGGTGGCGCGGAACTGCGTACCCAGCGCCAGATGCCAGGTATCCCGCAGGCGATCGTTGCCCGCCGTCGAACGCCCGTTAACCCGAATGTCGCTGTTGCTGTACTCACTCCAGTCCTGCCAGCCCAGGTCACCCATGATTGCCCAGCGCGCGTTCAGATCGTGATACAGGCTGGTCATCACCTGTTGTGGCGTGTTGACGCTGGCTGCAATCGGCAGGGTGTAGGAGGGCGAATCATTTAGCTGTGACAGGGTGACGGTGGGCGCAATATTGAAATGGTAATCGGTGCGGCTGGTATAGGTGATCCCCGCCCGGGTTCGGCTGTTGAACTGATACAACGCGCCTGCTTTGACGTTTAAGGCCCAGTCATGATCCGACTGATCCTGCGTACCGCCCTGCAGATTTTGCCGCTTGAGAGAGAGATACCCGTAATTAATGCCGATTCCGGCCCCTAATGAAAGCGCATCGTTAACCTGCCAGGCCAGTGCGGGCATCAGCGTTAATGCCAGCAACGTGCTGTCTTTTATCAGGTTTTCACCGGCCCAGTTACCGAAGTGCAGCCCCAAGCCGTAATTCCCGTACAGGCCAACACCGGCGGTGACCTCAGGGGAGACTTTTTGGCTGTAGAACGCGCTGCCGCCTGGAAACCAGCCGATCACGTTACCGGGACTTTTGCCGTTTAGCTGGGCATCATCACTCAGCTGATAGGGCGTATCGCCATACAGCGCCTGACCGCCCAGCGACAACGAGCGGTCCGGAAGCAGCGTCATACCGGCCGGATTGGTAAACAGCGTGCCGGCATTCTGCGCACGCGCCGCCTGGCCCGCGCCGGCCAGGCCCAGGTCATCGGTACCAATTTCATAGAGATACAAGCCGCTCGCGAAGGTGTGAGCTGAAAAAAACAGCGCAACGCTTCCGCAAGCCACTCGCTTTAACCTGATTTTCACATTCCTGTCCTCAGTGATTGCGCGCAGTGAATCGCTATCGAAAGTTGGCAAACCGGACCCGATTTATCAGGTTCGCACTGACATTAGCCTGCTTTCAGAAGAAAGAATGGCCGTAAAAAATGGATATTTGTCTCAAGTTAAAATTGGTTTTCAGGGTAATTAATTTGGTGCGAAAATCAGACTAAAAAGCGATGGGGCAAAAAAACAAATAACGGGGTGCTCCAGTGAAAAAATGTGTTTGTTAAATTAGTAATATTTTGAATTAACCTTAGTAAAAACCTTACGTTATGCAAGGCAGGATTTTTGTAAAAACACCAACATATCGTATTTAATTGATATTTATGTACTTTTACTGAATGAGCTAGCTATTGCTAGCTTGGGGTTCTGTCGTTTTTATGGAGGCAATACAGTAACGTGAAGATGAATGTGGACGGGGGAATTAATTTTGTACAGGTTTGTGGCTGACTTGTGCAATTTTTTTTTACGTGTGGGATATATGCGGGATTATACCGGCAGGGGATAAGGATAATATAAGGTAACTGGAATGGTGATGATCACGACACTTTTTAAAAATCTTTATATTTAAAGTGGCCTTGAAAATAACGCCTGTCATTATGTCGGACATAAGGCAGGCAAGAATGCTGTGACTGTTATTCCGGCGAAATTCCTTTGCACAACAGGGCGAGCGCGTGTTGGACGATCGCTTCACGGGTTTCATCATCATCACCCGGCCGCAGTTGCACCAGAGGCACCAGCACCAGGCTAAGTAGAGAGCTCATCAACAGCACCGTATTGATCTGCGCGTTGATTTTTCCCTGCTTTTTCCAGCCCTCCATAATGCTGAGGATTTTAATGCGCGCTTCTTTGCCAAATTTTTCCTGGATCCGCAGGCGCAGTGGCGAGTTTTCACTGACCGCTTCCTGCATCCACAGGGGGGCAAACCAGCTGTCGCGCTGCGCGGTGGACGCCAGTTCCCTGACCATCTGTTCAATCGCCAGCATCGGTGCGTCAGCGTTGGCGACAAAAACCGCAAAAATACGACTGCGCACCGGCAGGAAACGCTCTTCGATAATGATATCGAGCAGGGCTTCTCTGGAGTGAAAGTAGTAATTCATCATCGCCGGCGTCACACCGGCGTTACGGGCGATGGCGTTCATTGAGGTTTCGGCGATGCCCTGTTGGGCAAAAAGATGGATCGCAATATCCAGCAGATGATCGCGCTGCTCGACGTTAATCGCACCGCCGCGAGGGCGGCCTGGCTTACGTGGACCAGTTTTCAGCAGCTTAGCGCCAGAATTTGCTTTCAGTGCGGACATTTTTTACCTGCCTGTTGCGTTCATGTTAAGCTTTGCGGTAAATATTAATTGTGCATTTAATTAATTACAAGCGAGTCATCTCATGGATTCAGAATCCACTTCATTAAATCAACCTGACGTGCAGACCAAAGAGCCTTCTTTGCGTCTGCTGTTTATCGCGTTACTGCTGGTTATGCTGCTGGCCGCACTGGACCAGACCATCGTTTCAACGGCGCTGCCGACCATCGTGGGCGAGTTGGGCGGGCTGGATAAGCTCACCTGGGTGGTGGTGGCCTATACGCTGGCCTCCACGGTGGTGGTGCCGCTGTACGGTAAGTTCGGCGATCTTTACGGTCGGAAGCCGGTACTGCAGCTGTCGATCGTATTGTTCCTGCTGGGATCGGCGCTGTGCGGACTGGCGCAAAACATGGATCAGCTGGTGTTGACCCGTGCGCTTCAGGGACTTGGCGGCGGCGGGCTGATGGTGGTCAGTATGGCGGCGGTGGCCGATGTGGTTCCACCCGCCACGCGGGGCCGTTATCAGGGGCTGTTCGGCGGCGTGTTTGGCCTGGCCACGGTGATCGGGCCGTTAACCGGCGGATTTATCGTCCAGCATATGTCGTGGCGTTGGATTTTCTATATCAATCTGCCGCTGGGGCTGCTGGCGCTGGTGATTATTGGACTGGTGCTCAAGCCCGGCGGCAAGCGCAAACAGCATGAGATTGATGTGCTGGGTGCCTTTTATCTCAGCATGGCGCTGGTGGGCATCACGCTGTTTACCAGTGAAGGCGGCTCGGTGAAAGCCTGGTCCGATCCGGCATTATGGTGCATCCTGGCGTTTGGCATCGTCGGTGTGATTGGCTTTATCCACGAAGAGCGGCTGGCCTCGGAGCCGATTATCCCGCTGCGGCTGTTCCGCGAGCGCAGCTTCCTGCTGTCGAGTCTGATCGGCTTTATTATCGGCATGTCTTTATTCGGCAGCGTAACCTTCCTGCCGCTCTATTTGCAGATAGTGAAGGAAGCAACGCCCACCCAGGCGGGGATGCAGCTGTTGCCGTTGATGGGCGGGTTATTACTGACGTCAATCATCAGTGGCCGCATCATCAGCCGCACCGGAAAATATCGCGTCTTCCCGATTGCCGGCACCTTACTGGCCAGTATCGGTATGGGACTGCTGACCACCATTACCACCGAGTCGCCCACCTGGCATCTTTATCTGTTTACCTGCGTGATGGGAATGGGGCTGGGCATGGTGATGCAGGTGCTGGTGATTGTGGTGCAGAACACCGTGGAGCCGCATTTGCTGGGCGTGGCGACCTCATCCGTCACGCTGTTCCGCTCTGTGGGCGGCTCGATTGGCGTGGCGCTGTTTGGCACGGTATTCAGTCAGGTGCTGAAGTCCGGGCTGGAACGTCTGATACCGGAAGGAACAGAATTGCCGCGCAGCATGGATCCCAAAGCAATACAGCATTTGCCGACGGCCATTCACCATGACTATCTGCTGGCGTTTGGGGATGCCATTCATGCGGCGTTTTTAATGGCGATGTGCGTGATGATCCTCGCCTTTGTTTTATCCTGGTTGCTGCCTGAAGCGCCGCTTCGTCGCGAATAGGCGAGGGGGCTGCACCGGAAAAATAAGCACAGCGCGATGACGTTAATAAGGGGGCGCTCAGGGGAAATAAGTGCAATTTCACCCCTGAACGTTGCCCGGTGTTATTTTTGCAGCAGGGAAGTTTTGTAAAGATAAGTAAGGTGAGGGAGATAGTTAACACTGGCTGTTTAGTCGGATAATTATCTACGGTATAAGTTGTTATCTTTTATCTCTCCCTGCGGCCGTATTAATGAAACATTTATTCACATTCAAGAATCTGTTCACTCTCGCCTTTATCGTCATTGCGGGATGTTCATCGAAACATGATTCTGGCCGTAACGTTGCAGATAATAATGAGCAGCAAAATAGTAACCTGGCAGAGCAACCCGATTTGATTCCGGTGCTCGCCGCTTTGCACGATCAAATGCACTCATGGCAGGGTACGCCGTATCACTGGGGCGGCACCAACCTGCAGGGCGTTGACTGCTCCGGATTTGTCTGGCGCACCTTAAAAGATCGCTTCAATATTCCGATGGACCGCGTCACCACCAAAGAGCTGATCGAAATGGGTAAGCCGGTGGCAAGAAATCAACTGCAAACTGGCGACCTGGTATTTTTCCGTATTCATAATGAGCTGCATGTGGGTTTTTATGATACTCAGGATCAGTTCCTGCATGCGTCAGTCAGTAATGGCGTGATGCGTTCGTCGCTGGATAATCCGTACTGGAAATCGGTTTATTACCAGGCGCGTAGGTTGAAAAAAGAAGTCGGGGCGGAAATTTCGTTTAATAGCGATAAGAAAAATCTCTTTCTTGCCAGTAAATAACCGACAACGATATATCGATCGCAGGATCGTGGCGTAATTATCACTCGGCGCCGACCTGACGATTTCCCCGGTGGGTCAGACCGGGGACGTTAACCCATTAACCATTCTTGCTAAGCCAGTTTTCCAGTAGCCGTAAACTGGCTTCCTTCAGACTGTTTTCTCTCCACACCAGATAGTAGGTCAGCTTGCCGCAGTCAACCTG
Source organism: Erwinia billingiae Eb661 (assembly GCF_000196615.1). Taxonomy (NCBI): domain Bacteria; kingdom Pseudomonadati; phylum Pseudomonadota; class Gammaproteobacteria; order Enterobacterales; family Erwiniaceae; genus Erwinia; species Erwinia billingiae. The sequence goes on from NC_014306.1 coordinate 2,406,612, forward strand.
GTGCGCTTCCATGGCGATCAGCGAACCAGCCTGCAGCTCGCTTTCAACCAAGACCCGTTGCGCCAGAGCAATTCCCTGACCTTCAAGCGCCGCCTGATACGCCAGCGCGGAGCTTTCCAGTTCACGCCAGCTCTGTTGATTCAGATCGACGCCAAACGCCTCACCCCAAATCTGCCAGTCATCCGGTCTTCCGCGCACGCTTAACAAGGTATGTTTATTCAGGCTGTCGGGCCGGAAACTTTCTTTTCTGCCCGGCGTCGGTCGACAGACCGGAACCAGCACGTTGCCAACTAAGGCGGTGGCATGGAGCTGCGGCCAGTCGCCGCTGCCCAGGCGGATGGCGGCATCATAATCGGTGGCATCGTCCCAGTCAGAGGCGGTGGTCAGCCGGATATCGATTGCCGGATGCGCCAGCTGAAATGACGTCAGCCTGGGGATCAGCCAGCGCGTGGCGAAGGTGGTAAAAGAGTGCAGGCGGATAACGGATTTCCCTGCGCTACGATGCAAGAGGCCGCCGGCCTTGCGTAAGCCTTCAAAATGCACGCTGACCTGCTGGTAATAGGCATTCCCTGCGTGAGTCAGCAGCAATCCGCGTCCCTGTCGACGGAACAGTTCAGTGGCAAAATGTTCTTCTAACAGGCGCAACTGCCGACTGACCGCACCGGGCGTCACCGACAGGGATTCCGCCGCGGCGCGCACGCTGCCGGTGCGGGCAACGGATTCAAAGGCGAGCAGGGCATTTAACGGTGGAAGTTCACGCACAGAAATTTCCCGATTTAGTTTTTCTCAATGATTGCGTAATTTTAATCGATTGTGGCGAGAACGCTATCGCAGCACACTCTCGGGACACCTCTCCTCCGTCCGGTTGAGAAGAACCTGTTCAGACGACAACCCAGGAAATCATCATGATCGATGTAATCAATCCCGCCGACGGCTCGGTGATCGGCCAGACGCCGTTAATGAGCCCGGCAGAGGTCGCCGAGGCGATCGACCGCACCTGTGAAGCCTTTCCGGCATGGGCGCTAAAAACCGCCAAACAACGCAGCGATATCCTGCGCCGCTGGTATGACCTTGTGCGCGCCGATAAGCGCGTGTTCGCCGAACTGATGGTCAGAGAAAACGGCAAATGCCTGAGCGAAGCGCTGGGCGAAATCGAGTACGGTTTGGGCTTTATCGAATGGTATGCCGAGGAAGCGCGACGCGTGTATGGCGACACCCTCCCGTCGCACGATGCCAATGCCTCGGTGCTGGTGATGAAGGAGCCGGTTGGCCCGACTGCCGCCATTACGCCATGGAATTTCCCCTTTATGATGATCACCCGCAAGGTGGCCACCGCGCTGGCAGCGGGCTGCACCATGGTGATCAAACCGGCAGAAGAGACGCCGCTGACGGCGTGGAAGTTACTGGAATATGCGCGCGAAGCCGGTATTCCGTCCGGGGTGTTTGAAATGGTCACCGGCGATCCGCAAGCGATAGGCGAAGCCTTTACCCGCGACGAGCGTATCCATAAGGTGTCGTTCACCGGTTCGACCCGCGTTGGAAAGATCCTCGCGAGCCAGTGCGGCACCACGCTGAAAAAAATGACCCTGGAACTGGGTGGCAATGCGCCATTTATCGTCTTCGACGATGCCACGCTTACGGACGCGGTAGCCGGCCTGGTCAGCGCCAAGCTGCGTAATTCTGGACAGGTGTGTATTTCGCCCAACCGGATCTTTGTGCAGGAAGGCATTTATTCCCGTTTTGTAGAGCAGCTCATCGCGGCCGTCTCGAAAATTCGGGTGGACCAGGGCATGCAGGAGGAATTTGATGTCGGGCCGCTGATTAACCAGCAGGCGGTGAAGAAAGTCACGTCGCTGGTGAACGATGCCATTGACCAGGGCGCGACCGTCCATCTGGGTGGGAAACTGCATGAGAAAGGCGGATTATTTTTCCAGCCGACTATCCTCGGTGATTTAGACGACAGCTCAGCACTGCATAACACCGAGATTTTCGGCCCGGTATTCGCCCTGTATCGCTTCAAAACCGAGGAAGAAGCGATCCGTCGCGCCAACAACACCGAATATGGCCTGGTGACCTATGCCTGGACCAACCAGCTTGGCCGCGCTTTCCGCCTGTCGAAACAGCTGGAAGCGGGGATGATCATCATGAATTCCGGCTCGGTCGGCACCGCGTCGGTTCCTTTCGGCGGCATCAAGCATTCGGGATATGGTCGTGAAGGTGGGCATTACGGTATTGAGGAATACGTGCAGGTGAAATATGTGCTGATGGCAGGACAGCAGCATTAATCCTGTCTGGCAGTCGCCGCTGCCATATTCTTCGGGACAACAATTCATTCTGTGACGGCCATCAACCCAATTGCTGGCTATCTGTTTATACTGCGATGGTAGGCTACCATACAAGATAAACAGTATAGCGAGAATTTATCATGCAAATGACGATGCGTTGGTTCGGTCCGGAGCAGGACAAAATCCCCCTGGAGTATTTCCGTCAGGTACCGGGCGTGGAAGGCGTGGTTGGGGCACTGTACGATGTCGCCGTCGGTGAAGTCTGGCCGGAAGAGAAGATTGCCGCGCTGGTGGGGCAGGCTCAGGCCGCAGGACTGACGATGGAAGTGATCGAAAGCGTGAATATTCACGACGACATCAAGATTGGCCTGCCAAGCCGTGACCGTTACATCGCCAATTATCAGCAAACTATCCGTCATCTGGCCAAAGCGGGTGTGAAGGTGATTTGTTATAACTTCATGCCGGTATTTGACTGGATGAAGACCGATATGAACTACGTGCTGCCAGACGGTTCCCTGACCATGGCCTTCGAGAAGAAGGGTATCGACAAGAGTCTGGAAGAGGTGGTGAAAGAGGTTCTGGAAAATTCCAACGGGTTTGCCTTGCCAGGCTGGGAACCGGAGCGTCTGGGTAAAGTGCAGGAGCTTTTTGCCCAGTATAAAGACGTCGATGATGTAAAACTGCGTGAAAATCTGGCCTACTTCCTGAAAGCGGTGATCCCGGTGTGTGAAGAAGTCGGTGTGAAGATGGCGATCCACCCGGACGATCCCCCGTATTCCATTTTCGGCCTGCCGCGCGTAGTGAAAAACCGCGACGATCTGGACTGGATCTGTAACGCGGTCGATTCCGAGGCAAACGGCATTACGCTCTGCACCGGTTCCATTGCGGAAGATCCGGCTAACGACGTGTACGGCATTCTGGCTGAGTTTTCGCGTCGTAAGCGCATTCACTTTGCCCATGTGCGCAACATCAAAATCATTCAGGACAAGGATTTCTACGAATCGGCGCATCCCACTCAGTACGGTTCCCTGAATATGCTGAAGGTCATTCAGTCGCTGCACGACAATGGCTTTGATGGCTATATCCGTCCGGATCATGGCCGCTTTATCTGGGGCGAGACCGGTCGTCCGGGCTATGGTTTGTACGATCGTGCATTAGGCGTTACCTATCTTCTTGGCTTGTGGGAAGCCGTCAGCAGTAAATAACCTCTCCAGCGGGGAGCTTTCCCCGCTATTTCCCGGTGTCGGCTTACAGATAGATAACATCATTATGAGGGATCATTATGTCGCCTGTATTATCACTTACATGGGTTCTGCTAGGGATTGCGTTATTAGTCGTACTGAATCTCAAATATAAATTTCATAATATCTTTTCGCTGTTGATTGCCGGCGTGCTGGTGGCGATTTTAGAGGGGATCCCGCTAGATAAGATTGTTTCCACGGTACAGCAGGGTATTGGCAGTATCATGGGCCACCTGGCGCTGATTATTATCTTCGGTGCAGTGATCGGTAAGTTTATGACCGAATCCGGTGCCAGCCAGCAAATTGCCGACACGGTAATCCGGCGCTGTGGCACGCGATATCTGAGCGTCGGGCTGATGTTTATCGGGGTCATCTTCGGTATCGCCATGTTTTACGAAGTGGCCTTCCTGATCGCTATGCCGCTGGTGATGAATATCGCCAAAAAAGCCAACATCCCCTATATGAAGCTGGTGATCCCAACTGTTGTCGGTGCAACTATGGGACACAGCCTGTTCCCGCCGCAACCGGGGCCGGTGGCACTCATCAGTGCCTTTAATGCCGATATCGCGCAGGTCTATCTGTATGGCGTGCTGGTGATTATACCTGCGCTGTTTTGTGCCGGGATCCTGCTGCCTAAATTCCTGCCGGGCATTAAAAACATCCCGCTCAATTCGATGATCAAACCCGTTGCCGAGTTAGATCCGCAGTCGCTGCCTTCGTTTAAAACCAGCATTATGGTGCCGCTGATCCCGGCTATTTTGATGATTCTGGCATCAATAATTAAGCCACTGGCCAGCAAGGGGACCTTACTGACGCAGTTATGTGATTTCCTCGGCAGTGCGGAAATCAGCATGTTAATTGCTACTTGTACCGCCATCTGGTTCCTCGGTATCCGACGTGGGATGACCGCGGACGCCGTAACAAATAACGTCAGCCTGTCGATTTCGCAGATCGCTAACGTGCTATTTGTGATCAGCGCCGGCGGGATACTCAAACAGGTGATTATTGATTCGGACGTTGGCGACAGCATTGTCCACGTGATGAGCAGCGTGCCGTTCTCGCCGTTTGTGATTGCCTGGCTGATTACCGCCGTCATTCGCATCCTGACCGGTCAGGGTGCGGTGGCCGCCATTACCTCCGCCGGGATTGTGGCACCGATGGTCGGTGCCTTCCATCTTAATCCGGCATTGATGGTGCTGGCCGTAGCCTGCGGCAGTAACACCATTACGCTGATGTACGACGGGGGTTTCCTGCTGTTTAAGGAGACGTTTGGCATCTCGATGAAAGACACCTTTAAGACCTGGGGATTGCTGGAGTTAATTAACTCGGTGGTCGGCCTGGGGATGGTGCTGCTGTTAAGCCTGTGGATCCACTGACACCCGTTCGTTCTGAAGACGCAACCCCCGCTGCAAACGGGGTTGCGTTTTTATCACCCCTTCCGCTTAGCGGCTGAGCGTGGCGTTCAGCGCATCAATCGACGTTTGTAACCCCGCCTCGACGCTCATGGTCAGATCTTCCATCTCCAGCGAAACATAGCCGTCGTAGCCGGTCATACGCAGCACCGAAAAGAACTCTTTCCACCAGCGCAGATCCTGGCCACAGCCGACCGCGACATAGTTCCAGGTGCGGGTTTTGGTGTTGGTCACCGGCTGATACTCCATCAGCCCATCGATGTCGGCCAGCCCGCGTTCGATGCGCGCATCTTTGCCATGAACATGGTAAACCGCACCCTCAAGCTTGCGCGCTGCAGCGATAGGATCGGCGCCCATGGCAATCAGGTGCGAGGGGTCGAGATTCATCCCGATCATCTCGCCGACCGCCTCCCGCAAACGCAGTAATGTCGATGGGTTAAACACCAGCTGGCAAGGGAACTCTTCGATCGCAATCTGCTCAATGCCATGTTCTCTGGCATGGGCGACAAATTTCTTCCACCACGGAATAGCCACTTTGTTCCACTGATAATCAATCACTCCTGGCATATAGCCCGGCCAGGAAACGGTTGAGGTGATCCAGTTGGGTATACGATCTTCCGGTCCGCCGCCGGGCAAACCGCTCATCATCACGATCTTTTTAACACCCAGCTTGCCTGCCAGCTCAACGGTACGATAGCTGCTTTGCGTGTGTTGCTCGCCCAGCTCACCCGGCGCTAAAGGATTCCCTGAGCAGTTAAGGGCAACAATCTCCATTTCACGCTGGGCAAGCGCGTGACGAAACTGGTCGAGCTTTTCTGCCGAGGAGAGCAGTTCTTCAGTATTGACATGCGGGCAGGGCGACCAGCCGCCGGCCGTCATTTCAACGCCGGTAATGCCGTAGCTTTTAACTTTATCCAACATTTTCTCAAACGATAAATCAGCCAGAACGTCGGTACAAAGGGCGAGTTTCATAACATATCCTTATTCAGAGTCAGAGCATCGTTATAACAGAGAGATGAATGAAAGCGACGCAGCGGAAAAAAGCGTGATTTCAGACTGTGCTGAAGATCAATTATCTGAATACAAAAAGAGAAATAGCCGTGACGGTCATCCCAGTTACGGTTTAACGCGTTGACATAGCAAGAATGGAGAGAAGCGAAATAAGCGAAAAATGGGCCGAAAAAAGATAACGCGACGGGATTCAGGAAATCAGTTGCGTAGTTTTAATTAACACGCAAAATTGGTCGTACAACAGGCCGCAAGAATAGCGACAAACTCAGCGGAGGCGCCATGCTGACTTTTTGCAGTAACCAACAGCCTTCATCAGGCGGTTTTGCCCAGGACAGTCGTCCCCGGCTGATGTTCATCTGCAAACATCAGGGAAAAGAAGCGGCTAAACCGAGGATAATGCACAAGCATGACGAGCGTTTTGAACTGATGTTTGTGGTTGAAGGGACGGGAAGCTACAACATTGATGGACGCGGTTATCAGGTCAAACGCGGTGACCTGATGCTGTTTAATGTCGGCGTGTTGCATGATGAAAACCCGCATGCGTCAGACGATCTGTTGCTGTACAGCTGTGGTGTTGAGCAGCTGAAATTTGAAGGATTGCCGGTTAACGTTCTGACGCCACGTTCGCACATTGCGGTGATGCCCAGCGGTGAGTGTTACGATGAGATCCGTCATCTTTTTGAGCAAATGTGGCGACACGTCAGCGCTAAAAAGCTGCATGGTGCGGACATTGGCAACAATCTGTTGAACGTATTGTTACTGCTTTGCCGCAGCCTGTGGATCGAAAATACAGCGCTTGATGACACCACGGAAGTATTATTGGGGCAGCGCATTAAAGATTATATCGACGATCATTATAAAGAGGATATCGACCTGAAATCGATTACCGCGGCCATCAGTATGAGTCCGTTTTATCTGGCCCATGTCTTTAAGGATTTCTCAGGCTACTCGCCCAAGCATTATCAGAGCCGTCGCAGAATAGGTGAGGCGCAGAACTTATTACTCAGTACCGAACTGGGCGTGACGGAAGTGGCGAATGCGGTGGGTTACGATAACGTGAATAACTTCCACCGCATATTTAATAATATGGTGGGGATCCCACCGGCCAAATATAAAAAATACTGGCTAACCGGTCAGGCTAAGGCCTGACGATACACCTGCAAATTGACGTTTACCGCGTTCAGTAGCGGCGTGCTGACGCTGTTCCTTGACGCGCGCAGCAGCAAATCGCCAATCACCTGGTCTGACTCAATGTCATAGCCCTGGCTCAAATCGCGGTACATCGACGAGGTCATCGGCGTGTCAGGGTTGCTGAGGATGGCGTAAATTTTGGCGGTCACCGCCGGGCGAGGGTGATAGCCATCGGCGCTGATGACCGCGAGGATCTCGCTGAACACGCCCTGCAACAGCGCTTCGCCGCCTTGTGACCGCAGGATCTGCTGAGTGTTGCCGCGTGACAGGCAGGTGACCGCGCCCAGCGTGCTGAGCAGCAGCCACTTTTCCCACAGCTCGCTGATAATGTCGTCGCTGAAAATCGTCTCTAAGCCGCAATCGCTTAACGCCGCATCGACCCGCTGCAGGCGCGCGTCATTGTTGCCATCCAGCGCGCCGTAATAAATTTGCTGCAGCGGCGTCATTTGCACCACTTCGCCATTGGGCCCCAGCGTGGCGATGATTTTGCACAGGCCACCGATGACACGGTGCTCGCCAAAGCGATCGCGCAGGGTGTCGATATGGCGCATGCCGTTGAGGATCGGCATGATCAGCGTCTCCGGCCCGACCGCCGGCGCGATATCCTGCATGGCCTGTTCAAGGCCGAAGCTTTTGACCGTCAGGATAATCAAATCAAACGGCCCGTTGAGCGTGCTGGCCTGCGCCAGCTGCGGATGCAGCGTCTCGGTTCCACTGGGCGTTTGTAATATCAGCCCGTTCTGCTGCAACTGCTGCAGGCGACGTTCGCGTACCAGAAAGGTTACATCACGACCGGCCTGCGCCAGACGTCCACCAAAATAGCCACCGGTTGCTCCGGCACCCACCACCAGAATACGCATTATGTGATCCTGTTAAGTCATCAAGAGAACCCCTACCTTAAAACGCGTCGGCAGGCGTTGCCAGCAGAGAAATGTTTCATTCATCTGAGCACGCTGTGTGCTGCTATTCCTCAGATTGTCGCGTAGTCTGGCGAGTCCGGCGCCGCCGTGCCATTCAGCCGGTATTACGGTTACCGTCTTTCACTGAGGAGCAGTTCCATGTTTCACCTGATTTTCAGTTTGCCTTCGCTGTACGTTATCACGCGTTTTATTGGCCCAATGCCCTGGCCGCTGTCCGTCCGGCTGGCAACGGCGCTGTTGCTGCTGATCGCTTCTCAGTACCATCTTTTCTGCCGCTTTTCGTCCGGCAGCGTATTTGCGCCGGAAATGCCGCGCTTTATCGTTATTCTGTTTAACTGGGCGTTTTGCGCCATCTTCCTGATTGCGCTGATGCAGATCGCCACCGATGCGGTCGCACTGATTTCGCTGATCGTTCAGCACAAAATCGCCATTCTGCCGGGCTACCGTTACGCCATCGGACTGATTGCCGTGGTGCTGTCGGCGTATGGCGTGCATCAGGCGATACGGGTGCCGCCGGTGAAAAACATCACTGTGGAAGTCAGCGGTCTGCCGGCCGAGTTTGAAGGCTATAAGATTGTGCAACTCACCGATATGCACATCAGCCGCTTGTTTCCTGCTTCCTGGTCGGCGGCCGTGGTGAAAAAAGCCAACGGACTGGGCGCGGATCTGATTGCGATAACCGGCGATGTGATTGACGGTACCGTTAACAATCGCCGGAAGGATGTTGAACCGCTGCGTGACCTGAGCGCGCCGGATGGCGTGTATGTGATCACCGGCAACCATGAATATTTCTTTGAACAGAAAAAATGGACGGAACACCTGATCCAGCTGGGGATGAAGTCGTTGCCGAACAAGCATGCGGTCATCAACCGCAACGGTGCTAAGCTGCTGCTGGCTGGCGTGAACGATCTTTCCGCCAGCAACCGTTCTTCCACCTCATCCGATCTCGATCAGGCGCTGGAAAATGCCCCGGTCGGCGCGCCGATTATCCTGCTGGATCATCAGCCGAGAAATGCCCGCCAGGCCGCGGCACGCGGTGTTCAGCTGCAGCTTTCTGGCCATACGCACGGCGGATTGATTTCCGGGCTCGATCGGTTCTTCGCACCGGCGAACGGCGGTTTTGTTTCGGGATTTTATGATGTGGAGGGGATGACGCTTTACGTCAACAACGGTACCGGTCTGTGGCCGGGCATGGCGCTGAGGTTGGGACGTCCTTCGGAGCTGACGTTGATCACCTTAAAAGCCCGCCGCAGCGAGCCCGCAAAAGAAGCCGTGCCTGAGACGGTGGCCCTCGCCAGTGAGTAAAGACTGAATGTCCCGGCTCTGCGAACTGCTGTTGCGCAGAGCCGGGCGTTTGGATCAGTTCAATCGCGATCCCGACTTACTCAACCGCAATCGGTTTCTCATCGATCTTGGCCGGCTCATCTCCCTGAATCGTTTTAACCCGCTGTTCAACTTTCTGCACCGCCGCCGCGTCTTTCAGCAGGGAATAGGTGAGGGTGAATTCGGTGCTCTGGCCCGGTTGCAGTTGCTTAACCCGACCCTGTTCTTTTTCGATGGTCACCGGATAGGCGTAGTTGGTGCCCGGTTCAATGCCGGTGACATAACCCTGTTTCAGCGTGTCGGTATTCTTCCACATGGTCAGCAACGGCAGTTGATGGGTATCGAACTCAATCGACGCGCCTTTATCCCCTTTACTGTTAATCACCGCGGCCAGCGTCTTGCCACCTTTGTCCGCTTTCGGCTTCAGGTTAAACACCATCTCATCAAAGTCTTTGGTAGGCGCACCATAGGTTGACCAGCCATCCAGCCCTTTTTTGGCATAGTCATTAAACGGCGATACCGATTCCAGCGGAGCGATAAAGCGGGCGTTCTTCTCGAGGATCGGCGTACCAAAGTTACTGTGATAAATAATCTGGTAATCGTGCGGATAATCCGCCTGGTTGGTCAGCACGTCATGGACGGTAAAGGAGTCGCTGCCCGGCGTATAGCGCAGTTCAGTCCAGGTCTCCAGATTGGCTTTCTTGAAGGTATGTTCCTTCAACAGACCGCGGATGCGGATCTGGTGCGGCGCCTGGTCATCAACAATCACCTCGACTCTTGATGCTGGTGTATTGCCTGCCTTGCCATGCAGCGTATAAATAACGCCGTCTTTGGTCACCGGATGGCCGGTCCACTCAAAGCCGCAGCGCACCATCATTTCGTTGAAGCCTTCCAGCCAGCCGAGGCCGTTGCGACTCTCCAGATTTATATAAGCCGGATTAACCACTTCGTTCACCGGGGAATCCCACCCTAAACGCACGCCATGACCCTGCACATGCAGTAAATCCATGCCTCGGGTTGGGCTGAGGGTGATAGTCAGGCCGTTGGCGCTGGTCAGGGTAATAATTTTCGATCCTTCCTGCTTGCCGCCGTGCAACACCTGCTGTTCGATGCTGAAGTTCTCTCCGCCAGCCTTCAGCTGATCGCTGGAGATTTTCCAGTTTCCCTTTTCAGTACTGGTGCTTGTGTCCGTCAGCACCCAGGTTTTAGCTGGGGTCTGGGTACTGATTACAGCGAGTAGTGCGAGAGCCAGGGTACGTTTTTTCATTATTATCTGCCTTTTTGCTGAATTGATTTAGCTGAAAACGTCCCGAGAGTACAAAGCACTGAGCATTAAAAACGTGAACAGGGTCACCGCAAGGTAAATTCGTTGAAAAAGGCGGCAGAACTTAGAGTTTCATCACGAAATCATGAGCGTTATTTTAGTTTTCATCAACGGGATGTGACCTGGAAGAGGACGAAAAGCGAAAAGCTGAACTCGATTCAGCTGGCTGTCCGGCGAATGTCCTTAGCTGGCCATCGGTCTGATTCGGTCCGGACGTCCGATCAATCCTGCGGGCAACACCTGACTTTCCGGGCGCTTTAGCCGGGGAAAGTTTCACCGGCTGGCCATCAGCGGGTAATTCATCGTCTATGATTATTTTTTACCATGAGTGCCTGAGAACCGGACTCCACCGCGTTTTTTCTTCTCCACCATTATTGCTTTTGCCCATTGCTGGCTTAAACGAGGGAATCGAATGGCGTCCAAATCTTTTATCAAACGTTGGGGTAGTGAGATCGTTGGCGACGGAAAAGTCCGCTTTCGTTTGTGGGCGACCGGGCAAAAAGAGGTGATCTTAAGGCTTGCGGGTGAAGATCATCAGATGACGGCGCAAGCCGACGGATGGTTTGAATATCAGGCCAGCGGCGTTTCAGCAGGGGCGGAATATAACTTCGTGCTGGCCGATGGCATGGTGGTGCCCGATCCGGCATCACGCGCGCAAAAGTCGGACGTTAACGGTCCCTCGCTGGTGGTCGATCCTGAGCACTACATCTGGCATAACGCCGACTGGAAAGGCCGTCCATGGTCTGAAAGCGTGGTTTATGAACTGCATATCGGCACCTTCACGCCTGAAGGGACCTTCGCCGCCGCCAGTGAAAAGCTGCCTTATCTGGCCGGCCTCGGTATCACCATGATTGAAGTTCTGCCGTTGTCACAGTTCGGCGGCAGTCGTGGCTGGGGTTATGATGGCGTGCTGCTGTACGCGCCACACTCGACGTATGGCACACCCGATGATTTTAAGGCCTTTGTCGACAGTGCCCACCATCACGGCATCTCGGTGGTGCTGGATATCGTGCTCAATCACTTCGGGCCGGAAGGCAATTATTTGCCGCTGCTGGCACCGGACTTCTTCCATAAAGAGCGGATGACGCCATGGGGAGCGGGCATCGCCTATGATGTTGCGGCCGCCCGCGACTATATGGTTGAAGCGCCGCTGTTCTGGCTGGAAGAGTACAACCTTGACGGCCTGCGCTTTGACGCCATCGACCAGATTGAAGATAGCTCGGAGAAGCATGCGCTGATTGAAATTGCCGAACGCATCCGCCATCAGTTTCCTGACCGCCATATCCATCTGTCGACCGAAGATTGCCGCAATGTCACCTTCCTGCATCCGCGCGCGGCGGACGGCTCGGCGCCGTTGTTTACCGCCGAATGGAACGATGACTTCCACAATGCGGTACATGTCTTTGCCACCGGTGAAACCCATGCCTATTACCAGGATTTTGCCCGGCAGCCCGAAAAGCTGGTGGCCCGAACGCTGACCGAAGGCTTTGCCTATCAGGGCGAAGTGGCGCCGCAGTCTGGCGAGAAAAGGGGCGTCAGTAGCCTCAGTCAACCGCCGGTGACCTTTATTGATTTCATCCAGAACCACGACCAAATCGGTAACCGCGCGCTCGGCGAGCGGCTTATCGATCTGGCGGGTGCCGGGCGCACCCAGGCGCTGCTGGCGATGCTGCTGCTTTCACCGCATATCCCGATGCTGTTTATGGGCGAAGAGTATGGCGAAACCCAGCCGTTCCTGTTCTTTACCGACTTCCATGGCGATCTGGCCAAAGCGGTGCGCGAAGGGCGGGCACGGGAGTTCGCAGGACATGCCGGACACGAAGGCACCCGCGTCCCCGATCCTAACGACAAGCAAACCTTCGTCAGCTCAAAGCTTGACTGGGAGAAACTCACCCGTGAAGACGGCAAGCAGTGGCTGGCACTGACAAAACAGCTGCTGACGCTGCGTCAGCAATATATCGTGCCGTTGCTGGACAAGGCCCGCGGAAACAGCGGCAAGGTGCTGAAGACGGCGGAAGGCTTCCTCGCCGTCAGCTGGACCTTCCCGGATGGCACGCTGTCTCTGGCCATCAATCTGGCTGAAACCGCTCAGCCGCTGGTTGACCTTCCGGGGGAAACCCTGTTCGCCTGGCCTGCCGCTGAAGAAACGCTGGCGCAAAACGCCATTATTGTCCGTCTGGACAGGGAGAGCTGAAGTGACCATTCCCGCTGCAACTTACCGAATTCAATTCCGTAATGGCATGACCTTCGATCGTGCCGCCGATCTGGTGCCTTATTTACTGCAACTCGGCATTAGCCACCTGTATGCGTCGCCGATATTTACCGCCACCCAGGGTTCAACCCACGGCTATGACATTACTGATGCCAATGAAATCGATCCGGATATCGGTGGCCGCGCCGGTTTTGACCGCATGGTCAGGGCGTTAAAAGATGCCGGACTGGGCCTGATCCTCGACATTGTGCCGAACCATATGGCGGCCTCGCTGGAAAATCCCTGGTGGCGTGACGTTATTGAACACGGTGAAAACAGCCGCTATGCGCGCTATTTCGATATCGACTGGTCGCGGCGGCTGACCCTACCTTTCCTTGGAGACACCTTTGACGTCGCGCTGGAAAAGGGCGACATCACGGTCAAAGCCGATCCTGAAACCGGTCGTCCGGCGTTGGCCTATTTCGACAGCTTCTATCCGCTGACGCCGGAAAGCTGGCAAGGGAATGAGCAGGCGATCCTGCAACTCACCGACAAACCGGCCATTGCGGAACTGCATGACCGTCAGCCCTGGCGGCTGATGTCGTGGCGCGATGCGCCAGAAGAGCTCTCCTACCGTCGCTTCTTTGAAATTACCGGTCTGGCGGGCGTGCGGGTGGAAGATCGCGCCGTGTTTGATGATACCCACCGGCTGATCCTCGAACTGGTGCATGCCGGCGCGGTTGACGGACTCAGGGTGGATCATGTGGATGGCCTGGCCGATCCGAAAGGCTACCTTGAGCTGTTGCGCCAGCAGGTTGGCCCGGACTGCTACCTGACCGTTGAGAAAATTCTGGGTGAGGGTGAGGTTATTCCGGCGGACTGGCCGATTTCCGGCACCACCGGCTATGAATTTATCGCGGCGATATCTGATGCGCTGGTCGACGGCAAGCAGATCGGCACCTTGCGCAAAGTCTATGAGCGGGTGATTGGCCGACAGGTTGATATGGAGGCGGAACTGCGCGCCGCCAAAATGCTGATGGCGGACCGAAATTTCGCCGGTGAGTTCAGCACCTTGCTGACGCTGGCCACCGGGATTGCCAACAAAGAAAACGTCAGGCTGGACGAGGAAACCGGGCGGGAAGCGCTACGCGAACTGCTGATCGCTTTCCCGGTGTACCGCACCTACGGCACCGAAGAAGGTCTGCCGGAAGAAGGCACTGAAATGCTGCACCAGGTGGCCGGAGAGGTTAAAACGGGCGAGAACGTGCCTGATCGTGGCGCGGTAGATTTTCTCACCCGTATCCTCGCGGGCAAGGTGTCAGACGGTGCCACGGAAGAGGCGGATACCTTCCGTACCCGTTTCCAGCAGCTTACCGGACCGCTGATGGCGAAATCGGTAGAGGACACCTTGTTCTTCCGTCAGCATATGGAGCTGGCGCTGAATGAAGTCGGTGCCGAACCCTTGCCGCGCACCTTTACGCCAGAGCGTTTTCATCAGGAGATGGCGCAGCGGCTGCAACTTCAGCCCGATGCGATTTCCAGCACCTCAACCCATGACACCAAACGCGGTGAGGATGCCCGCGCCCGACTGTATACGCTGACGGAAGCGCCGCACATCTGGCAGGCGTGCATCGTTCGCTGGCAGCAGATGAATCAGCATAAGGTCAGCAAGCTGGCGGATGGCCTGGCGCCGAAACCGGCGGTAGAGTGGATGCTGTATCAGGCGCTGGCTGGCGTCTGGCCGGCTACGCTTGAGCCGCAGGATCAAGCGGGCTTAAAAGCGCTGGAAGAACGCTTCCTCGCCTATGTGGAAAAAGCCCTGCGCGAAGCGAAGCAGCGCACCGACTGGGCCGACACCAACGAACCCTACGAACAGGCGGTATTCGACTATACCCGCCATCTTCTCGATCCGCAGAATCAGACCTTCCTGCAGGACTTCCACCGTTCGCTGCAACCCTTTGTGCGGGCGGGGCTGGTCAACAGCCTGACCCAGTCGGTGATTAAGCTTGTCGCACCCGGCGTACCGGATATTTATCAGGGAAGCGAAGCGCTGAATTTCAGCCTGGTCGATCCTGATAACCGTCGCGATCCTGATTTTCCGCTGCTGCAACACCAGCTGACGGCTGACAGCGTATTGCCATCGTCCTGTGAAGAAGCCGACTGGCGCAGCGGCAAGCTGAAACAGCAGGCGATCGCCCGACTGCTGCATCTGCGGCTGGATAATCCTGAGCTGTTCAGAAAAGGCGAATATTTGCCACTGCAGGCCAGCGGAAAGCAGGCGGAGAACATTCTGGCCTTCGCCCGCAGCGACGGGGCTAACGCAATCATTGTGATCCTGCCGCGACTGGTGTTGGGTCTGGTGGGTGAAAGCCTGTCTGCCGGGCCGAAGCAATACTGGAATAACGCTGTGATTAACCTGCCGCCTGAGCTGGCTCAGCGTCGTTATCGCGATGTGCTGACCGGGGAAGAACACTTCCTCAGCGGCCGCTTCAATTTAGAAAATATTGAATGCGTTACCCCTGTGATCCTTCAGGGTTGATTGAAAAAAAACAATCTAAAAACCGCAGTCACATTAACGTTTGCAATGGAGAGTGGCATGTCTAACGGTAAACCTTACGGGATCACCGCGGGTAACAGCCTGCGTCTTGGCGCTAATTATGATGGCAAGGGGGTGAATTTCGCGCTGTTCTCCGCTCATGCCGAACGGGTCGAACTCTGTCTTTACGATCCAACCGGGGTATTTGAAATCACCCGGCTGGATCTGCCGGAATACACCGATGAAGTCTGGCACGGCTATGTGCCGGATCTGCAAGCTGGCGCGCTGTATGGCTATCGCGTGTATGGCCCTTACGATCCGGAAAATGGCCACCGCTTTAATCCTAACAAGCTGCTACTGGATCCTTATGCCCGTGAGCTGTCTGGTGAAATTGAGTGGGACGAATCGCACTTCGCTTACAACCTGTATGATGATGACAAAGACCTGACCTTCGACGATCGCGACAGCGCGCCACATACGCCAAAATGCCGGGTTATCGACCCCGATGAGTTCAACTGGCAGGATGAGAATCGCCCGGTGATCGGCTGGCCGGAAACGGTGATTTACGAAACCCATGTGAAGGGCTTTACGCAGCTCAACTCCGCCGTACCGGAAGCTATCCGTGGTACTTACGAAGGTATGGCGCATAAGGCCACCGTCGATTACATCAAAAACCTGGGCATTACCTCCGTTGAACTGCTCCCGGTTCACTGGTTCCCGGACGATCAGCATCTGCTGGAAAAAGGGCTGAAGAACTACTGGGGCTACAACACGCTGAATTTCTTCTCGCCCGCCAGCCGCTATTTCGGCCCGAATGGCATTCAGGGTTTCCGCGATATGGTGAAGGCTTATCACGATGCCGGTATCGAGGTGATCCTCGACGTGGTGTATAACCACACCGCCGAAGGCAATGAGCTGGGTCCGACGCTGTCATTCAAGGGCATCGACAACTACTCTTATTACCGCACCTTTCCCGAACAACACCGCTATTACATCAACGATACCGGTACGGGCAACACGGTAAACACCTCGCATCCGCGCGTCTTGCAAATGATTATGGATTCGCTGCGCTACTGGGCGGAATCGATGCATATCGACGGTTTTCGCTTCGATTTAGGCACCATTCTTGGCCGCGAGCCGGAAGGTTTCGATCAGCGCAGCGGCTTCTTTGACGCCATAATGCAGGATCCGGTGCTGTCGAAACTGAAGCTGATTGGCGAGCCGTGGGACATTGGGCCTGGCGGCTATCAGGTGGGCGGATTCCCGCCGGGCTGGGCAGAGTGGAATGACAAATATCGCGACACGGTGCGCGAATACTGGAAAGGTGACAACGTCGCGTCTGAGTTTGCTGCACGCCTGCTGGGCTCCGGCGACTTATACGATTTGCGGGGCCGTCGGCCATGGGCAAGCGTCAACTTTATCACCGCCCATGATGGCTTCACGCTTAACGATCTGACGTCCTACAACGACAAGCACAACGAAGCCAACGGCGAGGACAACAACGACGGCCATAATGATAACCGATCGTACAATTATGGTGCCGAAGGCCCGACCACGGACGAAGGCATTAACGCGGTGCGCGATCGACAGCGCCGCAATTTCCTCACCACCATTCTCTTCTCTCACGGCACGCCGATGTTGCTGGCCGGCGATGAGTTTGGCCGCAGCCAGCTGGGCAACAACAATGGCTACTGTCAGGACAGCGAAATTTCCTGGGTAGAGTGGGACAAAGTGCCGGATACCGGTGCGGCACTGCGCGAATTTACCCGCCAGGTGATCAAGCTGCGTGCAGAACAGCCGTTGCTACGCCGTGAAAGCTGGCGCGATGGCATGGATATTAAGTGGTTCAATGCCGGCGGGGGTTTCCAGCAGCCGGATCAGTGGGACGAAGGCGTTACGCTCGGGGTGTATATTGGCCGCCCGGATCTGCATACCGAAGAGGGCATCTGGCATGACGTGCTGATGCTGTTTAACCCGTATGAGGGCAACGTACCGTTCCAGATCCCGCAGTTTGGTGAAGGTGGCTGGGTGCTTGAACTGACCACCGCCACCTCGTTGACCGCAAAACCGGGGCTGGTGATTACCCGGGAAAAGGATTTCGAGCTGGAAGGGCGCAGCATTGCCTTATTCAGAAGGCCATAATGGACGACAAGGAATAATGCGTGTCAGATGTAACGAATATGTAATCAGATGAGAATATCTTCCTGAAAGTTCCGTTAGTTGTGGCGGAACCTTTCTTAACAAGAATTTAGCAAGTTTAGCTAAAACGATTAACGAGAAAGGGAGTTAAGTAGACCTGACGGCGCAATTCGCCGGACGTGCGCAATAACCGACAGGGCGGAACATTCCCGTCGACCTGACAGCAATAATAATGCCGCCTTATCGGTTTTGAACTGGAATACTCAGGAGTCACAACATGAAAGATCTCGTTAACGATGTTTTATCCATCTTCTCACCACAAAGCGTTAAGCCTGTCCTGATCCGTGCAGGGTTAACCCATCGCGAGATTGCCTCCATGCATCCAGTTGGCGTAACACAGGTCAGTTGGGTGACCTCCATGGAAGAGCTTAACGATGCCTTTGTGAAAAAAGCGATGGAAGCGGGAGCCGCGGGTTATCACATTACCGATGTGGAGTCTCACAAGCCGGGAAACGATGACCAACATGTGCTGGCCGCCAAAGCCACGCTGTATTATGTTGCTGAAAAAGCGGCTAATGGCTGATGTTTTTATCTGACAACAACGGAATAAATAAACACCGCAGCTCGTAACCGAATGCGGTGTTTTTTTTCGCCTTAAATAGCGCGACTGTCATAGCTAAGATTGGCTTCATCAATACTGTCGCCATGTTCCATCGCCCACTGACACAGCGCCTCAAAGGGGCCGCGTAATGAATGCCCCAGCGGCGTAATGGCATATTCCACGCCAATCGGCGTTGTCGGTAACACGGTGCGCGTCACCAGACCATTTTTTTCCAGCCGTTTCAACGCATCAGCCAGCGCTTTATGGGTGATATTCAGCCGTTTTTTAATTTCGTTAAAGCGGGCAGGCTGCGGGCAAATCACGGTCAGGATCATGATCGTCCATTTATCGGCGATTTTATTCAGCACCGGACGAACCAACTCCATATCGGCGCGGCTTTTCTCAAACAGCCTGTCCAGCTCGGTATACTCAACCATATCTTGTATCCTTCAGGTGCGTTATTGATATCAGATATAAGAAGTATATCATCCATTCTCTACGCTAATGAGGAGAGAATGATGAGCAAAATGACGGATAAAGTTGCCCTGATCGTGGGGGGTGCCAAAGGCATCGGTCTTGCCATTGCTGAACGGCTGACCGCAGAAGGCGCGGTGGTGTTCCTGACGGGCAGGCGTGAAGAGGAAGTGAACGCTGCGGTTACGCAGTTGGGCGCGAGCGTGACCGGTTTGGTAGCCGATGCCGGAATACAGAGTGATATTCAGCAGGCGATTGCCACCATTACGCAACGCAAAGGCAAGATTGACCTGCTGGTACTTAACGCCGGCATGAGCACGCCCGCATCGTTGGCGGAAGAAACGGCCGGGCACGTCAATCAACTGTTTAGCGTCAATGTGCAAAGTCACGTCACGTCATTTCAGGCCGCGCTGAGTTCGCTCAATGACAAGGCCTCGGTGGTGTTGATTGGCTCTGTCGCCAGCGGACTGGGTGTGGCGGGGTACGGCACCTACAGCGCCACCAAAGCCGCGCTGCGATCTTATGCCCGCACCTGGAGTCTGGAACTGGCACCGCGCGGCATTCGTGTCAATGTGGTGGCGCCGGGCCCAACCGACACCGATATGATGGCCGCCGTGCCGGAAGCGGTTCGCCAGACGCTGATCGCGCCGATCCCGCTAGGGCGCATGGCACGTCCGCAGGAGGTGGCTGCTGCGGCGTCCTTCCTGTTAAGTGAGGATGCGAGCTTTATTACCGGCGTGGAACTGCTGGTGGATGGCGGCATGGCGAATAACCTGACCTGATTCCCTCTGGCCGCGATGGGCAAACCATCGCGGCTAATTACGCTGGATAATGAGTGAGAAATATTCTGTCCGCGCAAGCTAAGAAAGGCGATTTTTAGCGGGTGATAATCCGCGTTCCCGGAATAGTTAAGGCGAAATCAGGCCCGAAGACTTTTGCGGGCGTTTGAAAACCCGGTTGATGGTCACCATTCAGCACGCGGGATACAGCCGCTATGGCGGCGAGGGGGGTATAAGAGTACCCATTCACCGTTTCAATCACCGCATCGTGAATCTCTCCGTTGGCTGCGGTGATTTCTACCAACGCGCGCGCAATACTTTTTTCTCGTTCTTCAGGCGTCGGGCCATCAGGCAGCTGGGATAAATCACCTGAAGGAAACGCGTCGCCGCTCACGTGCACATACATTTCAATATTGGGGATGCGGGTTGAATGCCAGGCAGTCACAAGGTCACCAAAGGAGAGCGGTAAGCACTCAACTTTGCCTTCGCCAAAATCAAACCACTCGGTTGCGCTGTTCGCTTTGGTCGTCAATACCCCGTTTACCCGGGCAAGCAAACCTGCACTGATAATTTCTCCTGCACTTATCGCCGATCCCCGCGACATCGATCCGGCTACCTGCAGCGCAATTCTTAGCCTTACCGGTGTATTAACCTGTTGTGCCAGCATGACCGACAGACTATCAGTCGGCACCACATCCCAGCCCACGCCAGCCATCAACATACTCCCCGACGACAACGCCGACTCATTTAACGATTCGGCCAGACGGTAGACGTTAATCTCAGCAGTGATATCAAGATAATGGATCCCCAGCTGAATACAGGCTTTCATCAGTGGCTCAGCCGTCTGGGCAAACGGGCCAGCACAGTTGAGAACCACGCTCACGCTCTGCAATTCCTGAGCAAGCCTGTCCGCGTCATCTAACGTGAAGACTGATGCCTGAAGTTTCAGCTCGCTCGCCAACTCGTGCAGCTTAACCGGGTTCCTTCCGGCGAGAATGACATTCAGTCCGGCTGAGGTTGCCTGTTCGGCAATCATGCGCCCGGTGTAACCCGTCGCGCCGTAGATCAGTAGTGTTTTCATGATGGCGTGTGCTGCCAGCTTTTATAGACGAATTCAAGCGTATGACCGTCGGGATCGATCACCCCGGCGGCGTAATAGCGTGGGTCATAATACAGGCGTGCGCCAGGCGCGCCATGGTCTGTGGCACCCGCCGCTATCGCCGCGGCATAGGCAGCATCTACCTGGCTTTCGCTGTTCGCCACAAAGCCAACATGGGTAGCGCTTCCGCCGGGTAGACCCGTGCGCAGCCAGAAGAAAATCCGGCCATGTGCACCAAACCCCTTCAGGTTGGGATGGCCCGGCGGTCCGTCTTTGCCGTCGTAGTCCAAACGGACGGTGATGCCGAGCGGTGCCAGTGTCTGAGTATAAAACGCGACGGAATGGTCGGTATCGTTAACCGCCAGAAAAATATGATCGAGCATAGAATCCCCTTACTGGATTAAATTTGATAGTGGCCAGCGACTCTGGATGACGTGCAAGACATTCAGAGTAGGGAAAACGGGCGGATGCGGATTCCGTGTTCCTGCTCGATTCTTGCCTTTTTCTGCTTTATGCTGCCTTACGTTGTTTCGCGGAAGGATGAAAAGGTGTTTAACCTGCAGCTTGATGAATTGCGCGAACTGGCGGCCCATGCCAGAAACTGGCGAACTGAAACCGGCATCCCCCGTGTGGCAATGGTGCAGGGCAATGTGCCGGCTGAGGCGCTCGCCGCCGTGTATGAACCGATGATTAACCTGATCCTGCGCGGCAGTAAGTCGATGACCGTGGGAGACAGAGTCTTCAATTACGATCCCGCCTCGTACTTTGTCATGTCGGTGGATTTGCCCGCCATCGGCTCGGTGCATCCCACAGAGCGTGGTGAGCCATATCTGGCCGTCAGCCTGACCATCGACCCACAGCGTGTTGCGGCGATGATCGAGGATCTGCCACCGTCAGCGATGCAGGAACGACCGGACGGTGGGGCATTTTCAGTTGCCTCGGTGACGCCTGAACTGCTGGATGCCTGGGTCAGGATGCTGCGCCTGATGAAAACCCCTGAGGATATCGCGGCGCTGGCACCGGGATACGAACGAGAGATCCTCTACCATGTGTTAAAAGGTCCGCACGGCTGGATGCTGAGGGATATTGCCTCGCCGGGGACGATGCTGGCGAGGATTGGTAATGCGATTCACTGGTTGCGGCACAATTTTGCCGAAGAGTTTATTGTCGGGGCGCTGGCAGAGCGGGAGGCAATGAGCGTTTCCGCGTTTCATCGCCACTTCAAAGCCGTCACCGCGATGAGTCCTGTCCAGTATCAAAAGCGGGTGCGGCTTCTGCATGCCCGCCGTATGCTGCTCGGCAGGCAACAGAGCGTCACCTTTGTGGCTCAGGAAGTTGGCTATAAAAGCGTGCCGCAGTTTAACCGCGATTATGCCCGCGTCTTCGGTCTCCCGCCGCTGAAGGACGTCACGCAGCTGCGCAAGGCGATCAACGTACGCGACGGGCAGGGGTAATTATATGGACCAACTTCTGGCTATGCGGGTGTTCATTCGTATCACCGATGCCCGTTCGCTGGCAAAAGCGGCTGATTCGCTAAACCTCCCCCGATCCTCCGTCAGCAAGCTCCTACAGGATCTTGAGCAGCATCTCGGCGCTAAACTCATCGAACGCAGTACCCGATCTTTCACCATTACCCCGTTGGGTGAACGTTACCGGGAGCAGACGCGTGAAATACTGGCTCAACTTGATGAAATGGATACCGCCGCAAGGTACGCAAAGGTAAATCCTCAGGGAAAACTGCGCGTTGATGTTGGTTCATCACTGGCTAATGAGATCATCATTCCGGCACTGCCCGAGTTTCATGCCCGTTATCCGCAGCTTGAATTATTGCTTGGCGTCAACGATCGTCCGGCTGACCTGATAGGCGAGGGGGTTGATTGCGTCATACGTGGGGGAGTACTTCCTGACAGCTCAATGATTGGCAGACAGCTCTGCACCCTTGATTATGTCACCTGTGCCACATCGGGGTATCTTTCGGCTCATGGCACGCCTGTGCATCCGCAAGATATTAAGGATAACCACCAGACTGTACGGTATTTCTTTCCGCACTCGGGGAAATCATTGCCTTTACAGTTCAGCAACGGAACGGACGAGTTTGAAATTCACGGTAACACGGTGGTCAATATCAGTGAGAGCACGGCACTGACGGAAGCCTTGTTGACGGGAATGGGTATTGGACAGATTTTTCGCTTTAGTGCTGAGCATCATTTCCTCTCCGGTCGTTTAATTCCGCTACTGGAGGAATGGAAGCAACCTTCGCTGCCTGTGCAGTTGGTTTATCCGGCCAACCTGGCTGAGGGTGCCCATGTCTATATCACCGGCCGCAACAAAGCGGCGCTTAAGACGGTGCAGGACGAATTGGGCAGTTCGGTAACCTGTATTGAGGTTGATTCAACCCACGGCCCCGATCTTGATCGTTTGTACCGTCAAATAGAAGCGGAAGCGGGTGGACTTGATGTGGTATTTGCCAATGCGGGTGGGGGATCCATGTTGCCTTTAGGGCAGATCACGGAAGAGCATGTTGACCAGATTTTTGGCCAAAATGTGAAATCGTTGATTTTCACCGTTCAGAAAGCATTACCTCTGCTGCGCAAGGGCGCTTCAATTATCCTTGCGGGGTCCAGTGCCAGTATTGAAGGCACCGCCGCCTTCAGCGTTTACTCCGCCTCGAAAGCGGCGGTGCGCAACCTTGCGCGGAGCTGGGTACTTGATCTTAAGGGCACCGGGACGCGAGTGAATGTGCTCAGCCCGGGGCCGATACGAACGCCGTTTCTGCTCGATTTTGCCGGCGACGATCCGGCACATCAACAGGCCATGCTCGATTATCTTAATACCCGTATTCCGCTGGGTCGGATTGGCGAGCCGGAAGAGATTGCCAAAGTGGCCCTGTTTCTTGCCTCAACGGATTCGAGTTTCGTGAACGGCACTGAGCTTTTCGCCGACGGCGGACAGGCTCAGGTTTGAGCCTTTACTGAAAAGACGTTCAGTAACCGACGCCCCGGACGCCACCGGCGGCTCTCAATGATTCGCCCGTGACCCAGTGTGCATCATCAGAGGCCAGGAATACCGCAACGGGACCAATATCCTCTGGTTCGCCAAAACGGCCCAGAGGTGTTCCGGCCAGCAGCTTTTCACCCAGCTCACCGGCAAAATCCCCGTCCGTACCAGGGGTGTTGGTATGCCCCGGCAGGATCGAATTTACCCTGATCCCTTTTGCCCCCAACTCTCTGGCAAGGGCAAACGTGAGCGTATCGACCGCGCCTTTGGTGGCGGAGTAAACGCTTGAAGCCAGATACGGGTCGGTACTCAGAATCGAACTGATGTTGATAATGCTGCCAGACGGGCTGAATTGCTTTAGCGCCTCACGCGTGGCCAACAGGTAACCCAGCACATTCAGATTAAACTGCTTATGAAAGGCCTCTTCGGTCAGATCTTCAATCATTTCAAACACCGCCACGCCGGCATTATTGACCAGAATATCCACGGTGCCGAATTCCTGCCTGATCGTATCAAACATCCGCGTAATATCCGCAGACTGACTCATGTCCGCTTTTATAGCCGTAGCTTTTCCACCTTCGTCACGGATGTGCGACACTACCTTTTCCGCATCGCGTTGACTTGATGCATAGTTGACGATGACCGTAGCCCCTGCCGCAGCAAGTGCTTTAGCAATACCGGCACCGATCCCTTTAGACGCGCCGGTTACGACGGCTGTTTTGCCTGATAATTTCATTTAATGACCTTTAGATGAGTGAGAAGTTGTCGGCAAACAGTATCGGTTCTGAGGGGCATTAAGCGCGTGCCCAATCTTCCCGGATAATTGCCTGTTCTTCTCAACGCCCTTGTTTGGCGGAAATATCAGGCCTATGCTCGACGGGATGAATACAGTGATGAATGAACTTCGCAGCTACGTGTTGCCTGCTGATAATAAGTGGACAGCAACGGAGCTTCCTCGCGTCTCGATGGTCAACGCGGAAGCCTGTGCCAATCAGATCTACCAGCCTATGATGCATTTTGTCCTGCAGGGAGAGAAAACACTGTCCATTGGTGGGCAGATGTATCGCTACACTGCGGGGACGTATTTCGTGGTGCCTGTGGATATGCCGGCCACAGGGGAAATTTTCGCTGATGGTCCAGACAAGCCTTTTCAGGCGGTCAGCTTAACGTTAGATGCGCACATCATTGCCTCGCTGTTGGCCGCGAACAGTGACATGCCTGTCAGGCCTGCGAACGATAGCTATGCTCCGGTAGCCACCTCACCGGAACTGCTTGATGCCTGGCTGCGAATGATGCGATTGCTGGCGCGGCCAGGTGACGCGACAGTGCTGGCGCCGATGATTGAGCGTGAAATTTTGTTCAGAGTGTTACAAGGGCCGTCAGGTGACGTGCTGCGTAATATTGCCTGCCCGGATGGGCATTTGTCGCAGATTCGCCGTTCGATTAACTGGATACGCGATCACTATGCGGAACCTCTGCGCGCAGAGGCGTTAGCTGACATCGCGAACATGAGCGTCGCGGCCTATTATCGCCATTTCAAAGCCATCACCCATATGACCCCGATCCAGTACCAGAAACAATTACGCCTGATCCGCGCACGGTGGCTGCTGATATTTGAACCCAGCGATGTGGCGATCGTTGCCTTTTCGGTGGGTTATGAAAGTGCTTCACAATTCAGTCGTGAATATGCCCGCCTTTTTGGGCGACCTCCGGCACGCGATGCAGCGCATTTCAGGTCTTTACCCACTCTTCCGATCGCCCACCAGGGCCGTCCCACAACCGCATAACCTGCCGGATTGACCGTTCAATATCCTCAAAAGGCACACCATCGCGTGCCAGCGTGGAAACCCCGGTGAGAAAACTGTTAAAGGTGAGGCCCAGGGTTTTCGCGGACGTCCCGGCAGGCAGCTCGCCGCTCAACAGGCCGCGATTGACGCAGTGAATAAACCCGTCGCAGGTCTTTTTTCTCGATTGCTCCAGCGGGCTGAGCAGGTATTTGTGCTCATCGGTACTCACCGACATCAGGCCCAGCGTGACCATGCAGCCTTTGGGATGATCGTCTGCACACTGCATGCGTGCCGAACGTAGCAGGGTGGATTCAATGGCGTCGCGCGGCGGCAGTTCGTCCTGCCACAAGGCTTCGGTCACGCGCCCGTGTGACTGCAAATAGCAGTCAACCGCTTCCTGAAACAACTTCTCTTTTGAGCCAAACGCCGCATAAAAGCTCGGCGCGGTAATGCCGTTGCCGATCGCACTTTTCAACTGACTCAGCGAGGTCGAGTCAAAGCCGCGATCCCAGAACAGGTGCATTGCCTGTCGCACCGCTTCATCGCGATCAAACTGCCTTGGTCTGCCCGTTCTCATTCGGTTTCTCCTTTCAACTAAGTTATATACTAATCGATACATAAATATTTGACAATGCTGCGCGCCCGGGATATCTATACCAAACGATACATAATTAACTGGATACCTAAGAGAGGGCAGTTTGGCTGATATTTCTCCGGTCGCGAAGGCGACCCAACAGGACCGACTACCGGTGATGGCGCTGCTGGCACTGGCGATGACCGGCTTTATCTGCATCGTCACGGAAACCATCCCAGCCGGTCTGCTGCCGCAAATCAGCGCCGGACTGACGATTTCACTGTCGCTTGCCGGCCAGATGGTGACGGCGTACGCCGCCGGATCGCTGATTGCCGCCATCCCGTTGACCATCGCCACCCGAACCTGGCGGCGTCGCAGCGTTTTGCTGATCACAATTGTTGGATTTTTGCTGTTCAACACCCTGACCGCGCTGTCGACCAACGTGGTGCTGACGCTGGCCGCGCGTTTCCTGGCGGGCGCATCCGCCGGATTAGCCTGGAGCCTGCTGGCAGGCTACGCCCGCAGAATGGTGCCGGTTTCATTGCAGGGAAAGGCGATGGCGCTGGCGATGGTTGGTACGCCCATTGCCCTGTCGCTGGATGTGCCGTTGGGCACCTGGCTGGGGAATTTGCTGGGATGGCGGCTGACGTTTGCCGTGATGTCGGGCTTATCGGTGCTGCTGGTGGCCTGGGTTCTGCTGGCCGTGCCTGATTTTGCCGGGCAAAGCGGGCAGCAAAAAATGGCGCTGAAGAACGTCTTTACCACGCCTGGCGTGCGCCCGGTACTCGGCGTGGTGTTCACCTGGATGCTGGCCCACAACATTCTTTACACCTATATCGCCCCGTTTGTGGCACCGGCCGGACTGGAAAATAAGGTCAGCCTGATTTTGCTGATTTTTGGTCTGGCGGCGCTGGTGGGCATCTTTATCACCGGGCGGATTGTCGATCGTCATCTTCGTCTGGCCGTCTTAATTTCGCTGGCGGTGTTCGCACTTATCTCACTGATTTTCGCCGTCGCCTCAACGTCGCCTGCGGTGATTTATGCTGGCGTGGCGGTGTGGGGCCTCAGCTTTGGCGGTGCTGCCACCTTGCTGCAAACCGCGCTGGCCGATGCCGCCGGTGAAGGGGCAGACATAGCGCTGTCAATGAATGTGGTGGTGTGGAACAGCGCGATCGCCGCAGGTGGCATGAGCGGAGGAATGTTATTAGAACAGGCTGGCGTCACCTCTTTTCCCTGGGTAATGCTTATACTTTTGCTGCTGAGTTTTGCCATCGCGTCCCGCGCCAGCAAACACGGTTTCAGTAAAGCAGGCAGACCCGTTTGTTCAATCGCCAGCTCATAACAGTGGAGCTGGTCAATTCTGATTATTATCAATACATAACGAGGAATGACCATGACTGATTACACCGATAAACCCGCTACAGGCAGAAAGGTACTGATCCTGGGCGGCAGCCGCGGCATTGGCGAGGCGATCGTCCGTCGCTTTGCTGAGCAGGGCGATGACGTGGTGTTCACCTACGCCAGTTCCCAGCAGAAAGCCGAAGTCATCGCGCAGGAGACACACAGCCAGATGATCAAGCTGGACGTGTCGAACCGTGCCGAACTGGTTGAGGCCGTCGCGCAGGCGGGCGAACTGGATGTGCTGGTGTTCAACGCCGGGGTGCTGGCCGCCGGCGATCCGCTGGAGATCGATGCTGACGAAATTGAGCGGCTGTTTGTGATCAACATCCATGCCCCTTACTTCGCCGCCGTCGAAGCCGCCCGCAAAATGAAGGACGGCGGGCGCATTATCATCATTGGTTCGGTCAATGCCGACCGCGTTCCGGTCGAGGGCCTCACTGCCTATGGTGCCAGTAAATCTGCCGTTCAGGGCATGGCCCGTGGGCTGGCCAGAGATTTTGGCCCGCGCGGTATCACCGTCAACGTGGTGCAACCCGGTCCGACCGACACCGATATGAACCCGTCTGACGGGCCGATGAACGAAATGATGCACAGCTTTATGGCGATTAAACGCCATGCGCACGCCAGCGAAGTCGCCTCGATGGTGTTATGGATTGCCAGCAGTGAAGCAGGCATGGTGACCGGTACGGCCCTGACCATTGATGGTGGCTTTGGCGCCTGAGTTAGCCTTCAGGGTTGACTGAATTTCGCGCAATCAACCCGGTGACCCAGTCGGCAAACACCCTGACTTTGGTGCTGAGTTGGCGGCTGGGCGCATAGCTGAAATAGATGTCCACCGGCGGTGCCCGCCAGTCCTCGAGGACGGGCACCAGCTTGCCTGCCTTGATGGACGGGTGAATCATAAAATCCAGCGTATGAATTAAGCCAATACCCGCCAGCGCCGTCGCCAGATGGGCGTTACTCTCATTGACCATCACCTTGCAGGCGGGGGTGATCTCCAGCGATTCTCCCTGTTTGCAGAATTTCATCGGTAACAAAATGCCGGTTTGTGACGAAAAATAGCCGGCCACCGGGAAATTGCCATCCAGAATTTGCTGCGGATGCTCGGGGACGCCATAGCGTTGCAGATACGCTTTGCTGGCGCAGGTGGTCCAGCCGAACGCGCCGATTTTACGCGAGATCAATGCGCCATCAGCGGCACTGATGCGAATGGCGCCATCAATGTTCTCGCCAATCACATCGGCCGTGCGGTCGGACACGCCAACCTGCAGCTCAATATCCGGATAACGGGCACAAAAGTCTGGCAGCGCCGGGATCAACAGCAGGCTGGCGACGGCTCCACCGGTTTCGATACGTAACCGTCCCTTAGGCGTTGCCTGCGATCGACCCAGCGTGGCATCAATATCCTCAAGCTCGCTGAGCAGATGTTTGGTCCGTTCATAATATGCCGTGCCGTCGCGGGTGACGCTGACCCGCCGGGTGCTGCGTTCAAGCAGTTTTACCCCGAGATGCTTTTCCAGCGCCTGAATCGATTTGCTCAGGGTGGCATTGGGCATTTGCAGCGATTGCGCGGCTTTCGAGAACCCACCGGTTTCGACAACCCGCGCAAAGGCCCGTATGGCTTGAAGTTGATCCATGGCAGAACGCTCCCGGCTGATTATCTCTGTGGGGGAATAAAGATTTCGAATTTACGCTATTTATTCCTGAATCCGCCAGTTCTATATTCATTCCCGTACTGACAACCCAATCACTCGCGGAGAATGTCCATGAAAATTATCGACCTCAGCAATATCCACAGCAGCAAACATCAGGGAAAAATTGCGCTTGTTACCGGCGGCAGCTCGGGTATCGGTCTGGCGACCGCCATGCGTCTGGCCCGCGAGGGTGCCACGGTTGTCATCACCGGTCGTCGTCAGACTGAACTGGACAGCGCGATTGCGCAGATAGGGTCTGGCGCCACCGCGATTCAGGGCGATATCTCTGTTGCCGCAGATGTGGATCGTATTGTTGCCAGTCTCCGCGAGGCACACGGTCGTCTCGATTTACTGTTTGCCAACGCAGGTGGTGGCGAGTTTGCGCCGCTGGAGTCCATCAGCGAGGCGCAGTTCGACAAGTACTTCAACATTAACGTTAAGGGCTCGCTATTCACCATTCAGAAAACGCTGCCGCTGATGGGCGAGGGAAGTGCCATCGTAGTCACCGGTTCAATCGCCGCTAATCAGGGGATGCCCGCTTTCGGCGTGTATGCCGCGACCAAAGCCGCACTGCGCTCTTTTGTGCGCACTGCTGCCTCCGATCTTAAAGGCCGTCATATCCGCATTAATGCCATCGCTCCTGGCGTGGTGATCACCCCGGCCTATAAATCCGAATTAGGCATGAGCGATGAGGACATCGAGGGATATCTGCAGCAGGTGGCCGAGAAAACCCCGCTGGGCCGGGCTGCCAGCGCCGATGAGATGGCAAAAGCGATGTCGTTTCTGGCCTCGGACGATGCCAGCTATATCACCGGCATTGAACTGGTTGTCGATGGCGGCATGACCCAGATTTGAAGTTAGTGGGCTGTTAAGTAAAGGTCATCGCCCAGGTGATCATACCAGCAATACAGGTGGTGAAGGTCAGGGCGATCAGAAACAAAATGTCGATCCATTTATCCAGCGTTGGGCTGTGTTTCACCCCTTTAGAGCGCAGCCCCCAGTAAGACAGGATAGTGGTGATCAAATACAGGAAAGCATTGATCGCCAACATATCGTCCCCCAGCGTTCCTTCCTTTCTCAGGGTAGTCACCACCTGAAATATCCCGATTACCGTGATGCAAACGCCGACCATCCCGGCTGAGGCGGTAAATATATGCACGCAAATATCTTTTTCGACTTCGGCATTCTCACTCTCTTTGGACATGGCAATGACTCCGCGAATGGGGCTGAGGACAGGCTATTGCCAGTATAGTCCGGCAGATTTCTCTGCAAATCATCCCAGCCAATCAACTCACTTCGTGAACTCCCTCTCAGATCTGATCCTTTTCAATTGATACCGCTTGTTTATTAAATTGCGGGGTGTATATATTACACAACTTCACAAATAAACGTGAATATGGAAAGTACATTACAACCTCATTAAGGGCCTTCCTATGTCAGAACTGAAATTCGCTACACGTCTCAACTCTTTTTCATCGGGAGCGCATCTGTACTGGCCCGATCTCCAGGGCAAACCTTCAGTTCTGCAGATGATTGCCCGTGCCGGCACGGCGAAAGGCTTAACCCATCTCGATCTTAACTATCCTCAGCATATCACCAGCAATATCAGCACCATGCGTCAAGCTATCGCCGATGCCGGACTGGCGGTAAACGGCATGCAAATGCGTTGGGATGCACCGCAATTTAAGATCGGTGCCTTCACCAATCCGGATGCAAAAATTCGTCGTGAAGCCATTGAACTGACCAAGCGCGGCATCGATGCCGGCCGTGAATTCGGCTCGACGCTGATGACCTTATGGATGGGGCAGGATGGTTTTGATTACTGTTTCCAGGCGGACTATAAGAAGATTTGGGAAGACGCCGTCAGCGCCGTTCGTGAAGTTGCGGACTATGCACCGGATGTCGACGTCAGCATTGAGTACAAACCGAATGAGCCGCGCGCCTACAGCATTTTCCCCAACGTCACCTCCTGCCTGCTGGCCGTGGAAGAAGCGGGAAGCCCAAATCTCGGCATTACGCTGGACTTCGCCCACGTGTTATTCGCTAACGAAATCCCGGCTTATGCAGCGGCGATGGTTGCCCGCCGCTCGCGCCTGTTAGGGTTGGATCTCAATGATGGCTGGGGGAAACGTGACGATGGCCTGATGGCCGGTTCGGTAAACCCCCGGGCAACGCTGGAGTTCCTCTGGCAGATGCAGCGCGATGGCTATAAGGGCGCTTACTATTTCGATACCTTCCCGGATGCCAGTGGCCTGGATCCGGTCCGTGAAGCAGAAACCAATGTGCTTACCGTGAAACGTCTGCTGAAGTTATGCGACAAGCTTCACGAGAATCCTGCATTGCTGGACGCCATCAGCCGTCAGGATGCGGTCAGCTCACAACAGATTGTGAACGACATTATGCTGGCTAAAGAGTAGTCCCCGTTTCTTACCCTGCGACAATAATAAAAAAGGCTCAGAAGATGAAAAAATTCCTGCTCTCTGTACTCGCATCCTCACTGCTTTGTTCCACCGTCTATGCGGCTGAACTTGCCCCGCTGAAGTCCGACACCGAACCCGATCGTACCGACTGGACCCAGCTCGACAGCAAATACGGCGCAATACCGAAGGTTGAAGGCAATCTGATGATTGGCGGCGTCTCGAAAACCCTGACCAATGAATACTGGCGCTCGCTGGGTCAGGGTTATCAGAACGGTGCGAAGAAATACGGTTTTACCGTGGCCTATCAGGCGGCGGCCAATGAAGACGATCAGATGGGTCAGCTGTCGATCGCGGAAACCATGATCTCCCAGGGATTTAAGGGTCTGCTGGTTTCGCCGCAGACCGATATCAATCTGGAACCGGCGCTGGAAAGTGCCAACAGCAAAAAGATCCCGGTAGTTAACGTCAACGATGCGGTGATGCCCAATGCCCAGTATTACGTCGGGAACGTGCAGAAAGACAACGGTGTGCGGGTAGCAAAATGGTTTATTCAGCACCATCCGCAGGGCGGTAACGTCGCCATTATAGAAGGTCAGCCGGGCGTGTATGCGGCAGGCCAGCGCACCAGCGGCTTCAAAGAAACCTTACAGGCTAACGGTAAATTCACCATCGTGGCCAGCGTGCCGGCTAACTGGAGCCGTGAAACGGCCTACAACGCGGCATCGACCATCTTACAGCAGCATCCTGATTTGATTGGCTTTTACGCCAACAATGACACCATGGCGCTGGGGGTGGTTGAAGCGGTGCGTTCACTGGATAAAGCCAAACAGACCGCCGTCTTCGGCACCGATGGTATTTCAGATGCTTACGCCTCGATTAAACGCGGCGAGCTGACCGGCACGGTTGACAGCTTCCCGGTGCTGACCGGCGAAGTGGCGATGGATGTGATGGTACGGTTGATTGGTGGACAGAAACTGTCCCGCGTGATTTCAACGCCACAGGCGCTGATCACCAAGGAAAATGCCGACGCGTTCTCCACCAAAGATAACGTGAAATTACGTCAGCTGTTAGCGCAGCAATAAGTCAGGCGGAGAGTGTATGGAACAGTATCGCTTAACGATGCGCGGCATCAGCAAGACCTACGGCAGTGCCGCTGCGTTACAAAATGTGGACTTTACTGTCAGGCCTGGTGAAGTGCATGCGCTGATTGGTGAAAATGGTGCGGGCAAATCGACGCTGTTGAACATTCTTTCTGGCGTGCGCAACGCCGACAGTGGTGAGATCAGCGTGAACGGGGTGCCGGTGCAGATGAAAAATCCGCTCAGTGCCCGCCATGCCGGCATCGCCATGATCCATCAGGAGTTACAGCATGTTCCTGAACTTTCCGTCGCGCAGAATATGTTTCTCGGTCGCCCGCTTACCAAAGCGAACGGCATGTGGATTGACAAAAAGGCGCAGGTTGCGCGGGCCACCTTCATCTTAAGAACGCTGGATCCGACTATCGATCCTAACGAACCGATCAAAAATCTGAAGGTGTCGCAACAGCAGATCGTTGAGATTGCCCGCGCCATGCTGGATGACGCCAAAATCATCGCCATGGATGAGCCGACGTCCAGCCTGACGCCAACGGAATTCGATCGGCTGGCGGAGTTGATTAGCGATCTGAAGTCGATGGGCGTGTCGCTGATTTACGTCTCGCACAAGATGAACGAGATTTTTCGGGTCTGCGATCGCGCCACCATCATGCGTGATGGTCAGCAGGTTGGCGTGGTTAACCTCTGTGACGAAACCGAGGAAACTATCGTCGCCAAAATGGTGGGCCGTAAAATCGAGAAGCTGGATCACAACGCGTATGTCACCGAGCGTGTGGTGCTGCAGGTGGAAAACGTCACGCGCGGAACCGAGATTAAAGCCACCAACTTCACCGTCCGCGCCGGCGAAGTGCTGGGCATTGCCGGGCTGGTGGGCGCAGGGCGGACCGAACTGCTGAAACTTATTGCCGGCATTGATAAGCGCAGCAGCGGCAGCGTGATGGTCAACGGTAGCCCGGTAAGTAATCATAACGTCACCGCCGCCATTCGCGCGGGGATCGGGCTGGTCCCGGAAGATCGTAAGAAAGAGGGCATTATTAAAGAACGTGCGGTGAAAATGAATATGGCGTTGCCTTCAATGTTTAAATTCACCAAAGCGGGCATTATCCGCCGAAATAAACTCAACCTTGTCGCCCATGAAGTGATGAGCGAATTAAATCTTCGGCCGCTGGATATTGAAAAAACCATTGGCACGCTCAGCGGCGGTAATCAGCAAAAGGTGATTATCGGTCGCTGGGTGGCAGCCGATGCCAAAGTGTTTTTATTTGATGAGCCAACCCGGGGAATCGATATTGGCGCCAAGTCCGAAATCTACAATTTAATCGAAAAATTAGCTAAGGCCGGCAAAGCCATCGTGGTCGTCTCTTCAGAAATGACCGAGATCATTCGGATATCTGACCGCGTACTGGTAATGAGAGAAGGGAAGATCACCAAGGAACTCAGCGGTGAAGCTATAACGGAAGAAAATATTGCCCGTTATGCGATTAAAGATACTGAAACCGTTTAGCGTTTAAACCTGATTTTATAAAGGCCCTAAAATGATGACTCAACCAACAAGTCGACCGTTTACGCCTGCTTCATCATTGATTAAATTCAATGTGCGCGATGCAGGAACTCTGATCGGATTACTTATTATTGTGATCACCTTCTCATTTTTGTCACCGGTATTTTTTACCCTGCCAAATTTGCTGAATATTTTACAACAGTCTTCCATAAACGCATTGATTGCGATGGGCATGACGCTGGTGATTATATCCGGTGGTATTGACCTGTCCGTCGGGCCAACCGCCGCGCTTTCAGCGGTATTAGGCGCCACCTTGATGGTCTCTGGCGTTCCGGTACCACTGGCCATTATCGCCACGCTGGGCGTGGGTGCGGTCTGTGGCGTATTTAGCGGATCGTTAATCGCCTATGCCGGACTGCAACCGTTTATCGTCACGCTAGGCGGGCTTTCTCTGTTCCGCGCCATTGCGTTGATCTATACCGGCGGCAACCCCGTGTTCGGCATTCCTTCTGAGTTTCGTAGCATCATCAACAGTTCGATTTTCAGCATTCCCACGCCGATTATCATTGTGGCGGTGATTGCGGTCGTGCTGTGGACGGTGATGAATAAAACGCCGCTGGGTGAGTTTATCCTCGCCATTGGCGGCAATGAGGAGGCCGCGCGCGTGGCCGGCGTGCCGGTGAAACGCACCAAGGTCACGGTCTACGTGATTTCTGGAACCTTAGCCTCGCTGGCGTCGCTGATTCTGATTGGCCGACTGGGCGCGGCCGAACCGACCATCGGTAACCTGTGGGAGCTGGATGCTATCGCGGCAGCAGCCATTGGCGGCGCGTCATTGATGGGCGGTAAGGGCAGCATGTTTGGCACCATCATCGGGGTCATTATTTTAGGGGCATTACGTAACGGCTTGACCTTGCTAAATATTCAGGCTTTTTATCAGTTGCTTGCCACAGGCCTTATTATTATCATAGCGATGTTGATTGACCGAGCGACCCGAGGCAAGTAATGAAGCAAGATCCACGAGCCATTGGTGCTCAAATTCGTATGCGTTTGCCGCAACTGACGCCTTTAGAACGCCGTGTGGTTGAATCAATTACGGCGAGGACGGATATTACCGAACAAACCTCTTTAAAAGAGATTGCGCTGGAAAATAACGTCTCCGAGGCGATGATTGTTAAAATCACCAAAAAGCTCAGCTTTACGGGCTTCAGAAACTTCAGAAGCAGCCTGGTTTATTATAATCAGTCTGAAGTGGCAAGTTTGCATGCGGAAATAGAGCCGGATGACTCGTCGGAACAATTACTGGCAAAAGTATTCAGAACCTCCATTCAGGCAATAGAAGAAACGCTGTCTATTCTGGATATTTCTGAATTCAACCGCGCTGCGGACATTATATTTAAGGCGCGCCATATCGATCTTTATGCTGTCGGGGGATCCGCCGCTGTCGCGCGCGATCTTTCGCATAAGATGCTTAAGATCGGTATTAAATCGTCGGCCTATGACGATGCGCATATTATGTTGATGTCGGCGGCGGTGTTATCTGACGATGATGTGGTGATTGCTATCAGCCATTCGGGTGCCACGCGTGCCGTTAATGACCCCGTCAAACTGGCGGCGCGCAATGGGGCCAAGGTGATTGCCATTACCAACTATGCCGAGTCGCCCATTGCGCGAAGTGCGCATGTCGTGCTCAATTCAACCTCTCAGGGATCGCATCTGTTAGGGGAAAATGCCGCGTCACGCATTGCCCAGCTGAATATCCTGGATGCACTGTTTGTGGCCATCGCCAAGAAAGACTTGAAGCGGGCAGAGAAAAACCTGACTAAAACACAGCATGCGGTTCAGAACCTTCGGGAATTCTAACCATGAACAAGATCGTTGTTACCGGCAGCCTGCACTACGACATTATGCTGGATGCCCATCATCGCCCGGAAAAAGGCGAAACCGTGATGGGGTCGGCGTGCCGCTATAAGTTTGGTGGCAAGGGCGGCAATCAGGCGATCGCGGCCGCGCTGGCCGGCTCAAACGTGATCTTCGCCGGCGCGGTGGGAAACGACGAGCAGGGCACTTTTCTGCTTAAGATGCTGCAGGGCGCGGGCGTGAATACCGACGCAGTGGCGGTGATAGCGTCCGTGCCGTCTGGGATGAGCGTCGCCATTACCGATGCGGAAGGCGATTACGGTGCGGTGGTGGTCTCCAATGCCAATCTGCATATTCCGCAGACGGTATTTGATCGCGACGCTTTCTGGCAGGATGTGTCGCTGCTGATTTTACAAAATGAAGTCGCGGAAGCGCTTAACGTCCATGCCGCGCAGCAAGCGAAAAAGCGCGGCATTACCGTGTGCATTAACGCCGCGCCAGCCCGTCTGCTGAGTCCGCAGTTGCAGGAAAACATCGATGTGCTGATCGTTAACGCCATCGAAGCCCGCGATATGTGTGCGGTTGTGGTCAGCGATCTGGCTTCGGCGAAGCAGGCGGCTGAAGTGCTGTCAGCAACCTATTCTCAGGTGGTGGTGACGGCCGGTGAGCATGGCGTTGCCTGGTGCGTGCAGGCGGAAGAGAGTCAGTCAATGGCGGCGAAGAAGATCACCCTGGTCAGCACCCATGGTGCGGGCGACTGCTTTACCGGCGTGTTGTGTTCGGCGCTGGCCAACGGTAAACCCTTAGGTGACGCGGTTGTCAGCGCCAATGAGGCGGCTGCAGCGCATGTCTCCAAAGTGGCGGTTGAACTCAGCCCGGTTTAAGGGCGATTCTAATCAGCAAGACCGGAACCTCTCCGGTCTTGCTAGGCATAGTTTTCCTGGGTATAGACCATAAAGGTCACCTTCCCGCGATCAAAATCTTCAGGCACGTCCCCTTGTTCGAGATAGCCCAGCAGGATATCCACCGCCAGCTGGGCGTGGCGAACGGAATTCTGATCCAGCGTCAGCGCCAGCGCTTTTTTGGCGAACAGCGCTTTGGTGGTGGAATAGAGTTCATGGGTGATTAAGGTGCAGGAATCGGTGAGGCGATGCCGCGCTAACGCCTGGCTGATCTCGGTGTTACCCAGCCCGGTATTGTACAGGCCCACCACGTTGGCAGACTGCGCCAGCTGCTTTTCCAGCAGCTTGCTGATGGTGATGCGGCTCTCCTGACCGGCCAGCACCTCCCGTAAGGCGATCTGCGGGAAGCGCTCCTCAAGAACATCGCGAAAGCCCTGAATGCGCTGCTGATGCGCGCGATACTCAAAGCGTCCGCTGACGACAATCACCTCACCTTGCTGTTTGATCATGCTGCCCATCATCAACCCGGCGGTGCGGCCGGCCTGCAACTGGTTAATGCCAACGTGACACAGCCTTTCCGCGCCGGGCAGATCGGTCACGATGGTGATCACCGGCACGTCGCGTTGTTTGCAGAGTTGCAGAGCTTCATAAATCGCCGGATGTTCATGCGCAAAAACAATCAACCCGTCGCGGGTTTTGCTGCGCTCACCAATCAGCGTCGCCAGCCTGTCCGGACGCGATTCGGGCACAAACGTGCGGTGCAGCACAATGCGGCGATAACCCAGACGGGTGGCGATGGCGGCAAAGTCGATAGCCAACTGTTTGAAGAAAAACGAGTCGTTACCGCTTAACAACACTTCTATCTGCCAGGCATGCCGGTGCTCCTCGGGCAGAATGCGCTTCAGTCCGGCCTCACGTGCGGCCTGCAGGACCTTTTGCGTGGTACGCGGCGAGACGCCGCCACGCTCATTAAGCACGCGATCGACCGTTGCCACGCCGACACCTGCCAGTTCAGCCAGCATCTCCAGAGTGATTGTTTTCATTGCCGTTCCTGTTGAGGGAATTCCATCAAAACACGCGTTCCTCAGGGTAAGCCAGCAGGCTATTTTGGCAACGACTTTATTGCTGAACTTTGACCTGCAGACAGGAATACACCATGACTGAGAAAAAACGTTTTGCCCTGATTGGCTGTGGCTTTATCGGCCAGGTACACGCTGCGAACCTGGCGGCCCATCCGGGCATTGAGCTGGCGATGGTAGCCGATGTGGACCGCGCTCGCGCCAGCGCAATCGCCGCACAATTTCACAGCCAGGCTGGCGAGGTCAGTGCCGCCATCAATAGCGACAATATTGACGCGGTGCTGATCGCCAGCGCAACGCCGTCCCATGCGGAGCTGCTGGAAGCCGCCGCACGGGCCGGTAAAGCAGTCTATTGCGAAAAGCCGATCGATTTATCGCTGGAACGGGCCAACCGCGTGGTAGAGAAAGTGCTGCCCCTGAATGCAAAAATCACCGTAGGTTTCAACCGCCGTTTTGACAGCAGCCATCAGCAGTTAAAACGCCAGCTGCAGCTGGGCACCCTTGGTCGTCCTGAACTGATTCAGATGGTCTGCCGCGCGTCTGAATTGCCGCCGCTCAGCTACCTGCAGTCTTCCGGTGGGCAGATGCGGGACCAGGCCATCCACTTCTTCGATCTTCTGCGCTGGCTGACCGACGATGAGGTGGTTTCGATTGGGGCGATGGGTGCCGCGCTGGCGATGCCGGCCATCGGTGAATTTGGTGATGTCGACACCTCGGTGCTGATTATGCAGATGCGTCAGGGCGGATTGGCGCAGCTGGATAACACCCGCCGCACCGGCTATGGCTACGATGAACGCATCAGCGTGATGGGTGAGAAAGGGCTGGCAGAGTCCGGTTCTCAAAGTCCGCATGGGATGACGCTGTATCAGGGCAACACCATCGCCAAACCGGGGCTGTACCCGGACTGGTTCACCCGCGTGCAGGCAACGTACTATCAGCATCTGGATGCGTTTGTGCGTTATCTGCATGGGGAAGCGGTCGCTGACTTGCCAGGTTTACTGGATGGCATTCAGGCGCAAGCCATTGCAGAAGCGGCGGTGAAATCTCTGGCAACCCGGACCTTTTGCCCGGTAGGGTTGATGCGGTAGAAAAAAACAACCCGGTCAACAGCGCTGAGGATGTTGACCGGGTTGGCGTTAACGCCAGAATCGCGCGGTTTAGCGCTCTTCGTTAAACACGATCCCCAGCTGTCCCCGCACGGTATCCATGGTGGATAGGGTCATTAATGCCGTGGCAAGCGGGCGAACAGGTGAATCCGTTAATCCCTGACCGACACACCAGGCAAAATGCTGGATCTCATGATTAAGCTGCGTGTAGCGGTTCAGCGGTTCTTCCCAGCGTAATGATTTATTGCCCTGGCTTGAGGTTAATACAAAGCCACCCGGCGCGTAAAATTGACCGTCCAACACCAGCGTAGCATCGCGGCCGGCAATAATCGCTTTGCCCGGAGTATTGCTGAATAACGTGGTGTTCAACACCGAATGCATGCCGTTGGCATGTTCAAACAGCATCGACGCCTGACCGTTGATATTGCCTTCAGCCTGCTGACCGCTGGACTGAATACGCTCGGGCGCGCCGGCCACCATCACGCTCAGTGAAATCAGATAGCTGCCTAAGTCCATCATCGGTCCACCGGCCAGATCGGCATTGAATATGCGGTGATCCTGGGTGAAAAACTCACCATGATCGGCAATCAGGGTATGCAGATCGCCCAATGCGCCATCCGCCAACAGTTGCCTCAGCACATCGTATTTTGGCGCAAAGTCGCACCACATGCCTTCCATACAGAGCACGCCCTGACGCTGCGCTTTCGCCTGTAACGCCGCGCCTTCTTTGGCATTCAATGCCAGCGGCTTCTCAATCAGCACGTGCTTGCCCGCTTTCAACACGCGCAAACCATCCGGGAAATGATGATTGTGCGGCGTGGCGATATATACCGCGTCCAGATCGTTCATCGCCAGCATCTCGTCGACGTTGCTGAATGCCGCCGGGATCGTCCAACGATCGGCGAATGCCCGTGCCTTATCGCCATTACGTGCGGCTACCGCAACCAGCTGTTGCCCGGTGTGTTCTTTTAACGCGCGGGCAAAATGATCGGCGATCCAGCCGGGGCCGATAATGCCCCAGCGCAGGACCGGTATGGACTGCGCTGACGGCAGGCGGGGTACGGGTAAAGAAGAGGGAAACATACTAACTCCTTGTTGCGATGCCGGTTCAACGGTTATTCGCCACGTGAACCCATTGATGGGAGTCCATGGACTGCTCGATAGCGGTCAGGATCTGTTGATTTTGTAAACCAAACGCAAAATTCGGATAACAATCTTCGTTGCTGCAAATGCCCTGTACCAGGTCGTGGACTTCAATGACCTTCACGTCAAAATAGCCCAGTCCGCCGCCGCCAAAATCAAAGCCGAAGAAGCCCGCATAGGCCGGGATCTGGCTGCCTGCGTACAGGGTCTTAAATCCGCGATCGTGTTTGTCGTCGTTGAAGCGATAAACCTGCAGCTCGTTAAAACGTTCACCGTCCATGTAGATCGTGCCTTCGGTGCCGGAGACTTCCCAGAACACACCAAAAATACGTCCTGCGGCAATGCGCGACGCTTCAATCACGCCGCTGGCGCCGCTGGCGAAGCTCACCAGGCACTGAACCTGGTCATCATTCTCGACTTCGCGGCGTTCGGCGTTTTCATCGGTGCGGCTGGCATAGCCGGCATCCACCTGGGGAACCGGGCGCTGACGCAGATAGGTCTGCGCACTGGCGGTGACCTCGCGGATACCGCCCATCAGAAACTGCGCTACGGAGAGCGTATGTGCGCCCAGGTCGCCCAGCGAACCGCTGCCGCCCAGTTTTTTGGAACAACGCCATGACCATGGCAGTTCCGGATCGTTATAAAAGCCCTGATCGAAGGTGCCGCGAAAACGGATCGGCGTGCCGATATCGCCACGTTCGATAATCTGCTTTGCCAGCAGGGCTGCGGGGGTTTTGATATTGTTAAATGCCACCATGGTTTTCACGCCGGCTTTTTCTGCCGCCTGCGTCATTTCCAGCGCTTCCTCAGTGCTGACCGCCAGCGGCTTTTCACAATAGACATGCTTGCCGGCCGCAATCGCCGCCAGCGCCATCTCAAAATGCAGATGGTTAGGGGAAGTGATATCCACCACGTCGACATGCGGGTCGGCCACCAAATCACGCCAGTTGCCGTAGGCTTTTTCTGCGCCAAAGCGTGCGGCATTTTCATCGGCCAGGGTCTGATTCTGATCGGCCAGCGCATACAGGTTTGGGCGTTTCGGCAGGTCGGGATAGATCATTGCCGCACGACGGTAGGCATCGGCATGCGCCTGTCCCATAAAGCCAGAGCCGATCAGGCCAATATTCAGCGTCTCTTTCATTGCGCGGTTTCCTCGACATCGGCAGAAAGTTGAAAAGTGTTTTGTGCCCAGCGAAACGCGCGGGAAACGGCGGCAAACGGCTCTTCTTTTTGCGGGTCCTGTTCGGCTTCGACAATCAGCCAGCCCTGGTAACCCGAATTGGCCACAAACTCAATCAGCGGGGCATAGTCGATGCAGCCTTCGCCCGGCACGGTGAACAGCCCGGCACGGACCGCATCATTAAAGCTGAGATCGTCCTGCTGCACCTGGCGCAAAACGTCCGGGCGGACATCTTTCAGATGTATATGTACCACGCGATGGCCAAACCGTTCGATCGTCTGGGCCAGATTGACGCCGCCTGCAAAGGCGTGACCGGAGTCGAGCACCAGCCCAACGTTGTCCGAGGTTTTCGCCAGAAACTCCTGAAGCTCATCATGCTGTTCAACCAGCATCATCAGATGGTGGTGATAGGCCAGCTTCAGGCCAAACTCGCGCAGCAGAATGTTGGCAAACTCGCTCACCTTGCGGGCATAGTCATCAATATCAACGCAGCTCAACACCGGCGAAAGGGAAAGCGGTTCGTCCAGCGGATGGCTGCCCGGCATTTTGCCGCATTCGCCATACACCATTACTTTTGCCCCCAGCGCTTTAAGCAAGGCGGCATGGGGCTGAACGGCAGCGACTTCTTCCGCCACACTGCGGTCGGCAAGGAATCCGCTGTGCCAGCCGGATGCCAGCCGCAGATTCACCTCTTTCAGTAACGGCGCTAATTGCGCGGCAGTACGCGGAAATTTCCTGCCCAGTTCAATACCCTGATAACCGGCGGATGCCGCCTGGCTCAGACAGGTTTCTAATGAGATGTTGTCGCCCAAATCGAGCAGGACATCATTGGTCCAACTGAGTGGGCTGACACCTAACTGAATGCATGAATTCATGGGAATACAGGCTCCTTACGGCTTAAGTTGAAGACACTATAAAGAGAGTAATAACAGGAACGTTATCGCTTCAATGATGGAAAACCATCAATTGGGTTGGCGTACGGATTCAGCGGTGAAAAGTGTGATCAAAAGGAGGTTTCCAACAGGGCACGACGTTAAACAAAATGGACGGCTGCGGGTGGTCAATAAAATAACGCCACGACTATTACAGCTTTACAGTCATTCCTGTTAATCAAATGTTTAAGCGATGTAGGGAGATTTGATTGATGTGATTAAATAATTAATTCTTTCGATGTTAGAAAAGAATAATTTATAAAATACTGTGATCAAGCGCGAGTTGTTAAGCAAAATTTACAGGAATCAAGGTGGACAGAACAACCGGGTAATCACTACAATGGCTCCCTAAAATTTTTGGAAATTTTTGGTACGAGCAATCGATAACATTGGCACGTACTAAACGTAACAAGTATAGAAAAATTAGGATCGCGAATGCGTAACAGGCGCTGGAAAATGCAATAGGATATTTCAGCAGGATGTTGAAAACGAAATAAGGTGAGCCCATGAGCTCTCGAAATTATATCATTGATGATGTTGTTGTTTTTATTCCCAAAGACAAAGTGTTGAGATCGTTAGCGACACAGAAATCGCTCTCTATTCATTCTCCCGCAGCAAAGTGTCTTTTACTTCTTATCGAAAGAAGAGAACTGGTTTCACAAGCCGATCTTTACAAAGCAGCATGGGGAGATGATGCGTTAAAGAAGGTCTCAAGCGCCACCTATTACCAGTGCTTTGTGAACCTGAGGAAAGCCTTAAAGTATATCGGTTATGATGGGGAGTTAATTAAAACTATCCATAAAGAAGGCGTAATAATAAACGAAGACATAGCCATTACCGAATATACGCCATCAGCCTGTATTGAAATGGAAGAGAAGGGACGAGGGTGGAAGTTATCTAAGAAACAATCAATCCTGTCTTTCATGGTAATGTCTATTATAGCAATATATTCATTATACGCTCTGCAAAGTCACGATGGCAGTGAACTTTTTGGCGATGAACGCTATATCAAAATCTCTGGTTTACCTGACTGCGTCTATGTCTATAAAGGGAGTCCGGAGGGGGTGTCAACGCGTCGTGTTGTTGAAATTTTAGAAACAAGAGCCTCATCATGCAAAAACAAACACAAGATATTTGTTTATCTGGGATCGATCAGAACCACCATCTTTGATTGCCCGCCGACGATGCATTGTATGTCATACACTGACTCACGGGTGAATAAATGAGAATAAAAATGACGCTGGCCCTTATGCTGATATCCACTTCGGCTGGCGCTGCCGATATGCACTGTACGGCTTTGCATGTGATAGAAAACACGGCAGGAAAGGTCTATGCCACCTATAAGATCAACATTAAAGATAACAAGGGGGTGTTCAACATAGATGCAAGATTTGAAGGAGATGATGATAAGAAAATGATTAGCAGGCAAATTTTCTTAACGGCTGAAAGAATTAGCGATACAGGTTATGTGTTCACCGCGAAAAAAATAAAAACCAACCCTTCAGAGTCAATCAACGAAGTGAGCTCGCTCATTAATTTCTATCCCGATTTTTTTTGGCAGCAGGATAAATCAACCGCATTTTCGATAAAAAGGCATCAAAATTCACATATCATGAGTTGGTCTGCAGAACCGATGTTCTTTTGCTTTTGATGAGTACATTGTAGCGTTACGCCTCGTCTGATATTCCGGTAAGGTATTTCGGCAGGGGCGTAATCCGAAAGAACTGACACTCAATTTTAAGCAGTACTACACCACATTCCATCGTTTTATCATCCCGCTCTTTACAGAGTACCGCAGTAAAGCATTCTCCATATTTAGCTCATATAAATCAGATAAATTCAATTTAATCAGTAGGTTATGAGCCTATAAATAGACATCTAATTTTCGGCAGTATATTCTAATTAAAAAAAATAGATAAAATCCGTAACCAAACTAAGCAGATTTTGGTTCTGTTTTGCTGAATAATATAGAAGTGAAAGTTAAAATAACTAAGATACGTCTCAATCTTGTTTCTACACAGAGAGAAGAGAGCATCTTACATGTAGCGTGTGCTTTTTAAATAGACCAACCAATTTTGATAAATAAACGTTGGGATTAATGTCGACTATTTTATATGAGGTGAAAAATGATGGGGTTTAAAAGTAAGTATTCGATGAGAATGACGATACTCGCTAGTGTGATTGCGGTTTCTGGCGGTGGCGTGGCAAGTAGTGCTGGCGCGAGTGATGGTACTATCACCTTCGATGGAAAGATTCAGGATGTCACCTGTGTAATTTCAGGCGGAACAACTCCCGGCTCATTAGATGGAAAAGCAGATTTTACCATAACTTTGCCTAACGTCAGCACGTCAGCATTGAAGAAATCAGGTCAAAGAGCCGGAGACACACGGTTTTATATACAGCTTTCGGGCGCTGACTGTCAAGATGGTAAAGTAGCTGACGTTGTCTTTGAAAAAGCGCAATCCACCATTGATGCGACGACAGGTAAACTCATTAATCAAATAAAAAAAGCTAGTGGGGGTAGTGAAAATGTTCAGATTGCCATATTGAATAATGATAAAACCGACATCAATTTGAACAACAGCGGATCGCATCAGTCAGTAACTATTGCTAGTAATAAAGCCTTGTTCGAATATTGGGCGCAATATTATGCCACAGGTATAGTAACTGCAGGTTTAGTACAGTCGCAAGCCTTATATTCAATAACTTATAATTAATAAATTAAGCTATTTCTTACCTGTC
The DNA here is from genome assembly GCF_000196615.1 of Erwinia billingiae Eb661. Classification (NCBI taxonomy): domain Bacteria; kingdom Pseudomonadati; phylum Pseudomonadota; class Gammaproteobacteria; order Enterobacterales; family Erwiniaceae; genus Erwinia; species Erwinia billingiae. Next base: position 2,451,550 of record NC_014306.1, read on the forward strand.
CTAAAGGTAAGAGATAGCTTTTAAAACATGCCCACATGGAAGGGCCGATGGGTAAGAGGGAAGTTGCAATGTTTACGTCAAGGTTAATCGCCATGGGTATCGGGCTGTTGCTCAACAGTACAAATCTGTACGCAACGCTACAGATCAACACTACCCGCATTATCATCGCGGGAAACAAAAAAGATGCCAGCGTACGTATTAATAACATCGGGTCAGCGCCTTCTTTGACAAAAGTTTGGCTTAGCGATGCCGAAACAAAAGGATTAGAGGGAGGCAACGATCGGCTGCCTTTCTTTATCAGCCCACCTGCATCACTGATCGATGCCGGCGAGGCAAAGGTCTTTCGTTTCCTCAAGTTAGATGACGCTGAAAGCACACTATTGCAGGACAGAGAAACCGTCTTGTGGTTTAACGTCATGGATATTCCGCCCCAGAAAGAAAGTGACCAGGATAAAAATGGCATTGAAATGGTTTTCAGAACTATCATCAAATTTTTCTATCGTCCTGCTGGTTTGAAGGGGACACCCATTCAGGCTGCCGAAAACCTCAGTTTTACCTACGCATCATCAGGTAATAAAACACAGGTTAAGGTGACGAATGATCATCCCTATCATGTGTCGGTAAATAAAGTCTCTTTTGATAATGGCGCAGTAAAAAAAGAGGGTGAGGCAAGCATGATCGCGCCTTTCAGCACCAAAACATTCACTTTTGATGGCATTAATCCGGGGGTGCGTAACACGATAGAATATCGCTACATCACCGACCTCGGAGCGACGATAACAATAAATAAACCATTGAAATAAAGTGTTATGAACACAAAAACGCTCGCGATGAAGTTTTCTTTAGCATTGCTTGGACTGATTATTATCTCTCCAAAGCAAACTTTTGCCACGGACGAGAAACAGGGGGAAGTTATAGAAAAAAAGTCCGAACGCTTTACGTTTAATACTGACTTTATGAAACAGTATGATAGTAATGTCGATTTGGATTATTTAACAAAGGAAAAAATAACCCCAGGGATCAACTACGTCGACCTGACGGTTAATGACAGAAAGCTGGGTGGCGAAAAAATAACATTCGACACTGTCGATGGCCAATTGACTCCCTGCATAACCCGAGAATTGCTGGTTGCGTTTAAGATAGACAGTCAATATTACTCTGTTGAAAACATCTTAGACGGTTGTAGAAAGCTGGAATCGTTAATCCCTGGCTCGGTGGTGGTGTTCGAGAAGAGTGAAAGCGCACTGAATATCACCATCCCACAAATCTACCTCAATCGCGCTTCCGATGATTATATCAATCCCGCCCTGTGGGACGACGGTGTCAATGCATTAAAAATGTCTGGCAATGCGAATGTCGCCAGTTATATGGAAAAAGGGAAGAATGCCGTCAACAGTTTATACGTGGGAGCCAGTACAAGCTTCAATCTGGGTTCCTGGCGTTTTAATACAAATGACAATCTCTATTTTACTAATGGGAAATCCAGTTATAACCGTACGCTGGTACATGGTGATGCCTATGCTGAGACCGCGGTCAGAAGCCTGCAGTCGAGATTTTTAGTCGGTGATATCTCGACGTCCGGCGAATTTTTCGAGAGCTTAAGTATCAGGGGCGCTTCTCTTAGCACCTGGGACCCCATGCTGCCCATGTCGATGAGAAACTACCTGCCGTCAGTGCGGGGTATTGCGGACACCAATGCGACGGTCACGTTAGTCCAGAATAATAATGTGATCTATGAAACCAATGTGCCACCTGGCGAGTTTGAGCTTCGGGAATTTTACCCTGCAAGTTATGGCGGGGATATCGTGGTCAACATCAAGGAGTCGGATGGTCGCGTCCAAAGCTTCACCGTACCCTATGCCAATGTCCCTCAGCTTCTCCGCCAGGGGTATCTGCGTTATTCCTCTACTGTCGGGCAGATACAGCTCTCCGGCGTGTCTGCCTCACCAATGCTGTTTGAGGGCATGCTCCAGTATGGAATAGCCAGTAATACCACGCTCTACAGTGGTGTACAGCAAACAGATTTCGCATACAAAGCGCTTAAAACCGGCGTGGCATTCAACACGCCTGTGGGCGCAATCAGCAGCGATATTACCTGGTCATATACCGATTTCAAAGATGGTAAGAAAGAGCATTGCAGCTGGACTTGCAACGCAGCCATACAATTAAATTACTCCAAATACGTCAATCAAAGTGATACGGCGATCAATCTGTCATTCCGACGGGCGATGAAAGATGATTATTATACATTGTCGGACGCGTTATATGAAAAGGAGTTCGAACGTGTAGAACGATCGCGTGACAGAGTCGACGTGACCCTTTCGCAACAGTTACCTGATTACTGGGGAAGCCTGTATTTAAGTGGGTACATGGGACGAACATGGCATAAAGACGACAGTAATTATAATAAAAGCTACCAGGTTTCATATCGTAATGCCTATCGCAATTTCAACTATTCAATTTCCCTGACGCAATATCATGACAGCAAAGGTTATGATGACCGGCAGATTTACGTCAATTTCTCAGTGCCATTACACCGCTCTGCAACAGACACCGTGAATCTGGTTGCATCAGGGGGGTACAATTCAAACAGCGCCTCCCTGAGAACCGCGGTAACGGGAACCACCGGCGAGGAAAGAGAAAATAACTTTAACGCCTATGTAAACACCCGTGAAAAAGTCATCCAGAACAGCGGGGTGAGTTTCTCCCGAAATACCGATCTGGCTGCAACGACGGCGAGTATAAGTAAAACATCTCATGCGGTTTCTGCCGCAATCGGCTTATCCAGCGGGGTGATCATTCATTCAGGGGGGGTGAATTACTCTCAGGGGATGGGTGACAGTATTGCCATCGTGAATTCTCAAGGTGCTGAAGGTGCAAGGATTTACCCAGATAACCTGGCCAGAATACAAAGCAATGGCTACGGCATTGTCCGTAATCTCATACCCTATCAATATAACGAGTTATACCTCGATCCCGAAGGCAGTTCCTTTGAGCTGGAGACAGAAGACGTCCATAAAAAAATCATTCCTACCCGCGGTGCCATTCTGTTACTTGATATCGAGTCGACAAACGAGCCAATGAAGTTATATCGCATCAGCCACAGCAGTGGACTGAATATACCTTTTGGTACTGCGGTTAAGGACAATGAAGGTCAGGTTGTAGGCCTGGTGGGACAGGGCGGACGCGTCATGTTACCTCAAAATAATCAAACGTCCCGTTACTCAATCGCATGGCAGAAAGACAAATCCGTCCATCACTGCAGTTTAACCATTTCGCCAGTCCCGGAATCAGTAAAGACGCCAGAAGGATTATCACACCAGGATGTGCATTGTTTGTCAGAGGGAAATGAAAATGAAGGCTAAATCGACGATATTACTGTTTTCATCCTGTCTTGCGCTCGTAATTCAGTTTGTTCTTGCAACACCCGCGCATGCCGCAAAGTGCACTATCACTTCAGGAGGAGTGATAAATCTTAACATCGGTGAATCAATCACCTTGAATCCCTCTAAATCAACATCGCCGACGGAAACGGTGCTTTACTCACGCCATTTTCCTGTTTCAGCCATTTCATACACCTGTGAAAACGGCGCGACGGTTAACTGGCAATCAGCATACTCAAGGTCTTATGCCAAAAGTGTTTATTCAAACATTTATATTACAGAAGTGGCTGGTATCGGCATAAGAATGAAGTGGCCAGCATCCTTTTCAGACGCTTATTATGTTCCCGGTAAGTCATTGAACTGCATAGAAGTCTGCACCATTCCAGCGGACAACGTATTGGTTGAATTGGTGCATATTGGTTCTGTTGCAGAAGGGGAACACATTATTTCTGCAGGAGAAATTGCCAAAGCCTATATCCCCACCGACAGCGGCGAAGTGGCGCTGATGCATGTCAACTTGGGTTCAAATATTGTCATTAAACCGAAGAGCTGTGCGGTCGTCCCCTCATCTACCTTTATTAATCTGGGCACCTATGATTCTGCCTATTTTTCGAAATCTACTAAGCAAGGCGAAGAAGTGAAATGGAACTTTCATGTTAGTTGTCCAACGGCATCATCAATCGGATTAACCTTCAATTCTGATAATTATTTGTTTGGTGCTGAAACCGGTGAAATTGGCGTTATCAGCGGTGAGGGGTACGCTAAAAATGTTTCAGTCAAGGTGAAAATAAATAGAATTGGTTCAGTGTATTCATATGTCAATATGGGGTCTAAATACTCATTCAAATCTGTTATTGAAAAGAACATTAATATGTCTGCGCACTTATACGTCAAAGATTCAGAAAGAGCCAACATCACGCCAGGTAAAGTCTCGGGCACGTTACTTTACACCATTAGCATTGATTAAATCCCAACACTTAAATTTTAAATGGCTTAAATACCATGTTTACTAAAAAAATAACCTTAATAATTTTATGCGCGATGACCCTGTTCCTTTTCCAGTGTCATTCCTATGCGGCATCCCTCGCCGAACGTGATATCGATCAATTTTTACGTGAACAGAACGTCACTGAAAGCCAGGATGCAATTGAAGACGAGAAGAAAATTCAGTCCGCGCAAGAGGAGAACCGCCAACAGACAGCAAACGATCGGGTGGCAGATAAAAATGCTGGCCCAAAATATCTTATTTCAAAAATAGAAGTCACCAATGATGATCTCTTCGCCACGTCGAAAGAAAGAAATCAGATTATCTCATCATATCAAGGTACGAAGATGGGAAGGGCGGATATTATAAAGCTAATCCGCGAATTAACCAATTTCTATATCGGAAAGGGGTATTCAACGTCTCTGGTCAGCCTGGAGAGAACCAATCTCAACAGTGGCATTCTCAAACTCACCGTGCTCTGGGGCAAGATCGAAAGCATCACCATAAACGGTAAAAGTGATTATGGCTGGAGGGACCGCCTACAGCTCTTTGCCGCGGTCCCTGTTGCCCAGGACGGCAAACTCAACATACAAGAGCTGGATCAAGGGCTGGAAAATATGTTGAAGGTATCGCCAAAAACCGCCATTAAAGTCAATGCAACTGAGAAGCCCGGCTATTCCGTTGTCGATTATAGCGATTTGGACGTTCGCTATTTTTCATTTGGCGCCGGGTTAAATAATTCCGGTACAGAGCCTCAAGGCGATCACCAATACTATCTGACGGCAACAGGCAGAAATATTCTTGGCGTAAATGACTCCTTATCCGGCAGGTACTCCTGGTACAACATGAAGGATGATAAAGAGCATCAGTATACGGCTTATGGTTCACTCAACCTGCCGTATCGCTACTGGAATCTCGATTTAAGCTATCTGTATTCGAATTATGAAAACTATGTCGGGGGTACCTATGGTCGTTACCATGGTGAGGGCACCTCACGCCGCTTATCAGCCAAAGTGAGTCGGCTGATTGGGCGCGATGCCAGCGGTAAATTTAGCGCCTGGGCGAAAGTTGAGAAGCGCTACAGCACTAACTTCATTGAAAATTACAAAATAGCGGTCAGTTCAAAAAACTACAGCAACGTTTCTACCGGCATTAACTATGTCGGAAACGTGCTTGACGGTTGGTTCTATGGCGATTTGTCGGTGGTGGCCGGCACCCCGTGGTTTAACGCGAGCTGGACAGACGATCCGGACCTTAAAGGCTATGACATCGATTTTGTGAAATACGTCGGCTATATGACATGGAAGAAAAATATTGCCAGCATCAAACGTATCGGCTTGCAGTATGAAGGCACGACAACATTCCAGTACACCAATGATACCGTGGTCAGCAGCGAGCAGATAACGGTAGGGGATGAATATTCGGTCAGGGGCTTTAAAAATGACTACATCCGCGCGGCATCAGGTGCTGTGCTATCCAATAACATTAATTTCCCTGTTGCTATTAATGCCTACTCTTTTAATACCCTGACGCCTTTTGTTGGTTACGATATTTCTGTGGCGAAAGATAATTGTGACACCAGGTGTAATACTCAAACCCTTTCAGGTGCAGCTGTCGGTATCAAAGTTTCAAACAACCATTTCTCTGCAGCATTAACATCCGCATGGCCAGTCAGTATACCTGACGATTTGAAGAGAAATAAAATCGACAGAAACGTTGTTTATTACAATATGAACGTTAATTTTTAATACATATGGAGCGTGTACATCATGAAAAGCAATGCCAAAAAAAAGTCCTACAGAACGGCCAGAAAATTCAAATTAAGCCCGGTATTTATCAGCTTAATGGGGCTTCTCCCTTTATCTCAGAGTTACGCGGGTAACATTGTCGTTGATCCAACGCAAATTAATGGTCCCGGTATTAATGCAACCGCCAACGGTATACCCTTGATCGACATCGCTGATCCTAACAACAAGGGGATTTCACATAACAAATTCACTGAGTTCAATGCCAGTAACCCCGGTGTGGTGTTCAATAACAGCATGACCGATGGGGTGAGTCAGATTGGAGGCTATGCGCTTAAGAACAGTAACCTGAGTAAAGAGTCCTCTGCCATTATTACCGAAGTCACCGGCTCGAAATCGTCCCATCTCCAGGGCACGTTGGAGGTTTTAGGCAGCAAAGCGGATTTAATCATCGCTAATGAAAATGGCATTGTGGTGAATGGCATATCGACCATCAACAGCCAATCTCTCACCTTGTCGACGGGTAAAGCACAGCAGCAAGATGATGGCCATTACCTCCTTTCTGTTGATAAGGGCAACGTGCTGATTGATTCGGCTGGCGTCTCAACCGAGGGGCTGGACTACTTCGATATTGTCAGCCGAAGCGCCACCCTGCAGGGCAGTATATCCGGCCCGGCGGCAATAAAGGTGTTGACCGGTAATAACGACTATGACCCGTCGAGCCGTGAGCATGCTGTTCGCGCAGCGAAGGGCGAAAACACGCCAGCTATCGCCATCTCGGGTTCAAGCGTGGGCTCCATGTACGGCAGCAGGATACAGCTGATCAGTACCGAGAGCGGTGCGGGGGTGAAACATGACGGCAGTATCATCAGTGCCAGCGATATTGAAATCTCAGCCTCGGGCGATATTTCTCTGGCCGCACTGAAATCTGAGCGAGATATTACCGTGACAGGTGAAAATATCTCCACCACGTCTTCGGGCAGCATTGGCGGTTTCAATGCAGAAAGAGACATCTTTATATCCGCACTGAATAAGCTCAATGTCGGTGCGGATATGGTGTCAAATAGCGGGATAATCAGAATCGTCGCTGATTCACTTTTGCAAAAGGCAGCGAAAATTCAGTCTAAAGGCCTGCGTACCGATATCACTTCCATTGATATTAATCTGAACGGCGATTACACGCTCACTGGCCAAATCCAGGTACTGGACAGCAATAATAACATTATCAGCAATGCGGTTATTACCCTGCAGGATGGCAGTTATGTCGTCACGGTAAAGGGTAATAAGGTCGCTTATTCTACGATTGTCTCCGATGTCGCCCTGAACGCCAAAAACGGCAACGTCAACATCAATGCCAAAGGCGTAAGCAATCAGGGGGGAAGCCTGAGTGCAGACGTCGGGAAGCTGACCTTCAACGTACAGGATGTCATTTCCAGTAACGGCATTATCCAGTCAACCGGCAATCTGGTGCTGGTCTCCAACTCGCTGTTAAACAACGGACTGGCGTACAGTTCGGCTGCGGTCAGTATCAATGTCAACGATTTGACTAACGCGGGCGCGATTAAGGGTAAAAAGCGGGTGTCACTGACCAGCGCTAACTCAGTGAACAATTCTGGTTTGATCGCGAGTGATACTGCTATTGATATCACCGCTACAGACAGTATTAACCAGGGCAAGATTCACGCCGCCGACACCATCAATTTCAACCTTAAAAAATCACTTTCCAACAAGGGGGCCGGTGAAATCATCAGCGACAATGACATTGTGGTGAATACCCTCGATAACACGGTCGTTGCGGTGAAAAATGAGGGCGCCGCCCAGATACAGGCAAACAACCTCACTCTCAATGGCAGCAGTACGCTGGATAATACCGACCAGGCGCAGATTTTGATCGCCGACCGCTTAAGCATGAGTCGCCTGCAGGCGCTATCGAACGGTGGGCTGATTCAGGCCGCATATATCACCTTAACCGGCAATGAGAAACTGAGTAATGACGGGCAGTTAATCGCGACCGATACGCTCTTGATCGTGTCAAAGTCCGTCATGAACAGCAGTACGTTGCAGGCTGAGAACACGCTCACCCTCACAACGGGCACTCTGGATAATAGCGGAACGGTGCAATCAAAGGGTGGCATGACGGTTAGTGCTGCCAGCCTGACAAACAAGGAGGGTGCTACTATTGCTGCAAGCAACGATCTCAACCTCAACCTTAGCTCAGCGCTGGAAAATGATGCTTCCAACATCATGGCAGGCGGCACGCTGAATATTATCGGGAATGCCAACGAGAAAACGTTAAATATCAGCAATTCTAATGGCGCTGAAATCAGTGCCGCTGCGTTGATTATTGAAAACGTTGCAAACCTGATCAACAGCTCAAGCGTTATCGGCAGTACCGCTAATCTGATAATCAAAAATGTTGAGTCGATCAAAAACAGTCTCGATGAAGCCAAGATTCAGGGCAGGGACGTTGTCATTTCAGATGTGAGCAACATCACTAATGCAGGATTGATTTTTGCAAATGACAAGCTGGCGTTAAATAACATTAAAAGCCTGGATAACACGTCAAAAATTTCCGCAGAAGATACCATATCTACTGACTCCATTAATACGATTAATAACTCCGGAACGGTTTCCAGTGGCAGCAGCGTAACGATTTCGAACAGCGGTGAGTTAATCAACAGCGGTGAAATTACCTCTGGAAATGTTAAGATTGATAACATCAATACCCTCGATAATACATATTCTATCGCCGCTGAGTCGGATCTTGAATTTAAACAGGTCAACAAATTAACCAACAGTGGCTTACTCTATTCCGCTAAAAATATCACTCTTCAGGACCTCATTGATTTAATCAATTCAAGTGACAGCAAATCGGGTAGTGAAGCACAAATAATTGCCGATGCAGGCATGGTGATAAAAAACATCACTAACCTGATCAATGCCGGTGACACAGCCGTTATTAATAGCTTTGGCCTGCTTAACATTGTTGATGTGGCAAATATTGCTAACAGCAAACGCGCGATCATCAGTGGTGATATGGGACTGGTATTAGATAAAATTGGCACCCTCCTCAATAGCGCTGCTGCCAGCGTGATCAGCCAGAATGGTACAGTCACCGTCAGTGCGAAAAGCATAGAGAACACCGGAAGTTATTATGAGGATGTTTACAATGATGAAGGCAAGCTGGTAGACCAGATAGATGAGACGTCTATTTTCTATGCTATGGATGACTTAACGGTAACTGCCGACAAAATTATTAACAGTGATGAAGCGTATCTGTTCAGTGAAAATGGCAGTATTGATGTAACCACCGGTCGGTTAATTAACGATAATGCGGTGATTTCAGCCGCCAATGCCCTTAATGTTCACGTGGACAAAGGCACGGTGACGAACTCAGCGGGGACCATGACTGCTGATAAGATCGCGATTACCGCAGATTTGTTAGAGAACAAAGATGATGGTTCACTCTATGCCAAAACCCTCAATCATTTTATTGTTAACAGATTGGACCATAGTGATGGGCGAATTTCTTCGTCGAAAGACATCATTATAGATATTAAAGATGACTTCGCTTTCGGCAACAGAAGCATCCTCGCAAATGACAATATCACTATAAACTCTGCGGGAAATATCACCAATGATAAAAATGAAGAGAATTATGCCAGCTTCATTCTTCATGCTAAAAAAGACTTTATCAATTACAGTGGCGGTTCGTTAGTAACCGCAAAGAATCTGATTATCACAGCAAAAAACTTTATTAATGAGAGCAACACGCTGCTTTGGTCTCTTGGCGATCTCGCAGTTAATGTCGGCGCTGGCGATTTTACAAATCACTCCGAAGGCAATATTTACAGCAATAAATCGATGTCATTGATAGCCCTGAACCTGTTCAATTATGCTGGTCACATTCAATCTGGTGGCGATTTGTTAATTGATGCTAACGAGTTGATAAATAGAAGCTCCTATAATGAGGTTAAGTGGTCGTTAGGGCAAAGTAATGAACTTTCTGGTATGCATCAATACAAAACCTCAAAGATTTATGTCAACGAAGACTATGTCTTTATGACGTTACCCACCTGGCAATCAGATATCTACATCGACCAGAAAGCGGCAATCAAGTCCGGGAGAGATTTGAAAATAAACAGTCGCGGGGTTTTCAGTAATCCAAAAGTGACCAATACCGGCGGTTTACTTGCAGCCTCGCAGGATGTTTTTATTAACGGCGATCTTTATAATGAACCAGAATATGCGTCCATGTCGCTATTTGAATATATGAACACGCCGTTCAACGTTATATTACAACATGACTATTACAAAGCGATTTCGACTAAACACCAGAAAGTGCAATTCTCTACATTGTACGCCATGCTGGACTATGTTTTCGGAGAAGGTAAATCACCTTCAACGCTGGATGTTTCAAAGGGTTTTCACTCCAGCCTTATCAATGTCTCTAAATCAAGCAACCCGTTTGAAGAAGTCATGACCCGCCTGTTTGGCGAAACCTGGAGGAATAAATCCTGGGATGAGATGCAAACCTTGTGGTCTTCTGCCATCTCTTCACAGGACCAACTGATCAAACAGCAGATGGTGTATTTCTTACCGATGGATCAGGGCGCGATTACAGCGGGCAGGAACTTCACCCATACCGGCGGTTCATTCAATAATGGCATAAGTGACGATATCGTCAAAACCAATACCGTTGTAGATGTTGAGGTGGGTGATAAAACAGTTCAAGCACTTGAATCCAATGCTCAAATCCTCGTGAATCAGAAGGTGTTGGCTGAGATTTTCATGGGTATCAGTACCTTACCGACGGTTGGCGAGCTTAACCGTATTCCGGGCATGTTTACGCATTCGACCGCGTTTAAAAAATATATTTCCACGGGCAGTGTCACCGGGACAGTGGATGCCACCACTGCCGTGGGAGACCACACCCTGACGATCATCCCTTTGTATGAGACAACCCTGACGATGATTGATAAGAGTTCGCTTTACGGCTCTGATTACTTCTTCAAACAGATTAACTATACCTCCGATAAGCCGGTAACCGTGGTCGGTGATAGTTACTATCTCACCGAATTGATCAATCGCCAGATTGAAACGACATTGGGTTCATTCTTCAGTTACCGCAACAGCCTTGCCGGGACTGAACTGGTTAAACATCTGATGGATAATGCTGCACTGGTTGCCGACGCTATGGGATTAGAAGTTGGTGTGGCGTTGACTGAAGATCAGCGTAAGAATATTGATGAAGATATTATTTGGTATGTCGAGCAGCAGGTTGACGACTATATGGTACTGGTACCGACCATCTATTTATCTAAAACCACGCAGAAGCAGCTCAACGAAGGCGTTCCAAGTTCCGTGGTGCATGCAAACCAGGACATCAATATCGATGCCAGCTCAATAACCAGCGTTAACGGGCTTATTTCCGCAGGAAAGGATGCAAATCTATCCTCTGAAGGCGATATTTCCATTGCCTCTAGTGATGTGGCAGGCGGCATTGCAGCGGGTGGTAACCTGGCTATTACCTCTGAGGAAGGGGACATCAACGTTAGCGGTTCCTACCTGCGCAGTGGTGAGGATATGAGTATCACGGCTGAAAAGGGCGATACGACCTTTACCGCCAGTATTGGCACCAAATATGATGGGAATAAAAAGCTTCACACTATTGATGACAGTATTCAGGCAGGCGGTAATCTGAAAGTCACCGGCGAAAACGTCATTTTCAACGCGACCGATGCGGTCGCCGGTGGCGATGCGGAAATCACCGCGACGACGGGCGACGTTGAGTTCAATGCACTTAGCGAGATTGTCTCTGAACGCAGCATCGATTACAGCAATGACGGTTTGTTCTCCGATACCTCCGTCGATAAGCAGAGTATTACCGCCACGGCCGTCACCAGCAGCGTTACGTCCGGGGGGAATCTGAAGGTGAAATCAGCCAATGATATCAATATCGAGGGGGCGTCGTTCTCCGCCGAGAATGGCAGTTTTGTTGCAGGAAATGATGTCAATATCTCCACTGCGCAAGATGTTACTTGGGAAAAAGAAACCACCACTAAAAATGAGTTCGTGTTTGGTGCAAGCGCTTCAGGCGGCGGATCTTCCGCTGATATGGAGGCTTCAAGCGTGGATGGTTTAGAAACGGGTACGTCCAATGGATATGATAGCGTGAACCAGTATGGTGGCGAGACCACCGGTCGTGGCAAAAGTAATGGCGCAGCAGGAGTGACACCGACCGCCGGTTTCAAAGCGGGTATGCAAAGCACCACCACAACCACAGAAAAGTCTTCGGTGAAAAACGCCAATGCGCAATTCGATTTTTCAAATTCCGGTACGTTTTCTGCCGAAGAAACTGTCGATATCGGCGGCGGTGATTTCGCCATGGAGGAAATGAATGTTGAGGCAAATAATATTGCGTCAACCAAATATCTGGATGAATCCAAGACTACCACTGAAACAAAACAGACTTTCACCGGCATTAACGCTGAAGGGCATAGTGTCGTTGCGGATGTTACCAACAAATATGCTGCATTAGCTCAAGAGGGGAACGATGTCAATATCGGTGAAACGACGGCTTCTGCCGTTGGTGACGCGACAAACCTGATATTTAATGACCTGGCGGGAGGATCGGTCAGTTTTGGCTATCAGACTACGACCTCTGGAGAAAAAACCTATAACGCGCAGGAAAACATTAACAACATTAATGTGGGCAGTTTGAATCTTAAATCTAATAATAACACCGTGCTGAGTGGTGTGGATATTAATGCAGAAAATGTCACCGTTGAGGCGGGAGGCGATTTTACCATGGAATCTGCGAAAACCTATTCGCAGTCCGATACCTATTCCAGCACCAAAAGCGGCGGTCTCAGTGTCGGTGCTTCAGCGGGGGCGACCGGCGCAGGTGTCGGTGCCAGTCTTGATTATGCTCAATATGACGAGAAGTCCTCAGCATCATCTACTACACACACGAATTCCCAGATGAATGCCGGCAACGTCAACATTACCACCGGCGGGAATATGACCCTTGAAGGGGCGAATATCATTGCCGATAAGGCTGATCTCAATGTTGGTGGCGATCTTAACATTACCAGTGCCCAGGATACGGTTAACACCACGGCATCAAGCAGCCAGGCAAGTGCCTCTGTCGGCGCGGCACTTTCAACCTCGGGAATTATTCCAACCGGAAATGCGGGATATGGCCAGGGAAGTGAATATCACGATTCAGCCCTTGTTGGTGAGCAAAGTGGCATCACCAGCACGGGAGAGTTGAAAATCAAAGTAGGCAAGGACCTCAACCTGACCGGTGGCCATATTCTCTCTGACTCAGCAGGCAGCAGTTTGAACGTTGAAGGCGACATTAATGCCACCACGCTGGTCGATTCGATTGAGCAGGACGGATTATATGCCGGCGGGAGTGGTGGACTCGATAAAAAGGGCAATGTGATGGGCAGTGGATATGTCACAACGGTGGATGAAATTCATTATAAGGAAGATCAAAAAGCGACGATCTCCGTAGGCAATATTAACGCTGGCGGTAACGTTAACGGAGAGGTGAATCAAGACAGCAGTAATATGAGCGAAGTGACTAAAGACAGTTACACGGCAGGGAGCGATATTTCGTTTACCATTGGTGGAAACGCAAAAGTTAAGGGCAAAACTAAGTCCAAGACTGAGAACGGCAATAATACCGCGTCTGCAACGCCGGATACTGGCAGTCAGTCTGGTAGCAACTCCTCATCTTCACATCCTGTACACGACTCGCCGTCAAATGTCCCAGATACCGGACATGCCTCGGCGAAGGATCCTTCTACGGGCCATTCGACAGAGAAATCGCCAGGTAACAGCACGGATAAATCTACAACGAAGCCTGACCAGGTACATGAGACGCCAATAAAGGTACCGGATGTTGGCCATTCCTCAGCGAAGGATCCTTCAACAGGAAACTCAACTGAAAAAACGCCATCAAATACCGATACGGCCCATGAATCTCCGACAACTGTCCCGGATACTGGCCTTTCATCCGCAACGGATCCCTCATTGGGCGATGCGATCGAACAGTCAAAACCTAAGCGTAAAGTCTGGGCATTGAGTCCGCAGGGCAACCTGAAGGGCGGCAGCAATGTCGGTACCATTAAAAATGGCCCAAAACTGGATTCCATCATGGAGAAATGGAAAAAAGAGTATGAAAAACGCAATGAAGATTAAGGTGATGGAGTAGATAACTCCCTCGCTAGCGTCCCGTCGCGCCCGATATTGCTAATCGGGCGCGGCACGATTTTTGCGACGTTGACTACGACAACAACGGGCCAGAAATCCACCCTAAACCTGACATCAGCAAGTGACTTAATTACGATACGGTCACGCGTTGTCAATCAGAACGCATTACGCTAAGCTGGCAAAATGACGAAACAAATAAATGAACTTCCCCCGCGGGGGCCGTCGGATCACAGTGTCCGCGATCAGGTTGTCGAAGCTGCCACCGAGCATTTTGGACATTACGGCTATGAGAAAACCACCGTGTCGGAACTGGCGAAAGCCATTGGTTTTTCTAAGTCTTACATCTACAAATTTTTCGATTCCAAGCAGGCCATCGGCGAGGTGATTTGCAGCAACCGACTGGCGATGATTATGGTGATCGTCAATGCCGCCATTGCCGATGCACCGTCTGCTTCTGAAAAAATACGGCGTTTATTCAGTAGCATAACCGAAGCAGGCAGCGATCTATTCTTTCACGACCGCAAGCTTTATGACATTGCTGCCGTCGCGTCGCGTGATAGCTGGCCTTCCGCAGAAGCGTATAAAGGTCGGGTACGCCAGCTGATCGAACAGATCATTGTCGAAGGGCGTCAGGCCGGGGAGTTTGAAGGTAAAACGCCGCTGGATGAGGCAACCCAGGCAATATATCTGGTCATGCTGCCTTACATCAGTCCAGTACAACTGCAATTCAATTTGGAAACCGCGCCGGCTGCGGCAACACTCCTGTCTTCGTTGATACTGAGAAGTCTGTCACCCGACTGGTGACTATTGACAATATTGGTCACTAGTCTGAGAATACGGTTACTCTCCTGTTAAAGTGTAAGGGAACCGATGCTCAGGCTACATCCTGCCCGTTTTGCTGTTTACCTGTTACCGCTTGCCCTGGTGGCCTGCGGTGACGCTTCCGTTGCTGACGATCCCCGGACTCAGCCCCCTCTGATAAGAACGGCAACCGTGGTCAGTGCGGTCGATGCCTCACGCGCCTTCACCGGCGTTGTGGTTGCCCGTGTGCAAAGCGACCTCGGCTTTCGCGTTGAAGGGAAGATCCTCGAACGCCTGGTCGATACCGGCCAGAACGTTAAGCGCGGTCAGCCATTAATGCGTCTTGATCCGGTTGACTTACGCCTGCAGGCACAGGCTCAGCAACAGACCGTTGCTGCCGCACGGGCGCGGGCAAAACAAGCGACTGATGACGAG
This sequence comes from Erwinia billingiae Eb661, assembly GCF_000196615.1. NCBI lineage: Bacteria > Pseudomonadati > Pseudomonadota > Gammaproteobacteria > Enterobacterales > Erwiniaceae > Erwinia > Erwinia billingiae. The sequence continues at coordinate 2,467,122 of NC_014306.1, forward strand.
GGGCGCTATCGTGGCCTGGTCAAAACGGGCGCTGTGTCAGCCTCGGCCTACGATGGCATCAAAGCGGCGGCAGAGTCGGCCAAAGCTGAACTCAGTGCGGCTCAGGCACAGGCGAATGTGGCACAAAACGCCACCGGCTATGCCGTACTGCTGGCCGATGCTGACGGCGTGGTGATGGAAACGTTGGCTGAACCCGGTCAGGTTGTCAGCGCCGGGCAGCCGGTTGTCCGTCTGGCCAGAGCAGGGCAGCGGGAGGCGGTGGTGCAACTGCCCGAGACGCTACGACCGGCTCCCGGCAGCGAGGCCGCAGCAACGTTGTACGGTGCCGGCCAACAGGCCGTTCCTGCGAAACTGCGGCTCCTTTCCGATGCGGCCGATCCGGTCACCCGTACCTTCGAAGCGCGATATGTGCTTGAGGGGACGCTGGCGGCAGCCCCGCTGGGATCCACCGTCACGCTGCATATCAGCGACAATCCGTTACCGCAGCAGATGATGCAGGTTCCTTTGGCCGCACTCTATGATCCGGGAAAAGGGCCGGGAGTCTGGACGATTTCGGGCTCGCCGGCAAAAGTGTCATGGCGGCCGGTTTCAGTCGTGGTATTGGGTGACGATGCGGCAAGCGTGACCGGTTCGCTTAAGCCGGGTGAGCAGGTGGTCGCGCTGGGCGCTCATCTGTTGCATGAGGGTGAAGCCGTGCGCATTGCACAGAACGAGGGCAGCATTGCCGGGAGCCGGCCATGAGGGAAGGGCGATTCAATCTTTCAGCGCTGGCCGTTCGCGAGCGCTCAATCACACTGTTTCTGATTATATTGATTACCGTGGCCGGCATTCTGTCGTTCTTTGAACTGGGGCGCGCTGAGGATCCGCCTTTCACCGTCAAGCAAATGACGATTATTACGGCCTGGCCAGGTGCCACCGCACAGGAAATGCAGGACCAGGTGGCCGAACCGCTTGAAAAGCGGTTGCAGGAACTGAAGTGGTACGACCGCAGTGAAACCTACACCCGCCCCGGTCTGGCTTTTACCCTGCTGTCACTGCAGGACAGCACGCCGCCTTCACAGGTGCAGGAAGAATTTTATCAGGCACGTAAGAAGCTGGGTGATGAGGCCGGTAACCTGCCGGCTGGCGTTACCGGGCCGATGATCAATGATGAATTCTCCGACGTGACCTTTGCGCTTTTTGCCTTAAAGGCAAAAGGCGAACCGCAGCGGCTGCTGGCCCGTGATGCCGAATCGCTGCGCCAGCAGCTTCTGCATGTGCCGGGCGTAAAAAAGGTCAATATCATCGGCGAACAGGCCGAACGTATCTTTGTTTCCTTCTCCCATGACCGACTGGCCACGCTGGGCATTGCCCCTGAAGATATTTTCTCCGCCCTCAACAGTCAGAATCTGCTCACGCCTGCCGGGTCGATTGATACCCAGGGACCGCAGGTCTTTATCCGTCTCGATGGCGCATTCGACAAGCTGGACAAAATCCGTGAAACGCCGATCGTCGCCGGAGGCCGGACCCTGCAACTTTCTGACGTGGCAACCGTTGCGCGTGGTTATCAGGATCCTGCCACCTTCCTGATCCGCAATCAGGGCGAGCCGGCGCTGTTGCTGGGCATCGTTATGCGGGATGGCTGGAACGGCCTGGATCTGGGTAAAGCGCTGGATGCGGAGACGGCAAAAATCAACCACGGCATGCCGCTGGGAATGAGTCTGACCAAGGTCACCGATCAGTCCGTCAACATCAGCTCCGCCGTTGACGAGTTTATGATCAAGTTTTTCGTCGCGCTGCTTGTGGTGATGGTGGTGTGTTTTGTCAGTATGGGGTGGCGCGTGGGGGTAGTGGTGGCTGCCGCGGTGCCGCTGACCCTGGCCATCGTCTTTGTGGTGATGGAGGCATCCGGGAAAAACTTCGACCGGATTACGCTGGGTTCGCTGATTCTGGCGCTGGGTCTGCTGGTCGATGATGCCATTATCGCCATCGAAATGATGGTGGTGAAAATGGAGGAGGGCTACGACCGCATTAAAGCTTCCGCCTATGCCTGGTCTCACACGGCTGCACCAATGCTGGCGGGCACGCTGGTCACCGCCGTCGGTTTTATGCCCAACGGGTTTGCCCAGTCCACCGCCGGTGAATACACCAGCAATATGTTCTGGATCGTCGGGATTGCGCTGATCGCCTCCTGGGTGGTGGCGGTGGTATTTACCCCCTATCTGGGTGTTAAAATGCTGCCGGACATCAAAAAGGTGGAAGGGGGACATGCGGCCATTTACAACACCCGCCATTACAACCGCTTTCGCCGCTTACTGACCCGCGTCATTGCACGCAAGTGGATGGTGGCCGGCAGCGTCATTGCCCTCTTCGCTGTGGCGATAGTCGGCATGGGCGTGGTGAATAAACAATTTTTCCCGACCTCCGATCGCCCGGAAGTGCTGGTAGAAGTGCAGATGCCTTATGGCACCTCGATTGAGCAGACCAGCGCCACAACCGCGAAAATCGAAAGCTGGCTTAGAAAGCAAAGAGAGGCACAAATCACCACGTCTTACATCGGACAGGGGCCGCCGCGTTTTTATCTGGCCATGGCACCAGAACTACCGGATCCGTCATTTGCCAAGATTGTGGTGCTGACCGACAGTCAGGAAGCGCGTGAAACGCTTAAGTTTCGGCTTCGTGACGCCGTAGCAGCGGGGTTGGCGCCCGAAGCGCGCGTGCGGGTGACGCAGCTGGTGTTTGGTCCGTATTCCCCGTATCCGGTCGCCTATCGTGTGATGGGACCTGATCCCGACACCGTGCGCACCATCGCCGGCAAGGTTGAAGCCGTGATGCAGGCCAGCCCGATGATGAGGACCGTCAATACTGACTGGGGCCCACGCGTGCCGACGCTGCATTTCACACTTGATCAGCATCGCCTGCAGGCGGTGGGACTGACCTCCAATGCGGTGGCGCAACAGCTTCAGTTCCTGCTGTCAGGCGTTCCGCTGACCTCCGTGCGTGAAGATATTCGTTCGGTGCAGGTCATGGCACGTGCGGCAGGCGATATCCGGCTCGATCCGGCAAAAATCGCCGGTTTCACCCTGGTGGGTTCAGCCGGCCAGCGCATTCCACTATCTCAAATTGGGACGGTTGACGTGCGGATGGAAGATCCGCTTCTGCGTCGTCGCGATCGCACCCCGACGATTACCGTGCGCGGCGATATTGCCGAGCACCTGCAGCCGCCGGATGTCTCCACGGCAATCATGACCGCTTTGCAGCCGATCATCGCCCAGCTTCCGGCCGGATACCGCATCGAACAGGCGGGATCGATCGAAGAATCCGGCAAAGCCACCAAAGCGATGGCGCCGCTGTTCCCGATCATGATAGCCATGACGCTGTTGATTATTATCCTGCAGGTTCGCTCGATGTCGGCGATGGTGATGGTTTTCCTCACCGCGCCACTGGGGTTGGTGGGGGTCGTGCCCACGCTGCTGCTCTTCAACCAGCCGTTTGGTATCAATGCGCTGGTCGGCCTCATCGCGCTGTCGGGGATTTTGATGCGTAACACGCTGATCCTGATAGGGCAGATCGATCACAACCAACGCGAAGGACTTGCGCCATTCGATGCAGTGGTGGAAGCGACGGTGCAGCGCGCCCGGCCGGTATTACTGACGGCAATGGCCGCGATTCTGGCCTTTATTCCCCTGACACACTCCGTATTCTGGGGAACCCTGGCTTATACCCTGATTGGCGGGACATTCGGTGGCACCATCATCACGCTGGTGTTCTTGCCGGCGATGTACGCAATCTGGTTCAAAATTCGCCCCCAGCAATCAACGCCTGACGATAAAGAGGTAGTCCCCCATGAACAGTCATAACAACATGCGCATCGTCGTGAGCGGCTGCGGCCTGGTCAGCCCTCTGGGATGCGGCACGGAGAAAGTCTGGCAAAGGCTGCTGGAAGGGCGCTCGGGGATTACCCGCCTGTCGCCTGAAATCAGAGAAGGAACCGGCGTTACCGTCGCAGGCCAGGTTCCTTCTCTGTCAGAAGACCCTGAGGCAGGCTACGATCCGGATCGGTTTATCGCCGCCAAAGAACGCAAGAAAATGGACCGTTTCATCGAATTTGCCCTCGTTGCGGCCGAAGAAGCGCTGACGCAGGCCGGCTGGCATCCTGAGGATGACCATCAGCAGCAACGAACCGCCACCATTATCGCCTCCGGCGTGGGCGGGTTTGGTGCCATCGCGGATGCGGTGAGGACGACAGATACCCGAGGTCCGCGCAGGCTATCACCGTTCACTGCGCCCTCATTCCTTGCCAATATGGCGGCTGGCCATGTCTCGATCCGCTATGGTTTCCGGGGACCGCTCGGCGCACCGATCACCGCCTGTGCTGCAGGCGTTCAGGCGATTGGCGATGCGGCCCGGCTAATTCGATGTGGTGAAGCGGATATTGCCCTTTGCGGCGGCACCGAGGCAGCCATCGATCGCGTCACATTGGGTTGTTTTGCCGCTGCGCGCGCGCTCTCAACCGGATTTGCAGATGCACCGGAACAGGCATCACGGCCCTTTGACTGCGATCGCAATGGTTTTGTGATGGCAGAGGGCGCCGGACTTTTGGTGATCGAATCGCTTGAGCATGCGCTGGCGCGCGGCGCGACCCCGCTTGCCGAACTGGTAGGGTATGGCACCAGTGCCGATGCCTGGCATCTGACGGCAGGACCGGAAGACGGCAGCGGTGCCCGGCGGGCAATGGAACTGGCGTTAGGTCAGGCGGGGGTTAAGGCTGACGACATTCAGCATATCAATGCCCATGCCACCTCAACCCCGGTGGGTGATCGGGGCGAACTGGCGGCCATTAAGTCGGTGTTTGGCACAGAATCTGATGTGGCCATCAGCTCGACAAAGTCTGCGACCGGCCATTTGCTGGGCGCAGCGGGCGGGATTGAAGCCATCTTTACCCTGCTGGCACTGCGTGACCAGGTGATTCCACCGACGCTGAATTTGCATCATCCTGATGAGGCCGGAAAAGGACTGAATTTTGTGGCATTAAAAGCCTGTCCAACGGCCATCACCTATGCATTATCAAACGGCTTCGGTTTCGGCGGCGTCAATGCCAGCGTTCTCTTTCGCCGCTGGGAAGACGTCAGTTAATCACTCTGATCCACTGAACTAACCGCGAGTTATTGCGATCGTTTAGCGACGATCGCAATAACACACTCGTCTTGCCGGGAAAGTTGTCTTTTTAAATCGTGGTCAAATTTTTAGCCCCAGGCTGCCAGTCCGGATCTCCCGATCGCGAGACAACCCGGCGCAGAGCGGATCGCACCACCGCGACGTGGAACGGGGTAATGACAAAAAGATAAATTCTGCCAAACCAGCTGTTCACCTTTACGCTGGTTGTTGAACGCAGCATCATCCCGGCGTCGGTAGCATCAAGCGTAAACCAGGCCCTGAAATCCAGATGGCTGTCCAACATTCCCAGCTCTACTTCGTCAGGTGAGGAGTGGATCACCGGGAAGAAGGCGATATGATCGACGTTGCTGTCGTGATGCTTAATCTCTTCGGAGGTTTTGACGCAAAAAGGCGAGACTATCATATCCCGCAATTTCATCAGGCCACGAAACAGGGCCGGCGGCTTTGAAAAGGCAATCTGAGCAAGCCAGTAGGCATCTGCCCGGGTGCCCGCAGGCAAAATAACCCCGTAACAATCAATCAGGTCAGGCGAACTAAAGTGGTTTTTCGCCCGTAATGGCGGAGGTGTAACAAAGACGCCTTTTGATGCTTTATGCATTTCCATGCAGGCCTTCCTTTTAAAGAGATTGTTTAGGATATTAACCGACCCAGTTACGTTTAGCCGCCTCAATTTCCCCCTTATTCTGCTCAACCCACAGCAAAATCGCCTGTAGATGCGGTTCTAACGAACGCCCAAGGGCGGATATTTCATAGATCACCGCCACCGGCGACTGGGTCAGTACCGTGCGGGTAATAAATCCATTGGCTTCCAGTCTCCTCAGCGTCTGCGTCAGCGCCTTTTGCGTGATGTCCGGCATCGCGCGTCGCAGTGCATTGAAGCGCACGGGTCCATGACAGAGTTCATTAAGGACCAGCAGCGTCCATTTACTGGTTAACTCTTCCAGAATCACCCGACTTGATTCCAGCTGTTGAGGCGTTGATGAAGACATAAGGAAGGATACTCCAGGCTACCTGGTGGCATTCAGGTACCTAATTGCAATCAGGTATAAATAGTATACTAATAAGATCTCTGATAACAAGGAGAGCACTATGACGCTTAATCATCCGCACAATCGCCCCATTTTGGTCTTTGGCAGCACCGGTCAGCAAGGTGGAGCCGTGGCTTCTGCATTATTATCCCGTGGCCTACCGGTCAGGGCATTCGTTCGCGATCTGACCAGCCCCGCCTCCATGAGTCTGGCGGCCGCTGGCGCGCAGTTGGTAAAGGGCGACTTCAACGACGGTGAATCTATCCGCGAAGCACTGCGCGGCGTCTATGGCGTATTCAGCATCCAGCCAAGTTCAGGGCAGGGTGAAGCCTACGGCGTGACGGATGAGCAGGAAATTCGTTACGGCAAGACGATCGCCGATTTCGCCGTCGAGCAACGGGTTCAGCATCTGGTTTACACCTCGGTGAACGCCGCAGGTCAGGGCCCCACCGGGCTGGGGCATTTTGACAGCAAGACCGAGATTGAGAACCATATACGGCAGATGGAAATTCGCTATACGATTATCCGACCAGCGGCCTTTATGGAACTGCTGCTGCTGCCTGGCATGGGGCTGGATCAGGATAAATTCACCTTCTTTGCTCGCCCGGAGCAGGCTTTTCAGCTTATCGCCGTGCAGGACATCGGCAAAATTGTGGTTGAAATTTTTAGCAAGCCGCAACAGTTTGCGGGACGAACCCTCGAGATCGCCGGCGATCGGGTTACCGGGAATGATTTGCAGGCTTTGCTCAGCCAGGCGGCCCGTAAACCTATCCACTATCAGCGTTTCTCCGAGACGCTGCTCAATGAGAATGATTTTCTCAAGCGTCTGGCTGCCGTGATAGACGACGGTCGCTGCGCCGGTCATGCGGATTTGCCGGCGCTGAACCAGGAGTTTGGTCATTTAACCCGACTGCAGGAATGGCTGGCAGGGCCAGGCAAAGAGGCGTTTGCCGCGGCGTTGGTCAATGAGAGTGCCGATATCGCGTTGCGGTAATCCTAAGCGATTAATATTCCTGACCCGCTATCCGAACTGATTTAAACCATAAGCAACACATCAAGCTGGGCAATTTTTATACCTCTTTATCGCCTTCAATTATCAGCCATCCTAATCTCAGTCGTGGATTAGGATGGTCTGCACAGACATGTTATTTACACATTTGAGTTAGTGGTTCTATTAATTTAACTTAGTGCAAACGCTAATAGTGAATTAACGGCGAGTGGTATTTTATTATTATTATTTTTGTTGTTAGGGAACTTTCTGATTGTTAAAGTGATATTCTTCTTTTCATCATTTACACAATCCTTACAATCAGAATAACGTTCAGCAGACTTATGAAACTTAATACAGGGAAGTGGGTGGCATTAGCCATCGGACTAATGACGTTCAGCGCCTTAGCGGCACCCTTGTCACCGGGCGATCATGATTTCATTCAGAATGAACAAAGCCAGCGTCTGCAGCAGAATCAGGATCAGCGCGATGCGCTGTGGCATGCGGCCACGCCTGAAAGCCGGCCCGTTCCGCAGCCCAATCAGAATGGACCGTGTTTCACCGTTCGTCACATTCTAATCAAAAATTCCACGCTGATATCAGAAAAGCAAAAACGCACGTTTATCCGCCCTTATATTAATCGTTGTCTGAACTTACCGGAAATTAATGCGCTGGTACACGCTATCTCAGACTGGTATATGCAACGTGGCTATATCACCAGTCGGGCATTTTTAACCGAGCAGGATCTCACGCAGGGCGAACTGGTTATTCCGGTGCTGGAAGGCAGGCTGGACAGCATTCGTCTGGATGGTGCACATGCGCGCATTTTACAAACGACCTTTCCGGGAATGGAAGGGGGAATTCTGAACCTGCGGGATATTGAGCAGGGAATGGAACAAATCAATCGCGTGCAAAACACGCCTGCGCAAATCGAAATCCTGCCCTCGCCAAAAGCGGGTTATTCCGTGGTGAACCTCGCGACGGTATCGCAATTCCCGTTAAGCCCGTCGCTCAGTTTTGATAACAGCGGACAAAAATCCACCGGTGTTGGCCAGATAAACGGAGCGCTAACCGGGAATAACTTCCTGGGCATTGCTGACAAGTGGTTCATCAGCGGTGGCCGAAGCAGCGCGTTCAGTCAATGGCGTGACGCCCAGAACCTGCAGGCCGGCGTGAGCGTGCCTTATGGCTATGGACTGCTGGATTACAGTTACAGCTGGAGCAGCTATCACAGCAGCTTCGAGAATAACGGATATACCTGGCTAAGCAACGGCGACAACATTTCGCACCGCTTAAATGGTTCCTGGGTGCTGTTTCGTAATGGCGATATCAAAACCGGCGTTCAGCTCGGCCTCAATCATTATTCCAACCACAACTATCTCAACAGCACGCTGTTGCAAACCAGCAGTCGCAAAATTACCAGCCTGCAGGCAGGGATCGCTCACACCCAAAAAATCGCCGGCGGCGTGGCCACCCTCAACCCGATGTTCAGTCGTGGGATGCCGTGGCTCAATGCGGAAAACGATCGGGGAAAAAACGGCGACTTGCCCAAGGCTGAGTTTCGTAAATGGAGCCTGAGCGGCAGCTATCAACGTCCGCTGACGGCGCGGGTGTGGTGGCTGAGCAGTTTTTATGGCCAGTGGTCACCGGACAGACTTTACGGCAGTGAACGCCTGACCCTCGGTGGGGAAAGCTCAGTGCGCGGGTTTAAAGAGCAATACCTTAGCGGTGACGTGGGTGGCAACCTGCGCAACGAGGTGAATGTCAGCCTGATGACGTTGCCGGTGGTGGGAGAAATCAGCACCACTGTGGCCCTCGACGGTGGCTGGCTCAAAAGCGACAAATTCAACCGTGGCTACACCGGGTCGCTGTGGGGAAGTGCCGTTGGCATCACCACCCGTAATCAGCACGTCTACACCCAATACACCCTCGGTGTACCGCTCAGCCATCCTGACTCGCTGCATCCCGACAATATCAGTATTTATGCCCGGATCGGGCTGACTTTCTAAGAGGCAATGATTATGGACGATCGTCAACCCGTTTCCCTTTTTCGTCGCGCGCTGAGCTACCTGATTTGCGGTCTGATTGCCACGCAACCTTTGCTGCCGGCTTTTGCTGACCAGATCACCCCGGTGACGCCCGGCACCAAAATGGATGCGGCCGGCAACGGCGTGCCTGTGGTAAATATCGCCACACCCAACCAGGCCGGTGTTTCCCATAACCAGTATCAGCAGTACAACGTCGGTAAAGAGGGGCTGATCCTCAATAACGCCACTGGACAGCTAACTCAGACGCAACTTGGCGGGCTGATCCAAAATAACCCCAACCTGAAAGCCGGTCATGAAGCGCAGTCGATCATTAACGAAGTGGTGGGTGCCAACCGCTCACAGCTGCAGGGGTACACAGAAGTGGCGGGCAAAGCGGCCAATGTCATCGTGGCCAACCCCTACGGCATCACCTGTAACGGCTGCGGCTTTATCAATACGCCAAACGCCACGCTGACGACCGGTAAACCGCAGCTGGATGCAAACGGCAATCTGGCTTCACTTGAAGTCACAAAAGGTTCGGTGATTGTTGAAGGACAGGGGCTTGATGGCAGCAGCGCCGATGCGGTGTCGATCGTCGCGCGCGCCACGGAGATCAATGCCGGGATCTACGCGAAAGATTTGACGGTGACGGTCGGTGCAAACCGGGTTGGGAAAGATGGATCGATCACACCCATTGCTGGCGAAGGCGCGGCACCTTCTGTCGCAGTGGATACCAGCGCGCTGGGTGGCATGTATGCCAACCGTATTCATCTGGTGTCGAGCGAAAAAGGGGTTGGCGTTAACCTCGGTAATCTCAATGCGCGGCAGGGCGATATGGTGCTGGATGCTCAGGGGAAACTGACGCTAAACAATAGTCTGAGCAGCGGTTCGCTGACGGCAAATGCCAGTTCGGTGACCCTCAGCGGTGATAACAAGGCCAGCGGGCAGGTGACGGTTAATGCCGTGCAGGATATTGCTCTGGAAAAGGGCACGCTGGTTAGCGATGCCGGCATACAACTGCGGGCGCAAAACCGGTTCGACAACAGTGGCCAGATAACGGCCAGCAAAAATTTGTCGGCTACTGCGCAGCAATTGAATAACAAAGGCATGTTGGCCGGCGCAACGACTACTGTTGTGGCGACCGACCTGCAGAACAGTAAAGGCGCGGCGATTTCTGCGGTGAATAGCCTGGCTATTAACAGCAACAGCCTGGTGAATCTTGGCGTGTTTTCAGCGCCAGTTCTGTCACTCAGCAGCGCGGAAATTGATAACAGCGGCTTGATTCAAGGCTCACAATCGCTTGGTATAACGGGTAATCGCTTAACAAACCTCGCGGGTGGCACGCTCAGCTCTGATAACAGCTTTGCATTGAACCTTCCTGAACTGAATAACAGCGGGCTGATCACCAGCGGTGCCACGCTGTCGCTGTCCGGCAGCAATCTGACCAATCAGGGTGAAATTAATGCGGCTGATATTGCTGCACACAACACGATTTTGAATAATCAGCAGGGCGGTCTGCTTCTTGCGGATAACACCCTGTCTTTACAGAACAACTCGCTTGCTAACGCAGGCCAGATAGCCGCTGAAAAATTGGATATCGACACCGCCCAGGTCACTAATACGGGTACGCTGCAGGGTACCGGGTCTCTGCAAACCCAGGGCAAACAGCTGACGAACAGCGGGACGTTGCTCAGCGGAGGCCAGATGACGGTCGCTGCGGATAAGCTTGATAACCAGGGCTTGCTGCAGGGACAACAGCTCACACTCACATCCAGTTCCACCGATAACAGCGGCCGGCTGATGGCGCAGGTGCTGACCCTACAGGGCGATTTGATCAACAGCGGCTTGATGCAGGGTACAAAAACCCTGGCGTTGCGGGGCGGAGACGTTAGCAACAAGCGCGGTGGACAGTTGCTGAGCGGTGGGACGCTGAATGTTCAGGGCAACGCCTTAGATAATCAGGGCTCTGTAGAGGCCGATCGGCTTGATGTAGCGCTGCAAAGCTGGCAGAACGCAGGCAACACCCGCGTCTCCACACTGCTGAGTGCTGAGGTCAGCGGAGCGCTGCATAACAGTGGCACATTGGTGAGTGAAAAGGATTTTAATCTGACCAGCGGTGACATCACCAACGCCGGTACGCTGGCGGCCGATCAACTGAACATGACGGCACAGCAGGTCAATAACACGGGCCTGCTGCAGGCTGACAATGCGCTGTTGCTCAATAGCCGGGAAGTTACGAATAGTGCTGATGGCGTGCTGCTCAGCGGCGGTGACTTAACGCTGACGGGGTCAACCTTCAACAATGCCGGTGTCTGGCAGGGACAGAGGCTTACTTATCAACTCGATTCACTGCTTAATACCGGTACCGTAAACGGTAAAGCTGCCTTAATGGGGACATCATCAACATTACTTGATAACCGTGGCAGTTTGCTAACGGGCGGTAAAGCAAAGATCACCGCAGTCCTTTTGCTGAATAGCGGCAAAATCATGGCGACGAGTCTGCAGCTACGTGGTGGCTCTCTGGGTAACAGTGGACTGTGGCAAGGAGCCTCTTCTCTTGATGCACAAGCCACCAACGATCTGACGCAGACCTCAACGGGTAAAGCGTTAAGTGCTGGTGATCTCCTCCTTAATGCCAGCAATCTCAGTACGGCCGGAACATTGCAGGGTGCCAACGCACATATTACCGCCAACACCTGGTGGCACCAGGGTTCATTACTGGGCACGGACGGGATGTCGGCCGCAATCGATGAAGAATTGCGCAACGACGGTGAATTGCTTTCAGAAGGAACCGCGCAGTTTTCAGCGCAAAATCTGCTGAATAACGGTTCGATGCTGGCTGAGAAAGCCATGACGCTTAATGGCGGCGCACTGAACAACACGGGTACCGTGCAGGGCGAAACGCTGGATATTACGCCAGCCAGCGTAACCAATCAGGGCAGTCTGATTGGCCTGAAGTCGCTAACTCTTGGGCCGCTGCAACAGCGCAGTGCGCTGAGAATGCGCATCGCGCAGGCAACACCGTCGCGCGTTCTTATCAATAATGCCGGCGGTAAGCTGCTGACTCAGGGCACGTTGAGCCTAACCGGTGACACTGTAACCAATAACGGCATCTGGCAGGGACAGCAAATTCTGCTGGATGCCAATAGCCTGACGAATGGCGGTGCCATCCAGAGCGCGGACGGCCTGCAAATCACACTGCGCGATAACCTCACATCCACTTCTGGCAGCAAGATTTCGGCCAACGGCAGCGCCGTATTCAATGCCCTTAATTTCACGAACCAGGGTCAGTGGATCGCTAAAAACCTGACGCTGCAGGGTGGGACGTTAAACAATAATGGCGACATCAGTGGTGTGGATGCACTCAGCGTTCAGCTTAACGGGGCACTGACGCAGCAGCAGAATAAAACGCTGTTGAGCGCTGGCAAGTTGGATCTGCATTCAGCGTCGTTAAGTAACGCCGGGCAGATTCAGGGACAAACCCTTGAAGTCACCACCGGGGCAGTCAATAACGGCGGGCGTATTCAGGGGGATAATAACCTTGTAATCACTGCCAGCGGTCGGCTGACTAATAACGCCAGCGGCACATTGCTCAGTAAGAGTGGACTGACGCTGACCACGCCGGAGCTTTACAACTATGGTCTGATTCAGGGTGGCACCGCCCGTATTACGGCAAATAACACAGCAAATAATAGCGGCAAAGTACTTTCAGCGGGTGAGCTGACCTTTAATACCCCCCAGCTCACCAACAGTGGCTGGCTACAGGCGGCGCAACTGACTCTTAACGCCGCCAGTGCCAGCAACAGCGGCACATTGCTTGCCGATCAACAGGGAACGCTCACCGGCTCGCAACTGCAGAATCAGGGCATGGCACAGGGCGGCAATCTGGCAGTCAATTACGCACAGCTCAATAACAGCGGAACGGTGTTAGGCGTTGACCAGCTCACCGTCAATGCCACCCAGGTCACCCATCAGGCTTCGGGGAGACTGTTCAGTGGCGGCAGTCTGCTGCTGAAAAGTACCGGATTTGATCAGCTCGGTCAGGTCGTGGCGTTGGGCGACGCTACCTTGCAGTTAATCAATGGTTTTACCGGCAGAAACACGCTGGCGGCAGGCAACCGCCTCAGCATTAGCAGCAATGGTGCTATCGAGAACCAGAGCCAGATGCAGGGTCAGGCAGTGACGCTGAGTGCCGGGGGCGATCTCACCAATAACGGACAGATCACCACCGGAACCGGCGACAGCAGCCTCAGCGGCAACCGCATCAACCTGAACGGCGCAGGGTCATTACAGGGCGGCGGCAATCTGGCGCTGACCAGTCGCAGCGATGTCGTGGTGAATGGCTTTACCGGCACGCTTGGCAATCTGACCATCAACTCGCCAGGCAGCATCATTAACACCGCGCTGCTGTATGCCGGCCAAAATCTCTATCTGTACGGCAACAGTATCCAAAATCAACGCGGCGACATGCTGGCAGGTAACAGTCTCTGGCTGCAGCGAGATGCGGCGGGGAATGCCAACGGGGAGGTGATTAATACGTCCGGGACGATTGAGTCACAGAATGGTGATATCACCATTAAAACCGGGCATCTGCTTAATACGCGGGATGGGCTCACGACGAGTTCCACCACCATTGAGGGGCCCGGTATTCCAGCTGGAGCTGAAAGCGGGTCTTTTGAGCTGGAGTTGGCTGACTTTTCTGTTGAAAATAAAGAGTTAGGTTACTATTTCAAAGAATCTAAAGGTGGTAGCAGTGGACACGGCGCGAGCGGAACCGTACGGGCCTATCTTGCACCAACTGAAAAAACACGCGTAAAGCGCTATCTGGTGAGCGAAACCAGCGTAACTGCTTTTGCTGACGGAGGAGCTGGTCGGATCGCGGCAAGCCGGGACCTTTCAGTGAGTGCTTCTACGCTGAACAATCAGGCAAGTTATCTGCTTGCCGGCAGGAATGCGAATCTGTCAGGAGGACAGTTGAATAATGCATCCTGGCAGAACGGGACAACCAGCCAATATTTAACCTACACCTCATTAGCAGACATAAGGCCTGTTATGCAGGTCATTGTTAAGAAAAAACCTGGTGAGGATAACATTGGCGCAAGCAACGTAGAGTTTTACGACCCGGATCGGTTCGCCATAAACAGGGGTAACACCAGCGATGAAACCGTCACGTACATTTTGTCTGGCACTCCTGAATATGAGACGACTTACACAGGGGACGGATTACGGGCCGTTATCCAGGCGGGAGGCAGCGTCAATGCCAGCTTCAGCGGCGACATCAGCAACACCTCAACCACGGCGAATGCCGGATGGAGCGGGAATACGCTGGCCGCACCAGCCCTCAGCGGTCTGTCGGGCATAAACAAGACGACATCATTACAACGCCAGCAGTTGACGGGCAGTGAGAATGTGGCGATCAACTCGCCAGAATGGCGCGATCAACTGCAAAATGCGCTGCAGCAGGTTAACGGCGGCGCGACGCTGGTGGATCGGTCAGAAGCGACAAAAAACCTCACTGACGTTGAAAAGGCACATAATGCCGCCAGTGGCACCAGTGTGCTGCCCGCATCGCTTCACCATTACGCCGCTGCGAACGTCGACACCAGCGCCTATCCGCTACCCTCCAGTGAAAATGGCTACTTCGTTACAGGAGACAGCAAAAGTCCGTACCTGATCACCCTCAACCCAAAACTCAATGGATTAGGGCAACTCGATAGCAGTCTGTTTGGCGATCTCAATGCGCTGCTGGGTAAACAGCCGGGGAGTGCGTTGCAGGAAACGCGTCAGCAATATACCGATGTAAACACCTTCCTCGGTTCGGCCTATCTGCTTGATCGCCTCAACCTGAAACCTGAAAGCGATTACCGCTTCCTCGGCGATGCGGCGTTTGATACGCGTTACGTCAGCAATACCGTGCTTAATCAGACCGGTAGCCGCTATCTGAATGGGATTGGATCCGAGTTGGATCAGATGCAGTACCTGATGGATAACGCGGCAGCGGCACAGCAATCACTCGGGCTGCAGTTTGGTATATCTCTGACGGCAGAACAGATCGCGTCACTGGATAAGAGCATTATCTGGTGGGAGTCCGCTTCAGTGAATGGCCAGACAGTACTGGTCCCTAAAGTTTACCTGTCATCCAAAGACGCAGCGATGAATGACGGCAGCGTAATTGCAGGTAATAACGTCACGCTGTCAGGTGGCAATATCACCAACAGTGGCAGCAGCATTACTGCGCAGAACGCCGTAGCGATAGACAGTCAGAATAACATCGACAATCTCAACGCCGGTCTCATTAAAGCGGGCAGTGACCTTCAGCTAGGCGCGTTAAACGATATCAACAACGTCAGCTCAACCATCAGTGGTAAAAAAGTTGCTCTGGAGAGCATTAACGGTGACATCAATAACATCACCGCCAGCTCAATGTGGAAGATAGGCGGCAACGGACCGGTGCAGGCAAGCAAGACGCTGATTGGCCAGAAGGCGGCGATTACGTCACAAGATGCGCTCAGTCTGAAGTCCGGCAACGATATAAATATCACCGGTGCCTCACTCAATGCTGGTGGCGATCTGCTGCTCAATGCCGGGCACGACCTCAGTCTCAACAGCATCGCGACCAGCGAAAGCCGCAAAATAGGCAACAAAGAAACGCATAGCTCAGGTGCCGAGCGCACAACGCTTTCCAGCGGCGGCGATCTGACGTTAAGAGCCGGGCAGGATATAACCAGTCAGGCGGCAGCGCTGGCAGCAGAGGGTGATATTGGTCTTCAGGCGGGACGTGATATCAACCTTGAAGCGGAAGCGACAACATCCGGCAACAGCGAGCGCGGCAGCAAGAAAACGGTGATCAATGAAACCGTGCGTCAGCAGGGCACTGAAATAGCCAGCGGCGGCAATACTTCATTAATAGCAGGCCATGACATCAACAGTCAGGCGAGTGATATAACGGCTCAACAGGACATTACATTGCACGCCGGTAATAACGTAGATCTGGGTACTGCAACAGAGAGCGATTATTACTACAAAGAAGAAACCAAAACCAAAAAAGGTCTGCTCAGCAAGAAGACGACGCATACCATTCAGGAAGACAGTGCAACCAATGAAAAAGGCACGCTGCTAAGCGGGAATAATGTCTCCGTTTCTGCTGGAAATGACCTGCTGGTTAAGGGTTCTCAAGTGGTTGGTGACGGAAAAGTTGACCTAAACGCAGGTAATAACGTTGAGATCGCAGCCGCAACCAACATGGATTCGGCCTGGCGTTTCTCGGAAACCAAAAAAAGCGGTTTGATGGGTACCGGTGGGCTAGGGATTAGCATTGGTAGCAGTAAATCTCTTCACGAGATGAAGCAGAAAGGGACTACGCAAAGTCAAAGCATTAGCACGGTGGGTAGCACCGCCGGGGATGTTTCAATTACGGCTGGTAAGCAACTTCAGGTCAACGGTGCCGATCTTATTGCCGGTGGTAACATGGCACTCCAGGGCGATAGCGTGACAATCACTCCGGGCCATGACGTACGGACGCGTGATGAACGGTTTGAACAACGCACGAGTGGCCTGACTCTTGCGCTCTCCGGTGCAGTGGCTGAAGCAGTCAATAGTGCTATTGCCGCAGCGCAATCTGCAAAGCAGGAGAGTGACGGACGACTTGCCGCATTACAGGCGACAAAAGCGGTACTCTCCGGTGTACAAGCTAATCAGGGAAGTCAGCTCGCACAGGCAAATGGCGATCCCAACAACGGCATTGGCATCAGTCTGTCACTGACTACTCAACAATCTAAATCACAACAACACCAACAATCAGACACGGTTAGCGGCTCAACGATCAATGCCGGAAAAAATCTCAGTATTGATGCGACCGGTAAAGGAAACGGTGTTAATAGCGGTGACCTGCTGATTGCCGGCAGTCAGCTGAAAGCCGCTGGCGATACCTCCTTACATGCAGCAAACGACATCACACTGGCCGCGGCGTCTAACACGCAACAGACCACCGGAAAGAACAGCAGCAGCGGTGGCGGAGTTGGGATCAGCTTTGGCGTAGGGTCGGGCAGTGCAGGGCTTAGTATCTTTGCCAGCGTCAATGGCGCTAAAGGTCATGAAAAAGGCAATGGTACTGTCTGGAGTGAGACCACTCTGGATAGCGGTGGAGATGTATCTATTACTAGCGGCCGTGATACCACGCTCAGCGGTGCGCAGGTGAATGGCAACAGCGTCAAAGCTGATATTGGGCGTGACCTGACGATGGCCAGCCTTCAGGACAGCGACAATTACGATTCGAAACAAACCAGTTTTGGGGCAGGAGGCAGTTTCACCTTTGGTTCCATGACGGGCTCTGGTTACGTCAACGTCAGTCAGGACAAGATGCACAGCAATTATGACAGTGTGACTGACCAGAGCGGGATTTATGCGGGTAAGGGCGGTTTCGACATTACGGTCGGTAATCACACGCAATTGAACGGCGCCGTAATTGCCAGCCAGGCGGACGCTGATAAAAATCGTCTTGATACCGGTACCCTGGGTTATACCGATATTCATAATGAAGCAGATTATAAAACCGAACATGCGGGAATTGGTATTAGTTCTGGTGCGAGCATGGGGGGGCAGTTTGCGGGCAATATGGCAAATACACTGCTGGCAGGCGCAGGGGGTTCCGGGCATGCAGAAGGAACCACCCAGTCTGCTGTGGCACAGGGCACAATCATTGTTCGTGATAAAGCCAATCAACAGCAGAATGTGGATGACTTGAGCCGTGATACCGAGCATGCTAACGACAGTATCAGTCCGATCTTTAACAAAGAGAAAGAACAAAAACGTCTGCAGACAGCGCAGTTGATAGGTGAGATCGGCGTGCAAGCAATGGATATTGCCAGGACGCAGGGCCAGATAGAAGCCACAAAAGCCGGTAAGGCAGAGCTGGCTGCGAAAGGCGTTAAAGAACCGGGTGAGAATGCCACGAAGGAAGAACGTGCCGCCTGGAATAAAGCCCTGACGGAAACCTCCGGCTATAAAACGGCCCAACAGCAATGGGGAACCGGCAGCGCCATCCAGCAGGGTATCCAGGCGGCGACTGCGGCGGTGCAGGGTCTGGCGGGTGGGAATATCGCTCAGGCAGTCAGCGGCGCGGCGGCGCCTTACCTCGCTGAGCAAATTCATAATATGACCACCACAAAAGGCCCTGACGGTAAGGATGTGGTGAACACACAAGCCAACCTGATGGCTCATGCCGTGGTTGGTGCAGTAACTTCCTGGGCTGCGGGCAACAGCGCATTAGCAGGGGCCTCCGGCGCGGTAATGGGTGAATACATAGCCCAGCAGATGTATCCGGGCGTTGACCGTAAAGACCTGACGGAAGAGCAGCGCCAGACGATAAGCGCGCTGGGGACACTGGCGGCAGGACTTGCCGGTGGCGTTGTTGGTGACAGCACGGCGGATGCGGTTGCGGGGGCGCAGGCGGGTAAAACGTCGCTCGAAAACAACAATCTTATTCTGCCTGCACCAGTGCCTGTACCGGGCGTGCCCGTTGGCCCCGGCGATCAGGTCAAACAGGATGCGGATAAGCAGATAGCTTCCGGCCTGGACGGTTCGCTGAAAGATTTTGGTGAAGCCATAGATAAAGCCACACAGTGTTCATTCGGGCGGGCCTGTTCTGAAGATACTGGCGAAAGCAGCGCAAATCAGCCTAATATTGGAAAGGATCTGACCGATGCAGAGAAGGCTGAACTGAGTGGATCCGGATCCGGAACACCGGGCGGCTGGGAGCCTCAGGATGAGGAGAATGCGCGCAATAATGAGAATAAACAGAATAATAATTTTGATCGTTTCAAAAAAGATGATCTTGTCTCTTCGGCCAATGAGCCAATTAATGAGCAAGGATTATCAGCAGCGGCCAGAGCGTGGGAAAAACATGCAGGTAGACCTGGCGGTGTTTTTGAACCATTAAAAGGTAATCCCGCACAAAAAAGCGAAGCAGCTAATCAGTTTGTAAACGAAGTTTTGAACAATAAAAACACTGTAAAAACAGACCTGTCCAGAGGGGGCGTAGAATACAGACTTCCTGACGGTAGAGGGGTGCGATATAACTCTGATGGTTCATTTTCTGGTTTCTTAGATCCTAAAATGCCGAGATAAAAATATGGATAACAATTTTGAAATAACGTTCTTCAGTGATTCTAAATACGAAAAAATCACAGCAGAGATCTCTTATAAGGATCAAATAGTTTGCCAATTAAACAAAGATAAAGGTCCTGATAATATTGAGATCGAATTCTTCTCAGATGCCAGAATGTTAGCTGAACAGAATGCAATGAAATTTAGTCTGAGCAGCTTTTTGCAGATATTAGAGGAAGCAATGGAAGAATTGAAAGTATCCTAACCAAGATGGAATCCCAGCCCTTACAGCTGGGATTTTACTTTATAACCAGCGAGCTACCTTAGGTCTGCCGACACTCAATCGTCCCTTCCGGGATCTTCCGTGGCCGCTTCTGCGGTGTGCGGGTTCAACCACCTACAGCGCCATCTCGCCGGGTACTATCGAGATACGAAACCCGGACGGTCAGCAGCAGGATGTCTTGCAACTCAGTCGGGACACGGCGTCCGCAGAGAATGCGCTAATGGACAGCTTCGATGCGGAAAAAGTGCAGAACAGCCTCACCGCACAGCGCGAGATGGCCGCACTGGCACAGCAGGTCATTACGCAGACGTTCGATTATCTGAAGGAACAGGAGAAGCAAGAGCAGAAGAAAAAGCTTGAGAACGACAGTGAATTCAACAAGCTGACTGACGTTGAAAAAGAAAAAGTGCTGGATAAGGCAGCCGAAGATAAATATGGTATTGGCTCAAAAATGCAGATTGCCGCGCAGGCCATCAGCGGCGTGTTTGCCGGCCTTGCGGGCGGGAACGTAGGCGGGGCGGTCGCAGCCGGTGCGGCTCCGCTGCTGGCACAGATGGTGAAGCAGGTTTCGCAAGACAATGAGCCGTTGCGAATTCTGTTGCACACCCTGGCATCGGGGCTTATTGCCAAAGCTCAGGGCGGTAGCGTGGCTGGAGGCGCTGCGGGCGGGTTAACTGCAGGCTTAATGGGTTATAACGACGCGCTCAGTAAATTGTTGTTTGGCAGGGAGCCTTCTGAGCTGTCTGCTGATGAAAAAATGCTTATCGCCAATATTATTACGCTGGCAGGCGCAGCGACAGGCGGAGCAGTGGATGGCAGTGCAGGAGTTGGAAGCGGGGCATCTGCAGGCAGGACTGAGGTTGAGAATAACTATCTAAGCCAGAAACAGCAGGCTCAGAAAGAGAAAGAAATCGCTGAATGTCAGACCACAGCCTGTAAAGCTGGCGCACAGGCGAAATGGACCGCGATAGACCTGGGGCAGGACGGGAGCTTTGCGGCGGGTATGGTCGCCGGGGTTCCGGCAGGGCTGTATGACACGATTGACAGCATCGTTAAAACTGCCAGCAATCCACAGGAAACCTATGACGCCTTGAAATCGCTGTTTAACAGCGGTGATGTGCTGGGTAATGTTTCAGATGCGGTGAAGCAGTCCTATATCGACCGTATCGACCGTATGGAAACGGAATACCAGAAAGCCGGAGCCAGCGGCTCGTTTAATGCGGGTGTTGAGGGTGGTAAGCTTGTGACCGATATAGCCGGGCTGCTGGCTGGCGGTGCCGGAGTGGTGAAAGGTGGCGCGATACTGACGGAGAAGGTTGTTGCGAAAACCACTGGTATGGTGGAAACAGCATTGAAATCTTCGGTAGTTAATAAACTTCTTGAAGCAGACCGAATTGGCAGTGGGTTAAAACCAGAATCCTACTCATAGAGGTGCAAGTTATCTGAGCCGTGAGCAATTGATGGATGGAAAAGTTTTCACTATCAAAGGCGGTGATGGTATAAAAAGAAAATTACTGCAAGCTGAAGGTTCCTTTAATGATAAGAAAGGTATATTTGAATATATCTATGATAATAAAGGAAACGTAACACACCAAAGATTTATTGAAGGTGGCAGCATTACCGGTACCCCTAACCAACGATTGCCGAAGGTAAAATGACATGAATTTATATCCAATACCTTTTGATTTTATTGATAAAAGTGCTCATCTTTCATGGTGCGATGTAAAATGGGGTTATGAAAATAATCTCATTACCTCAGACGTGCCAATAAAGAAAGCAGAAAAGAATGTATTAACAGGAGGTTATACTAATCCTGAGCTTGAATTATCATTCGTAATACCTGGTGAAGTAAATCAGATGGCTCCCTTTTTAAAGAAACTATGTTCTGAATTTGAGCAGAAAGATGATCTGACGACCAAAAAAAAATGGCTATTTATTGTTCTAAGCTGGCTCTGGAGTAATCGTAATAGCTTTGAAGATCCATTAGCTGAAGTTGAAATAATTTATGCTGATTTTGATTATCCGTCTGAAATGGAGGGTTTTATTAAATATATGCCTCCTTCTGATGGATATGACCCGTCAACGCACTCTCAAATGGAAAATATTAATCATTTAATGGGTAAGTGGAAAAATTATTTAGAAAAAGGCTCTGCTGTCTTTAAGAATTAGATAAATCCCACCCCTGTCGGCGGGATTTTACTATGTAGGCCAGTTACTTATCACTTCTCAATGAGCCGTTGTGAATTCTGTTACACACCCTGGCATCGGGGCTTATTGCCAAAGCTCAGGGCGGTAGCGTGGCTGTGTATGGAAAGGTCCCTGATAAAAACCTCGCCTTTAATCGGCGGGATTTTTTTACCAGTCAGTCAGCCCGTGGCCGGATAATCAGCTGTACGTGCTCGACGGTGACGGAATAATAAGTGATAAAAATTACCCCCCTAACAAAAGATGACTTTTATCATAAAAAAATCCCCTCTATTTTTCATGATATTGAATATGCTCATTATTATTACTATGTCACTTTTGATGAAGTGGTGGTTTTTAAATTTTCTACGCAAAGTGAAATAAAACCTACCGTTATGAGATTAGCCAACGTAATAGGGTTTATTAAAAAATATATCTAAATCAGGGTGTTATGGGGGTGTAACCGATCTTTTTTCGTCCAATGTTCAGGGGCTGCGATATGGCTCTCAAGGAAAATTTATAGACTTTTAGGTACCACCAAAATGACAAACAAACTTCATGCTCAAATAGCGAGCTTGCCGGATAGAGAAAATGTAGTTTATGAAATCTATTTAGGTACAGATCAGGTCGCTGAGGTATCTAATGAACCAGATACAGGAATGCGTATAGAAATATTTAATTGTCAGCATGCCAACAGTTGGGATTTAGATTTTAACGAATTTAATATTTTGGTTGAGCAGTCAAAGAAAAATATATCAGCATGAAGAAATCCCGGCCAATCAAAGTTGTCAGAGAGTGCAGTACAGATGGCAGACCAAAGTGAGCGGAGCCATTTCTTGGGGAAAAGTTCGATATTGCGATTATGATAATATTGATGATTTACTAAAGAAATTTTTCGATTAGGAATAAGACCTATATAAAACATTATTGCGGTTAAATTGTCATCTCCTAAAGACGTCATCGGATACCTCAAAAAATGGCATCCACAGAATCAAAACACATTCAAAAATGATATCGCTACGTGAAATCTGCAAGGCAAGGGGTGCCACGTCATAAAAGAATTCACGTAGCGACGCCATCGAAAAACGATAAAACGGAGGACATACCAATGCGCATTGTCGTCGTAGCGCCATACGATCAGCAGTGGCCAGTGCAGTATCAAGCAGAACGCGCCAGGTTGGAGGCTGTGCTGAAGTCAGTGATGGTGTCCAGTCATCATATCGGCAGCACATCAGTACCGGGATTGGTGGCGAAGCCGGTGATAGACATTTTGCTGGAAGTCACAGACCTGAGTGAGTTGGATAAATGCAACCGGGCTATGGCTGCATCAGGTTTTGATGCTCGGGGTGAAAACGGCATTGCCGGCAGAAGATACTTCACCAAAGGCGGAGATCGTCGGAGTCATCAGGTGCATGCGTTTGAGGTGGGTGATGAACAAGTCGTTAAACATCTGGCGTTCAGAGATTATCTGATAGAGAACCCGCAAGTGGCAGAAGCTTACGCGGAGCTGAAACAGAACGCGGCCAAAGTTTGTAGGAATGACATAAAGCGGTATCAGCAGATGAAGACGGATTTCATCAGTCATTATCTGAAGCTTGCCATGGAAGAGCCAGAAGCGCGGCAAAAGGCTACCAAAGCCAATGGCGGCTCAAAAGCACAGAATCCCCGTAACGATACATAGGTTCGCATAATGTATATTATGTTAAATTGCATATTAACCCGCGAATCGCCCATTGATAAATCCCATACCTTCCCTCTATTACTCATCTGGCGGCTAGTCATTGCCAATCTCTCTGCTGGCCATCAATCTGGGACGCCACTGGATCGTCACAACATCTTCTGCATTTTGAAATTGATAAACGCTTGCCCCCGCACCTGCACCAGCTGTTGTTCGTTCACATCGAAACCCTGGTGAATGAAAAACGGTTTTGCCGTGATGCTTGCTTCAGTCATTATCGACGTCACGCCATTCTCCCTCGCCCATTGCTCAACTGTTCTGTACAGCGCTGTCGCCACACCGCGTCGCTGATACTCCGCATCGGTGAACAACAAATCCAGATGACCATCTGCTTCCAGACTGATGATGCCGACAATGCGCCGATGGATTTCCGCCAGCCAAACCTTGCTATCATTTAACCGCTGCTGCCAGCGCTGACGATCGACCTGACTCCACGCCAGAATCTGCTGTTGATCATAATCCTTGCTGGCGATGCCACGCACCGCGCATTGGAACACGGCAATCGCTGCATCCAAATCTTCTGGCCGGTACAACCTTGTTATGATGCGCATTGCATGCCTCTGAATAAACAAAAACCCCACGCAACATTAGTAAAATTGCAGGCTGACATCAACGGCTTCCACGTTTCTCAATCTGCCCACCACAGACCCGCCAGGCTCCCTCGCCTCTTAACCTTGCCGTTCACTTCATCCATAACCCCATCCAGTGCACAAAACACGTAAATGATCTGCATGTTCCCCTCATCCTTTTCTCACCGCTGCCGATACCAATTAAGACAGGCATTTGCGTGCCCGTTACTTTTTACAGAACATCAGGAAAATGACTCCAATTTCATCCCAGCATGCGCACCAACGTGCGTAAAGAGATACGTCCGTCGCCTTAAGGCGTTGGATCAAGTGTCCAGCAGGGAAAATTACCCGGCAGCTTGCCGAACAGAATTTCGTTGTGATGGACGTGGCCAGACGCCGCGCCCGCAACGGGATCATTGCGCTATTGCTAACTTCCTGAGGTGTTCTATGTTTGGTGTGAAAAAATCGGTTTTTTCTCTGCCCTCGTCCAAAAGTAATAGCATCGCAAGGGATATCGATGCGATCAAACAGCATGTGGCATGGATTGAGTTTTTGCCCGATGGAGAGATCCTCAGCGCCAATCAGCAGTTCCTCGACGTTACCGGCTACACGCTCAGTGAGATTCAGGGCAAGCACCACCGAATTTTTTGTAA
The DNA here is from genome assembly GCF_000196615.1 of Erwinia billingiae Eb661. NCBI lineage: Bacteria > Pseudomonadati > Pseudomonadota > Gammaproteobacteria > Enterobacterales > Erwiniaceae > Erwinia > Erwinia billingiae. Next base: position 2,491,853 of record NC_014306.1, read on the forward strand.
GCCAGACTTCAGCCGCTCATCCGCTTATGCCGCCTTCTGGCAAACTTTAGCCAGCGGCGAGTCCGTTACCGGCATCTTTGAACGCTTCAGTAAACTGCGCCAGCGTTTCTATCTCAGCGCGACCTACTTCCCGGTCAGCGATGATAAAGGCCAGGTTTATAAAGTGATCAAAGTGGCGAGTGATATCACCGCCCGCCATCAGGAACTGGAACAAAAAGAAGCGGTGATCACCGCGCTGGATCTGTCGATGGCGGTGATTGAGTTCACGCCGGATGGCAAAATCCTGACGGCCAACAGCAACTTTCTCACCCATATGGGCTACAGCCTGTCTGATATCGTCGGGCAGCATCATCGCATCTTCTGCTTTGAAAGCTTCTACCGGGAAAACCCGGATTTCTGGCAGAAAATTGGCAAAGGCCAGCACTTTGTCGGACGCTTCGAGCGCAAAACCGCCAGCGGTGAACGTATCTGGCTGGAAGCCAGCTACAACCCGGTGTATGACGCCGATGGCCATGTGTACAAAGTTATCAAGATTGCCTCGGACATCACCGCCCGGGTGGAAGCGGCTAAACGCGTGGCTGACATTGCCGTCACCACCTCCGAGCAAACCTCGCAGATCACCCACAATGCCAACGAAGTGCTGGATGAAACGGTGCGCAACTCCGGGCTGGTTGCGGTTCAGGTGAATGCGGCGACAGAGATTGGTGCACAGCTCAGTGCTTCGGCCAAAAGCATCAGCGAAGTGGTGGATACCATTAACGTGATTGCCGCGCAGACCAACATTTTGGCGCTGAATGCCGCCATTGAATCCGCCCGCGCGGGTGAAGCCGGACGTGGATTCAGCGTGGTTGCGGCAGAAGTTCGCCGGCTGGCGGCATCAACCGCCAGCGCCACGCAAAAAATTACCACTGTGGTGGAGCTGAACTCAGACCTGATCCAGCAGATGTATAAGCAGCTCGATGCGGTGAAGCAGTTCGTCACCTCCGAGCAGGATAAAATCACCGACCTGTCGCGCAGCCTGAAGGAAATCAACAGCGGCGTCAGCCAGTTTGTCAGCGTTATCCACCGGCTGGATGTGTGATCGCGCTACGTGAATTCTGCCAATCTATCAAGGCACTGGCCTTGCAGAATTCACGTAGCAACACCAAAAAAGAGGGCGCAAATGGGTTATTTGCGCCCTTTTCTTCTGTTTATTTACCGGGTTCGGAAACTACTCAACGCCGGCGATCCGCTTAAGCTCTTCTTCCGCACCCGGTGCAACCGCCAGAACCTTAGCGCCTTTGGTTATCCGATCGCCTTCGGTGTTAAACGGTAAATACCAGCCGCCCGCTTCTTTCACCAGGCAGTATCCGGCCAGGCAATCCCAGGCATGCATATAGGGTTCGAAATATCCGACCACGCGACCGGCAGCGACCCACGCCAGCATCAATGCACCCGATCCGATGCGGATAAAGTTACCGCCCGCTTCCAGTACGGCGCTCAACAACTCGCCGACTTCTTTTGGCGTCACGTAGCTGTTGGCACCAAAACCGACCACATGGTTCTGCAAGGTTCTGGCCGGATCGACCTTCAACGTGACGCCGTTTAAGGTTGCGCCCTTGCCGCTGGCGGCAATGTAGCACTCATCAAAACAAGGCGCGTAAATCACTCCAATCACCGGCTCACCGGCATACAGCACGGCGACGGAGACGCACCAGTTTTGCATGCCGTTAAGAAACGGGCTGGTGCCATCAATCGGATCGACCACCCAGGTGAAGCCTGAGGTGCCGGTTTGTAACCCGGTTTCTTCACCCAGGAAACCGTCGTTGGCGAACTGCGTACGGATCAAATCGTCGATATGCTGTTCGACTTCGCGATCGGCAATCGAGACCACATCCTGCAGATCTTTCTTGGTTTCAATCACTAAACGTTCACGCTGGTTGAACCACTTCAGGGCCAGCGCGCCGCCGGTTCTGGCGGCTTTTTCGGCCAGCGCCAGACGCTCCATCAGCGCGCCGTTATCTAACTCAGTCATAGTTGTTCCTTACATCCAGGGTTAAGGGGCAATCAGCGCCAGGCCTTGCGGTTTAAAATCCAGCTTCACCCGAGCATTAGGCGGCAGCCGCTGTTCCATCTGCGTATCAACGATAAACAGCGCGCCAAGGTCAGTTTTCACTTCATATTCAATATGATCGCCAAGCCAGGTGGTATGTATAATTTCACCGTCGAGCGCGCCTTCGCCAGACGGGCAGACGGTGATGAACTGCGGACGCACCGAGAGCTGAGCCTTACCCGGTTGCGCGCCGTTCCCCTGCACCCGATAACGCTGGCTGCCGAGGCGGATCAGGGCATTATCCCCTTCCAATGTTTCAACTTCACACGGCAGGATGTTCGCTTCACCCATAAAATCGGCGATAAACACCGAGTTCGGCGAGCGGTACAGGGTTTCCGGCGCACCCTGCTGGGCAATATTCCCCTCCTGCATCACGATGATTTTATCGGAAACGGCCAGCGCCTCTTCCTGATCGTGGGTGACATACACGGCGGTGAAGCCCAGGCGCTGTTGCAGATCGCGGATATCCGTCCGCACCCGACGGCGCAGGCGTTCATCGAGGTTAGACAGCGGCTCATCCAGCAGCAGCACCTGCGGTTCCAGTACCAGCGCGCGAGCAACGGCAATACGCTGCTGCTGTCCGCCGGAGAGTTCCGAAGGCAGCCGGTTGCCCTGATGCTCCAGACCGATCATCTTCAGCCCTTCTCTGGCGCGGTCCTGCGCCTCCTTCTTGTTCATGCCGCCGGCCTGCAATCCGTACATCACGTTGTCCAGAGCCGACATATGCGGGAACAGCGCGTAGGACTGAAACACCATCGCCACGTCGCGCTCATTGGCCGGCAGATTGGTCACATCTTTGCCGCTGATGCGAATGGTACCGGACGTGGGATGTTCCAGCCCGGCCAGTAAACGCAGCGTGGTGGTTTTGCCGCAGCCCGAAGGCCCCAGCAGCGTCACCAGCGTGCCCGCCTCAACCGTCAGCGACAGGTCGGGAACGGCGGTGAATCCGGCAAAGCGCTTTGAGACATGTTCAAACACAACGGTTCCGGCTTTTAACGCGCTCATACGGCATTCTCCTGGGTTAAGGCAGCGGCAGACGGTGCTATCGTCGCCACCTGCGTGGTTTTACTTGCCCGGCCCAGGCGACGTTCGCCGACCAGCAACTGGAATACGGCAATGATCGCCAGCATCACGACGATCAGCACCGAAGAATAGGCGATGGCCACACCGTACTCGCCGTTTTCGACCAGCCCAACAATGTACGAAGTCGCCATGTTGTACTGCGCGCTGACCAGGAAAATCACCGCACTGATTGAGGTGATCGCCCGGACAAAGGCATACACAAGTGCGGCGCTGATCGCCGGTTTCAACAACGGCAGCACCACTTTTCTCAGCGTGCGGAAGCTGTTGGCCCCAAGGGTCAAGGAGGCTTCATCAAGGCTCTGGTCGAGCTGACTCATCGCCGCGATCCCCCCACGCACGCCGACCGGCATATTGCGGAAGACAAAGCAGACGATCAGGATCAACGCGGTGCCGGTGATTTCCAGCGGCGGCAGGTTGTAGGCCATCACATAGCTGACGCCGATCACCGTGCCGGGAATGGCAAAACTCAGCATCAGCGCAAACTCAAACGCCTGACGACCGGCAAACTTCTGCCGGACGATCAGCCAGGCGGTTAACAGGCCGACGATGGCCGTCAGAGGTGCGGCGATCAGCGCGATTTCCAGCGTGGTCCAGAACGAGTTCCAGGCGACGCCGGTCCACAGCAGATGCCCATCCTGCAGCGTGATGCTAAAGGCGCGAATATAATGTTCCAGCGTCAGGTTATTGTTCAGTCCCCACGACTGCACGAAACCGCCGATCATAATCATGCCGTAGATCACCAGGGTGAACAGTCCCCACGGGATCACCAACCCATACACGCCAAGCCGCATCGGTTTCGGTAACTGCGCATGGCGGCCGCCATCCCCCTTGCCGGTCACGGTGGCGAAGCTTTTACCGGAGAGCCACACGCGTTGAATTATAAAGGCGCATAAGGTAAAGCACAGCAGGATCATTGCCAGCACCGCTGCCCGGCTCGGATCGTTCTGCGCACCGACCACCGAGAAGAAAATCTCGGTAGAAAGCACGCCGTGACTGCCGCCCAGCACCATCGGGTTGCCGAAATCCGCCATGCTTTCGATAAAGCTGATCAGGAAGGCGTTGGCCAGTCCCGGCGCCATTAACGGCAGCGAAACCCGCGAAAAGGTGTGCCAGCGGTTGCCGCGCAACGTTTGAGATGCTTCTTCCAGTGACGGGCTGATGCCTTCCACCACGCCAATCAACACCATAAAGGCCACCGGCGTAAACGACAGTACCTGGGCAATCCAGATGCCGGTCATGCCATACAGCCAACGTCCCGGTTCAATGCCAAACAGCGCGGCGAGCTGCGTGGTGACCACACCCGAACGGCCAAACAGCAGGATCAGGGCCAGCCCGATCACAAACGGCGGCGTGATGATTGGCAGGATGGTCAGCATCCGCAGCGCTTTTTTACACGGCAAGCCGGTACGCGATACCGCCAGCGCAAAAGCCAGTCCCAGCAACGTTGATCCGGTGGCGGTCATCAGCGCCAGCATCAGCGTGCGCCAGGCGGTGCCGCAACTTCCGCCGGTCAGGCAGGACAGGCTCCAGATGGCCGGATCCTGAATATTGCTGATTAGCCCGTCCGGCTTAAAGCTACCGTCGACATCCTGCACCGATGCGACAAACAGGCTCAGCACCGGATACAGCACAAAGGTGCTGACCAGCGCGACCAGCATCACAATCGACGCGACCACAAAGGCATCGCCTTTCAACACTCCACGCTCTGCCAGCGCAAAGGAGAACAGCAGCAGAAAGGTGGTAAGCATCAGAATTGCGCCGGCGCCAAACGCGGGTTGGCCCTGTGCCAGCGGCCCGAAGGCATTTTCCAGCCACAGCCAGTTCCAGCCGCTGTAGCCAATTGCGTGCCCTTCAACCACCATAAATACGATGCCCAGCGCGCTGACCGCCAGCAATAAGGCACTCCTCGTGCCGCTGTGTTTGATCAAGCCACTGAGTGCCGCCAGCCCAAACAAACTGACGATCGCCATTAACCACGGATGCAAATGCGACAGCATCTGACACAGGCCTGGCGCGGTCGCCTCATCGCCCCACAGCGTGGTGAGCCAGGAGAACTGGAAGAACCCCGCTTCCAGGCTGTACCAGGGCAGCAGCGATAATGCGACCGCGCCCAGACCCAGCGCGCCGACTAACCGCCGGTTATTTGTATTCATACAACACCTCGACCTGAACGGGCAGGCTGAAGCGGACGTCAGGCGTGAGCCACCGCTGTTCGGTAAAGCTACCGGGCGATCCCGGCAGTGCGAGATTACTGAGCGCTTGCGCCGATTTCTTTATCCCAACGGCCCAGCAGCGCTTTGCGCTTCGCGGTATCGCCATAGGTTTTGAAATCGTAATCAATCAGTTTGATATTTTCGAAGCGCGGCGCGTATTCAGAGATTTCAGCTTTGGTATTGGACGGCAGCTGGAAGGATTTGGCTTCTTTCATATGCGACTGGGCTTCTGCGCTCAGCGCCCAGTCATACCAGACCTTGGCACTGGCCAGGTTGCGTGCGCCCTTCACAATCGACATCGACCCAATCTCGTAGCCGGTGCCTTCACAAGGCGCGACCGTTTTCACCGGGAAGCCATCGACTTCCATCGCCACCGAATCATGCATAAAGACGATGCCGACGGTGGTTTCACCGCGCGCCGCCGCTTTCACCGGCGCAGAGCCGGATTTGGTGTACTGCGAGATATTGTCATTGAGCTTTTTAAGGTAATCGAACGCCTTATCTTCACCCATGATCTGCACCAGCGTGGCTAAGGCGTTATAGGCGGTGCCGGAGGAGTTCGGGTTAGCGATTTGGATTTCGCCCTTGAAGGCCGGGTCAAGCAGGTCCGCCCAACAGGCCGGCGCTTTGATCTTCTTCTCGGCGAGTAGCTTGGTGTTATAGCCCCAGCCCAGCGCACCGGCGTAGATGCCGACGGTGCGATAACCAGAAATCTCGGCCTGCTTCTGTGCCCAGTCTTGCTGCTGCGGCAACAGCGGCGATTTGTACACCTGGGTCAGCCCTTCTGATGCGGCCTGCATATGCGGATCGCCGGTGCCTGCCCACCAGATGTCGGTGCGCGGGTTACGCGCTTCGCTGCGTAAACGGGCATAGGCTTCTCCGGCGGAGAGCCGGACCATGCTGACTTTAATGTCCGGATGCGATTTGCTGAAGATGTCGGTCATATGTTCGCAGACCACCACATCCGCTGAACAGATCATATTGAGGTTCCCGGCGGCGCTGGCCATCAGCGGCAGGCTGGATCCGCAAAGTGTCAGGGCAGTGATCAACAAGGTGTGACGCATGGGTATTCTCCTTGATTGTTATTTGTGTTGCTGATAAAACAAGCATCTTGCACATGTGTGCAAAGTAATAGAGTACATAATTTCGCCCGTCAATCACCTTGGTGCCGAATTGACTGGCAGTGTCACAAAATTGCAACATAATCACGGCGCATTATTTTGCACACTTGTGCAAAAGGTGGAATAGTCATTCAGGTGTGGTTGCCAGCAGGAGAGAAAATGTGAGCCAGGGTAAAACGGGGATTAATGCGTATGACGTCGCGCAGCGTGCCGGCGTGTCCCGATCGGCGGTGTCGCGCACCTTTACACCAGGTGCCAGCGTGTCTGAAAGTACCCGCAACCGGGTGATGAAAGCGGCAGAAGAGCTGGGCTATCACGTTAATCATCTGGCGCGTAGCCTGGTCAGTAACCGCAGCGGCATCGTGTGCCTGATCGTCTCCGATGTCGCCACGCCCTACCGTGCCAGCCTGGTCAGTTGGCTGACGCATTTTTTGCAGGAAGCCGGCAAGGTAGCGATGATCATTAACACCGATCTTTCCGATAACAGCGTCTCGGCGGCCCTGCAGCAGGCGATCAACTTCCGCGCCGATGCCTCGATTATTCTTTCAGGCATGCCGGACAGCGGCATCACTCAGCTTTGCTATCAGCACGGTCAGCACCTGATTCTGATTAACCGTGACGAATCCCTGCCCGGTTCGCTAAGCATCAACCTGGATTCCCGCAAGGCGGCCGATACCGCCATCAGCGCCTTTGTGCGCGCAGGCTGTCGCCATCTGGCCTTTGCCAATTCGCTGGCCGGTACCCCCAGCCTGATGAAACGAGAAACAGATTTTCTGGCCGCGGCCGAACGCGCCGGCCTGACGGTGGACGTTGAGCGCTTCGGCACCACCTCGTATGAAAGCGGACAGATACTGGCGCATCGCCTGCTGACCCGGCAGAAGCGGCCCGATGCGGTATTTTGCGTTACCGATCTGGTGGCCTGTGGTTTTATGGACGAAGCGCGAACTCGTTTCAGCTTACGCATCCCGGAAGATTTGTGTATCGTGGGCTACGACAATATTGCGCAAAGCGGCTGGTCATCCTACAACCTCACCACCTTCGCCCCGCCGATGGAAACCTTTTCCCGCGAGGCGGTACAGTGGCTGGTTGCTCAGGAAAAAAGCAGCCATGAACTGGATCCTCGCGTCGATCGGCCCAGCGACAAATGCCTGTATGAAGCCAGCGTGGTGTGGCGTGGCTCGGTCCGTGGGGGATAAACCAACACTATTCAGAGGTCGTCATGTCAGACATTAAGTCAGCACAGTGCCATTGTGGTTCCGTCGTGTTTAACGTCGAGCTTATTGATGGCTTTAACGGCGTGCTTCGCTGCAACTGTTCCCTGTGCGCGAAGCGTGGCGCGGTGATGGCGATGGGTAAACGGGTTGAGGTGATCAAAGGGCAGGATATGCTGACCGAGTACCGCTTTAATTCAGGCGAAGCCGCGCATTTCTTCTGCAAAACCTGCGGTGTCTATACCTTCCACCAACGGCGTTCGAATCCGGAATTTTACGGCATTAACGTCGCCTGCATAGAAGGCGTTACGCCTTTCGACTTTTCCCCGGTCCCGGTCTCCGATGGCCTTAATCACCCCAAAGACGGCGGCGCGGGCGGCATCGCCGGCTACATCTCGTACACACCCAAGTAATCACCGTCGGTAATCAGGTGTCTCTGAGACGCCTGATTAGGGTAAGATACGGCAACTTTTTACGTCAGCACGGAGGCTATCATCGCCCTTTCTCGCCGCTTTTTCCCGGCCACCAATCTGAAAAAATTCAGCGCGCTGGCGCTGGTTGGCACCGCGTTGCTGCTTGCCAGCTGCGCCTCACAGCCACCCAAATCGCTGGTAACGCCCTTTCCACCGGTGACTAAGCAACCGGTCCCTGTGACACCGTCACTTACCGCGCAGCCGATGCGCGGCGTCTGGCTGACCACCGTTTCGCGGCTGGACTGGCCACCGGTCTCGTCGGTGAACGTTAGCAGTGCGGCGCTGCGTATCAGCCAGCAGCAACAGGCGCTGAAGTACAAGCTGGATAAGCTGAAAAGCCTCGGCATCAATACCGTCTTCTTCCAGGTTAAACCGGATGCCACCGCGCTGTGGCCCTCCAAAATCCTGCCGTGGTCAGATATGCTGACCGGCAAAATTGGCCAGGATCCGGGTTACGATCCGCTGCAGTTTATGCTCGATGAAGCGCACAAGCGCGGCATTAAGGTGCATGCCTGGTTTAACCCCTATCGCGTGTCGGTCAACACCAAAGCGTCGACGGTTGCCGAGTTAAACCGCACCGTGTCGCTTCATCCCGCCAGCGTGTTTGTGCTGCATCCCGACTGGATCCGTACCTCAGGCGATCGCTTTGTCCTCGATCCGGGCATTCCGGAAGCGCGGGACTGGATCACCAGCATCGTCTCCGAAGTGGTTGCCCGTTACCCGATAGACGGCGTGCAGTTTGATGATTACTTCTATACCGAATCGCCCGGCTCTGCCCTGAACGACAATCAAACCTACAGCCGCTATGGTCAGGGGTTTGCCTCAAAAGCGGACTGGCGCCGACATAACACCCAGCTGCTGATCGAGCAGGTGTCGCGCACCATCAAGCAGCTGAAACCGGATGTGCAGTTTGGTGTCAGCCCGGCCGGCGTCTGGCGGAATATTTCGCACGATCCGGCTGGTTCAGCGACTCGTGGAGCCGCCGCCTATGACGAATCCTATGCCGATACCCGCCGCTGGGTGCAACAGGGCCTGCTGGATTATATTGCGCCGCAGCTGTACTGGCCTTTCGCGCGCGATGCGGCGCGCTATGATGTGCTGGCAAACTGGTGGGCGAACGTGGTGAAAAACACCCCGACCAAACTCTATATCGGCGTGGCGCTGTATAAAATTGGCGAACCGTCGAAGATGGAGCCGGACTGGATGATTGAAGGCGGCGTGCCCGAGTTGAAAAAGCAGCTCGATCTGAACGATGCCGTGCCGCAGATTGACGGCACGATCCTCTTCAGGGAGAACTACCTTAATCAACCGCAGACGCAGAAAGCGGTCGATTATCTGCGCTCACGCTGGGGACGCTAATCAACCTGTTCGGCCAATAAATTCCAGGCGCTGGGATGCTGTTCAAAACCGATTTTTGGGTAGTATTCCACCGCCAGCGGCGCGGCCAGCAGGATAACGCGGCATTTTGGATGAAGCTGCGCGGCGGTGACTGATATCAGCTTTTTACCCAGCCCGGACTTTTGCACCGTCTCGGACACCGCGAGGTCGGACAGATAGCAACAAAAGCTGAAATCGGTCAGCGATCGCGCCACGCCCACCAGCCGGTCGCCAATCCAGGCGGTCACCAGCAGGTTGCTGTGTTTCAGCATATCGGCGATGCGATCCCGATCGGCAATTGGCCTTCTCTCGCCAAGCGAGGTCTCTTTCAGTAAGTTGATAAACTGCGTTTCGGTGATAGGTTCATTAATTTTGTAGCCGATCTCTGCCTCTGACATGCCAGACTCTCCTGCTGATGATGGCGATCGATAGTATCAAGACTCAAGGAGCATCATCATGGAACATCCGGTCAGCAATCAAGACTATTTTCAGCAAACCTTCGATAAGCTGGATCTTATTTCAGCCAGTCTGGAAAGCGCGCGATTTGAAGAGTGCGTGTTCAATAACTGCAACTTTACCTCGGCGCAACTGACCCGCTGTAAGTTCACCCAATGTACCTTCAACCACTGTAACCTCAGCGTGACGGGCATCAGCTGGTCGACGTTTTATGAGGTGGCGTTCAATGAGTGCAAGCTGAGCGGCATAGACTGGACGCGCGCGCAGTGGCCAACCTTCAATCTCGATCCTGAGCTGCAGTTTACTCAATGCCTGTTAACCAACGCGTCGTTTCAGGGATTGAAGTTAAATGGTTTGAGGCTGGACGAGTGCAAGCTGCATGAGGTGGACTTCCGCGAGTGTGATTTGGCCAACGCAACGATCACCGGCTGCGACCTGGCAGGCAGTTTATTTAACAACACCAATCTGCGGGCGGCGGATTTTACCGACTCGTGGAACTTCACCATCGACGTGATGCACAATACCGTCGCGCGGGCGAAATTTTCGCGGCTGGAAGCGGTGAATTTGCTGGCAGGATTGGGGATTGAATTAGTCGATTAAACAGAATATTCGTCATCTGGTTGATGAATAAAGAAACACCAGATGACGTAAAGCCGATTTAGGTTACACGATTAACTAATTAACCAGATGGAATTTAGCCGTTGCGGCACTTCTTTCTTTTACCGGCAGGCTGGTCAGGCTGTCTTCGAGGATACCCAGAATGGCGCTATCGACCTGTTCATCGAACTTTCTGGCGAATAAATTTTTACTGTTAAGCAAAACCACTGAATCTTTTCGGACAAAATCACGCGGACGCAGCTTAATATCGTCACTGGCGACCCAGTCAATTTCACGTTTATCGTCGGAGACGATCACTGATTTAAAGGTGGTATTCATCAATACCGTCTGGAAAAAACCTTCATCTGCGATCAGCGTATTTCGGTAGAAGTCTTCAAACTTTTTCAGTTCAGGACTGTAGGTAATGAACGCACAGAATGCCCGGCTGAGGATCATCCATTGATTGCCAATATAGGGCGTCACACCTTTTAAAAACATCCGGTTGGCAAGCGGATCGATTTCTAATTTATCCCCCACTTCCTGCACATAGTCTTTAATGCGGTGCAGGGTTTCCGGACGGATTTTGGCCTGATCGGCAACCTTAATAAATTCAACGCCTTTATGCAGATTCAGGAAGCTCAGTATCTCTGCCTGACTTTTTAACGGGAAGTCCTGCCCGCTGAGGTTGATAAAATATTCCCATTTAACGTCCATATTGACCAGTTTTTTAATGCCGCGTAATGCTGCATCCACCAGACTATAGCCGCCCCAGATCGCATCTTTGCTTTCTAATATCGACGCATTGTCATAGTCTTTTAAAAACAGGGTGATGTCATCAACCGTTTCAGCCTCTGCACCTTTATCGATATGGATCAGGTAATGATTATCCGCATGATAGATAGATTTAAACAGACGTTTAAACTGGTGAGGGTAACGGTGTGCAAGAATAAAATAAGCGATCATTGAATTTCCTTTCTTGATTATTATAAAATAATCCTCATGGAAATAATGAGGTAACAAACGAAGGGATCTTCGTTAAAACCAAATGAGAGAAAGTGGTAATAGATCGAGTATAACACGCTTACTGCCGTTTCATTTTTATACTTTTCAATCTTGCCGATTAATGACAAAAACTCAGCAACAAAAAAGGTCTAACCAGTTGAATACGTAAACAATGAGAGGCTTAAATTTTAACGGGGAATTAAAAATTATCTCCCTTCCATTTCAACCCCTCTTAACGATATTTATTCTTCTCAGTCAGACCAAACCGGCCAGCGAATGCCAGCCGTGTCGTTGCCGGCTTTTACACCGTTGGCGTCGCTCTCTCTTGGGTGTTTGGAAGAGTGGTCACATTCGCCCGTGAGCCGATTGTTTGCTATATTCGGCTCATTCAGTGAGCCGAATAGTCAGATTAATCGGCTCACCACTTGATTAAGGCGGGCAAAAATATGACTTCAGATTGGATTTGGCAACAGCCGGACTGGCCCCACTTTCGCTGGGATGAGGCGGCATTATTGCCACGTCTGCGCGATATTCAGCAGCAACGCGGGCTGTTGCTCGGGCGCGCGGGAATGCTGCCCGATGATGAAGTGCAAACCCTTGATACTCTGATGGCCAATATCCTCTCCTCTTCCGCCATTGAAGAAGAGCCGATCAATGTGCAGTCGGTGCGATCGTCGCTGGCCCGCCGGCTGGGCGTGACGGAAGAACAACCCTGGCCGGTTTCCGATCGTTCTGAAGGCCTGGCGGCGATGATGCTGGATGCCATCGATAACCGGCAGCATCTGCTGAGCGTCGAGCGCCTGTGTCAGTGGCATCAGTGGATCTTCCCGCAGGAGGGGCTTTCCATCCATTCGCTTGCGGTGGGCAAATTACGCGGCAATGAGCCGATGCAGGTGGTGTCCGGACGTATCGATAAACCGGTGATCCACTTTATCGCCCCACCTCGCGAGGGGCTGGAAGCGCAGCTGGCCCAGTTTATTGACTGGTTTATTGCCAGCGAGAAAGATGCGCTGCTGGATCCTCTGCTGCGTGCGGCCATCAGTCATCTGTGGTTTATCACCCTGCATCCCTTTGATGATGGCAACGGACGTATCACCCGCGCATTAACCGACCTGGCGTTATCGCAGGCGGACAGCCAGACCATCCGGCTGTATGCCATGTCACCGGCAATCCTGGCAAGGCGCGCAAGTTATTACCAGATACTGGAACAGACGCAGAAAGGCGGCCTGGATATCACCGACTGGCTCAGCTGGTTTCTGGACACGTTGCAGGAAAGCATCCGCGAAGCCATTAACAGTGTTGAGCGCACGCAGATCAAAGCCCGCTTCTGGCAGCGCCATCACCATGACGCGCTGAGTAAGGAACAAATTAAAGTACTGAACCGCCTGCTGGATGGCGGCGATCAGGGCTTTGAAGCGGGCATCAGCGCCAGTCAGTACCAAAAGGTGGCCAAAGTCAGTAAGGCCACCGCAACCCGCCATTTAGCGGATCTGCTGGACAAAGGCTGTATTGAAAAACTGCCGGGCGGCGGACGCAGCACCCGTTATCAGGTGTTAGTGACTAAATGAAGTTTAAACACATGTTACGCAAGGTAAGCGTTTGCGTATCTTTTGGCCGCTTTCTGCTTAAACATCCCTCTTCTCAGCCGGTCTCAAAGTCCCTTTTGTGCTGTTTAACAAAAACGTCACATTTGTATGATAACCACACACAGTAAAAGGACACTGCAACGGTATGATTCATAAAGAAAAATAGTAAACAAATCTTAACAAAATTAATCATTGAGCTCGGGGGGGAAAAGCCCTATATTGGGCGCGCTTTTATACAGAGTCGCTACTTTTTTAACCAGTTTCAATCAGGGTGCCAACGATGCCCCCGGTTGTAGGAGAGATATGATGACGGATAAAGTCCGTATTGATACTTTAGGTGCAAAGTCTTCACATGCAAACAATGAAACCTATTTGGCGAGACAAGCTGAATTTGAATCAAATGTCAGGAGTTATCCACGCAAGTTGCCGTTTGCTATAGCAAAAGCACAGGGCGTCTGGATTACCGACGTTGAGAATAATCACTATCTTGACTGCCTGGCTGGCGCGGGAACCCTGGCTCTTGGCCACAACCACCCTGACGTCCTGCAAAGCATACAAAGTGTCATTACCAGCGGCTTGCCGTTACATACACTGGACCTGACCACGCCATTAAAAGATGAGTTCTCTGCTTATCTTCTCTCTTTACTCCCTGGTCAGGGTAAAGAGTACTGCCTGCAGTTCACCGGCCCTTCTGGCGCGGATGCCGTCGAAGCGGCGTTGAAACTGGCAAAAAAACATACCGGTCGTACTGGCGTGATCAGCTTCTCCGGCGGCTATCACGGCATGACCCATGGCGCGCTGGCGGTAACAGGTAACCTGTCGCCGAAAGAAGCCGTCAACGGCATGATGCCTGAAGTGCAGTTTATGCCGTATCCGCACCTCTACCGCTGCCCGCTGGGCATTGGCGGTGAAGCTGGCGTGAAGGCGTTGACCTACTACTTCGAAAACCTGATCAACGACGTGGAAAGCGGCGTGCGCAAACCTGCGGCGGTGATCCTCGAAGCCGTTCAGGGCGAAGGCGGCGTTAACCCGGCGCCGGCTGAGTGGCTGCAGCGCATCCGTAAAGTCACCAAAGAGCACGGCATCCTGCTGATCATCGATGAAGTTCAGGCTGGCTTCTGCCGTACCGGCAAGCTGTTCGCCTTCGAACACGCGGGCATTGAGCCAGACATCATCGTGATGTCTAAAGCTGTAGGTGGCGGTCTGCCACTGGCGGTGCTCGGTATTAAGAAAGAATTTGATGCCTGGGAACCGGGTCACCACACCGGCACCTTCCGTGGCAACCAGCTGGCGATGGCGACCGGCCTGACCACGCTGAAGCACCTGACCGAAAACAACATTGCCGGGAAAGTGGCCGCACAGGGCGAATGGCTGAAAGGCCAGTTGGCTGAGATGCAGAAACGTTTCCCGGTGATCGGTAACATTCGCGGTCTGGGCCTGATGATCGGCATTGAGATCGTGAAGCCAGGCGAAGCGCAGGATCATATGGGTTGCTACCCTGCCGATCCGGAACTTTCTGCACTGTTGCAGAAGAAATGCTTCCAGGCGGGTCTGATCCTGGAGCGCGGCGGCCGTAACGGTTGCGTGCTGCGTCTGCTGCCTTCCCTGTTGATTTCTCAGGAAGAGCTGACCGTGTTCCTGGATAAATTTGAAAACGCCCTGTTAGCTGCTGGCGTAAAACCCGTCTGAGTGGAGTGAAGTTGATGTCCGGATTAAACCCTATTCTGGCGGCTTCTGCGCAGAGCACAGAAGCATATAAGCAGGCGATCGAGCAGAGCAGCCAGGCCGTGGTGCAATGGCTGCAACAACCTGAGATGTATCAGGGGAAAACTGTTGCTGAGCTTCGCGAACGCATTACGCTGGATTTTAATCCTCAGGGCCTGGGTAACCAGGCCGCTATTGAGCGTGCGATTGAGTTCTTCTTAAAAGACAGCCTGTCGGTGCATCACCCACAGTGTGTGGCGCACCTGCACTGCCCGAGCCTGGTGGTGAGCCAGGCGGCGGAAGTCTTGATCAATGCCACCAACCAGAGCATGGACTCCTGGGATCAAAGCCCGTCAGCCACCATCATCGAGATGAAGCTGATTGAATGGCTGCGTACTCAGGTTGGCTATCAGGCTGGCGATGCGGGCGTGTTCACCAGCGGCGGCACCCAGAGCAATCTGATGGGCCTGATGCTGGCGCGTGATGCCTTCTTTGCCCGTCAGGGACACTCAATTCAGCAGGATGGCCTGGTGGGCAACCTGAAGAAGATTAAAGTGTTCTGTTCTGAGCATGCGCACTTCTCGGTGCAGAAGAACATGGCGTTGCTGGGTCTGGGTTATCAGTCCGTTACCCTGGTTAAAACCGACGAATTCGCCCGTATGGATTTGGCCGATTTAACGGAGAAGCTGGCGGCGGCGAAAGCCAACGGTGAGCAGGTGCTGGCGATTGTCGCCACCGCTGGCACCACCGATGCCGGTGCTATCGATCCGCTGCGCGCGATTGCGAAGCTTGCCGCTGAAGAGCAGATCTGGGTGCACGTTGATGCGGCCTGGGGCGGTGCGCTGCTGCTGTCTGAGAAGTATCGCGATTATCTGGACGGCATTGAGCTGGTGGATTCCATTACCCTGGACTTCCACAAGCAGTTCTTCCAGACCATCAGCTGCGGCGCCTTCCTGCTGAAAGAAGCGCGCCACTATGAGCTGATGCGCTATCAGGCGGCTTACCTGAACTCCGAGTTTGATGAAGCTCAGGGCGTGCCAAATCTGGTGTCCAAATCGCTGCAAACCACCCGCCGTTTCGATGCGCTGAAACTGTGGATGGGTCTGGAAGCATTAGGACAGAAGCAGTACGCGGAGATCATCGATCACGGCGTAACCCTGGCGCAACAGGTGGCAAGCTACGTGGCTGAGCAGCCTGCGCTGGAGCTGGTGATGAAGCCACAGCTGGCAAGCGTGCTGTTCCGTTATCGTCCGCAGCAGTCTGCGTTCCCCACGGATGCGGCTATTGTGCTGCTGAACCAGAAGATTGGTGATGCGCTGCTGGATTCAGGCCGCGCCAACGTCGGTGTGACCGAGTCGAATGGCGTCACCTGTCTGAAAATGACCTTGCTGAACCCGACCGTAACGCTTGAGGACATCAAAATCCTGCTGGCGCTGGTTGAGAGCACGGCACAGACGTTAATCGCCGCGTAATTTTCGCAGCATTAACAGAAAAGCCGGTAACAGTGATGTTACCGGCTTTTTTATTGCGTCATGGATGGCAGTTTTACTGACTGTAATCCATTGCCTGCAAGTCGGCGATCAATCCCCGTTCCCTGGGCTGCCAACCCAGCTGTTGCTGCGTCCATTTGCCTGAGGCGCGCAAATCCATACTGGCGAACATCGCAAACCAGCCAAAGTGCGCCGCTGCCTCTTCCGGCGGCAAGGACACCACCGGAACACCCAGACCGGCGGCGACGACGTTGGTGATCTCTTTGGCAGACACGCCCTCTTCAGCCACCGCATGATAGCGCTGGCCTTTCTGGCCCTTTTCCAGCACCAGCAGATAGAGCTTCGCCACGTCCAGCACGTGCGCCGCCGGCCAGCTGTTAGTGCCCTCGCCGACATATGCCGCCACGCCCTTCTCCCGGCTGATGGCGATATACGGCGTGATCAGTCCCTGCTTCACCGTATCGTGCACCTGTGGCAGCCTGACCACCTGCACATTCACGCCCGCGTCCAGCAGCGTATTGCCGGTTAATTCGGACATAATGCGCGGGTTGGCGTGCTGAGGATTAAATACCGATTCAGACGCCGGCTGACCGTCGCCGGCATCGCCGATACCGGTGCCCGAGGTAATGATCAGCGGGCGGTCAGAGCCTTTCAGCGCATCCCCCAACGCCTCGATCACCCGACGATCCTTTTCGCAGTTGGCGACAAAGTTATCGAAGTTATGATCGAACGCGGTATGGATCACCGCATCCGCACGGACCGCCCCGGCGCGCAGGCTGTCCGGATCTTCCAGCGTGCCGCGATACGCTTCCACGCCCGCCGCGGTTAACGCTTCCGCCCCGGCGTCAGAGCGGGTGACGCCAAGGACCTGATGTCCGGCAGCCAGCAGTTCGGTAACAATGCGCGAGCCGATAAACCCCGTCGCGCCAGTGAGAAATACAAGCATCAGATAGCCTCCTGGTTGTGTGAGCACCAGTGTTGCGCTTAAGCTCAACGCAGAAAAGTAGTGACTTTATCGTAGTATAGAAACTAACAGGTTCGATTCAGAACGCCGCAACGCGCTGACGATAACAGGAGAGATACAGGTGAATATCAATCAATACGGTCAACAGGTGGGCGTGGCGTTACCCGACTGGCAGCCCGCGGGCCCTTTTCCGCGCGGTTCGCTATCCGGACGGTATTGCACGCTCGAACCGCTTGATCCGCAGCACAGCGACGCCCTGTTTCAGGCCTTTTCGCTGGCGGAAGACGATCGCGACTGGACCTGGCTGGGAGCGCAAAAACCGGCCTCACTGTCGGAGATGATCGCGTGGGTAACGCATAAATGCCTGGATCAGGGGCTGGTGAGCTATGCCGTGGTCGATAACAGCACCCGGCAAGCCGTTGGCGCGGTGTGCTTCGCCAATATCGATGCGGTCAACGGCGCCTGCGAAATCGGTCACGTTACCTGGTCGCCGCTGATGAAGCGCACGGTACTCGGCACCGACGCCCTGCTGCTGCTGCTGACCCAGGCCTTTTCCCTCGGCTATCGCCGCGTGGCCTGGCGCTGTGATTCCACCAATCTCGCCTCACGCCGCGCGGCTGAGCGGATCGGCTTTACCTTCGAGGGTTGTTTCCGTCAGGCGATGACCCGCAAGCAGCGCAACCGTGACACCGACTGGTTGTCGATCATCGATGGCGAATGGCCGGCGATCGCGGCCGCACTGTCTGGCTGGCTCTCAGCCGCAAACTTCACTACTGATGGCCAGCAGAGACTGCCGTTATCGGCTTTTTTCAAAAACGGATAAATGCCCGCGCTGAATTTTCAGGACGCGTGGATTGCGAACAAAGATCGCCCGCTTGACATACTTGCTGTTAATTTTTGAGACGAACCCTAACGCTACGCTGCTGTATTACTCCGGCCAGTAGCGTTAAAATGGCCGTCTTAAAGCAACGCTGGATAGCGAGGTATAATGTCTTATCGTTTCACCCTGGCCGCAGTAACGGCCGCCATAACGCTCACCGGTTGCGCCAAACAACAGAAGCCCGGCGCGCCAGAAGATTTCTTCAATGGCCCGACCCAAATCAATGTGTCTCATGTTGTGACCCGTGCGGACGATGGTTCCGCCATTTTCCTGACGGTTGATGGTAATGACGCTGGCCCACTGGTTGCCGGGAAAAACACCGAGCTGCATATTCCGGCCGGTAAGCACAAAGTCGGGGGTTATGCTCAGACGCTGCTTGGCCTGGGGCGCGTGACGATTCAGTCTGTCGATGTGACAACCAAACCGGGAGAAGTGACGCAGCTGGCCTATTCGGTCACCCGCGACAAGCCGGTGTTTGCGAAAGAAGGTGTCACCAAGCTGCCGCCTAAACCGGTTGCGGCACCGGCTGCAGCGCCGGCAGAACAGGCTGCGCCAGCGCAGACCGACCAGACTGCGGCAACGGCAACCTCAGCCACCATCCCAACGGTTGCCGCCACGCCACCGGCTGCGGTGCCCGTAACGACCGGGACTCAAGCGACGCAAAGCACCACCGCGACGACGACCACACCTGCTGCTACCGTTCAGAGCACGTCAGCGCCTGCAACAACCACTGAAAGTACCACTACACCTGCAACGACCAGTCAGAGTTCGGCGGCAACACCGGCTGCGACCTCAACTGACACCACGCAGAGTACGACAGCCACGGCGCCGGCAACCACGTCGACCAGCACCACGCAGAATGCGGCAACAACCAGTCAGCCTGCGACCACGACAACCACCACCACGCAAAGCGCAACGGAATCGTCAGCCAAACCGGCAACGACCACCACCGAAACGTCGAAGAGTACTGATAGCGAGACAACGCATTCAGCGACCAGCAATACGGAAAACGCGCAAAGCTCTGGCAGCTCAACCACCACGCCAGTCGAGACCACTGAGTCCTCTACTAACGGATAATTCGGTCACGGTGTCGGTATTGTTGATCCGGCAAGGCTCGCTGAAGGCGATGGCCTTCAGCACGCACCCTTTCTCTGATTTGTTCGAACTAGTCGCGCCAGCCCAACGCGGGCGCGACATGTTTCAGAATCGACTCCATCACATGCGCACAATAGTCGACGCCCAGCTGGTTCGGGATGGTCAACAGCAGCGTATCCGCTTCCGCAATCGCCTCATCTTTCGCTAACTGTGCAATCAGCGCTTCCGGCTCGGCTGAATAGCTACGGCCAAAGATGGCGCGGGTTTTCTCATCCAGATAACCGATTTGATCGCCACCTTCGCGGCTGGCACCAAAGTAGGCGCGATCTGTCGCATTCATCAAGGCGAAGATGCTGCGGCTGACGGAAACACGCGGCTCACGCGTGTGCCCTGCTTCCTGCCAGGCGGCGCGATAGACGCGGATCTGTTTGGCCTGCTGAATATGGAACGGCTCGCCGGTTTCATCATCTTTCAGCGTCGAGCTTTGCAGGTTCATACCCAGCTTCGCCGCCCACACCGAGGTGGCGTTAGAACCGGATCCCCACCAGATGCGTTCACGCAGGCCCTCGGAGAAGGGCTCCGGCCGTAACAGGCCAGGCGGATTAGGAAACATTGGCTGTGGATTAGGTTTCGCAAAGCCTTCGCCGCTCAGCACTTCCAGCAAACGCTCGGTATGACGACGGCCCATATCCGCATCGCTTTCCCCTTCCTGCGGCGCATAGCCAAAATGGCGCCAGCCTTCAATCACCTGCTCCGGCGATCCACGACTGATACCTAACTGCAGACGGCCGCCGCTGATCAGATCCGCCACGCCGGCATCTTCGGCCATATACAGCGGGTTTTCGTAGCGCATATCAATGACGCCGGTACCAATCTCAATACGTTTGGTTTTCGCGCCGACCGCAGCCAGCAGCGGGAACGGTGCGCTAAGCTGGCGGGCAAAATGGTGAACGCGGAAATAGGCACCGTCAGCGCCTAATTCTTCTGCTGCCACCGCCAGATCGATGGATTGCAACAGCGCATCAGAAGCGGATTGCGTCGCCGACTGTGGTGACGGCGTCCAGTGTCCAAATGACAGAAATCCAATTTTTTTCATGACCGGAGTGCCTTGTTTCAGAGTTAAAAGTGGTAATGCGTCCGACAGAATGAAGCTGAATACCCGTAGCTTGCAAGCTTTTGACTGTATCAATCTTTTATCGGGTAACCATTCTCGTGCACCTGGGCCTCAGCCCGCGTAAACAACCGTCCATAGACGCCCGGCGTCATGCCGGTGACTCTGACAAAGGCTCGGCGCATAACGTCGACGCTGGCGAAACCGCACTCTCCGGCCAGGGTTTTGCTGGCCATACCCTGCTCCAGCAGCTGTTTCGCTCTGGCCACGCGCTCCCTTTCCAGCCATTGCGCCGGGGAAACGGCCAACGTCTGACGAAACAACCGGGAAAGGTGGCGCTCGCTGACGTTCATATGCTCTGCCATCACCGCGACATTTTTCACCTTATCGAGATGGCTGGCGCTCCAACGCAGCAGCTCCTGAAAGGATGAACGGCCGGAAAGAGTGACATTGTCACCGCGCATAAAATGATTCTGACTCACCGGTCGGCGGAAGAACATCACCAGGTTACTGGCGATCTCCAGCGCGACGTCCCGCCCCAAATCTTCCTCCACCAACCTTAGCGCCAGATCGAGACCTGAAGTGACGCCCGCTGCGGTGCGGATCGGGCCATCGGCAACATACAGCGCATCAGCATCGACGCTGATCTGCGGGAAACGGCTGGCCAGCTCGCTGGCGCAGGCCCAGTGCGTGGTCACCCGCTTGCCCTGCAACAGACCCGTTTGTGCCAGCAATAATGCCCCGCTGCACACCGAACCAAATCGCTGACTTCGCCGGCACAGCCCGCTAATCGCGTCCAGCTGTTGAGGCTCGGCAATGATGTCGGTGATACCGGGTGCGCCAGCCACTAAGAAGGTCTGCGGCGAGTAATCCGCGGATTCACTGAGCAGCCGATCGGCGGTCAGGCGGACGCCGGAAGAGGAACGCAGCACCGGCGTGGAAAATGACATCACTACCGGCGTATACACCTGGCGTTGCAGAATGCGGTTCGCTTCGGCAAACACGTCCAGCGGGCCGCAGACATCCAGCATCTGTACGCCAGGCACGGCGAGAATGGCAATGTCACTGTTCATTATTCCTCCGGTGTCCGGGTTTGCCGGAATGTCCCGTATCGTCGTAATCAGTCGCTTTAAGTCATTTATGATGCCCAGCATATTGCTTAAACACAATCCCGAGGCGAGAAAATCATGAACCAGACAATTAACGTTCCAGACAGTCAGATGGCGAAAGAAGTCACCGAATTGGTGCGCGATACCGAATCCGAGCTGCTGTTTCACCATTCCAGCCGCGTTTACTACTGGGGCGCGCTGGCGGGACAACAGCGCGGGCTGAAAGTCGACAGCGAGCTGCTGTACGTCGGCTGCATGTTCCACGATATGGGGTTAACTCACGATCACTGTAGCTGCGACAAACGTTTTGAAGTGGATGGTGCCAACGCAGCGCGGGACTTCCTGCAGCGTCACGGCATTGAACAGGCCGATATTGATAAGGTCTGGACGGCAATTGCCCTGCACACCACGCCAGGTATCCCGGAATTTATGGCGCCCGAAATCGCACTGGTCACTGCCGGCGTGGAGATGGATGTGCTGGGGATGGGATATGAGAATTACAGCGAGCAGGACATTACGGCGGTCACCGCGTTACATCCGCGCCCTGAGGCCTTTAAAGAAGCGATCATTCAGGCCTTTTATGACGGCATTAAGCACAAGCCGCAAACCACCTTCGGCAACGTGAAAGCGGACGTGATTAAAGATAAGGAAGCAGGCTTTACGCCGGGGAATTTCTGTCAGGTGATCCGCCAGTCGCGCTGGAGAGGTTAACGGCACGGCGCTCGCTACGTGAAGTCGCTTTCAGTCAAAAGGGGGATTTCACGTAAACGTTGTCTTGCAGCAGAGGGCAGGTCAGTCTCGGCGGGCGGTGATCAGTCCGGCTTCACCAGCCGGATAGCGTGTTCCAGCACCTTCTGTTCATCACGGTCGGCATCCGATCGGCCCTGCCGGGTCTTTAACAGCAGATTCGACAACACCTTACGATCGGTGTCGAAACCCCCTTCTGCCAGCACAATCACCGCATCGCCAATCACCCGGCACACTTCATCGTAATACTCTTCACTCAGCACATCGCGTTTCATCATTCATTTCCTGTCGCTGGTTCGGTTAGACCTTAATGGCTTAAACCTGGCAAACAATCAGATGCAAAACAAGTTGAGACATACTTTGTAAAAACTTAATGCAGTCTCGCCAGGTGATGAACATCGCATTTTTCAGCATCAGTGCCGTGATTTATCAACGAAAACTCAACCAGTGTTGTTTTTCTTTCGCCACGCAAAGCATTTGCTGTGAAGGTAAGGCGTTTTTTACTTTTCAAGGACATGAAAATGAAGATAAATACAGGGGCAGTTCTCGTTATATCATTATTCCTGACCGCTTGTGCCGGCTCAGAAACAGCAAAATATCCTACCCTCATCGATAACGTCACGTCTGAAAACATACAGCGGATACTCCAATCAGACGTTATTCCCTCAACCGGTGAAAGCCACGGTGAAGTCATCAGCCGGGTATCGTCAGCCTTTCTCGGCACGCCCTATCAGGCCGACACGCTGATTGGCGGAGCTGATACCCCGGAAGTGCTTGTCGCCAATTTCAACCATGTAGACTGCTTTACCCTGATCGACTACGTGGAAGCCCTGACCCGAAGCCGCGACCAAAAATCCTTCCTGAATAACCTTGTCAAAATCCGCTATGCCGGGGGGCACGTCGACTACCTCAGCCGCCGGCACTTCTTTACTGATTGGTTCGCCACCGTCCCACGCAATGCCCGCGACGTCACGCCCGAGATCAGTCCGGACTTTCTCGTCGCTAACAAGCAACTTAACCGCAAAGCCGACGGTGGCGAATACATTGCCGGCCTTGGCGTTCATCCACGTAAAATCAACTATGTTCCCGGCAAGGCCATTAATGAACACCTGCTCAACCGGCTGAAACCCGGCGATTATGTCGGTGTCTTCTCCCCACTCAGCGGACTGGATGTTTCACATGTCGGGATTGTGGTTCGCCACGACGGTAAGGTGTGGTTCAGAAATGCCTCTTCGCTGGCCGCAAACAGAAAAGTCGTGGATTCGCCTTTTATCGAATATATGCAGTCGAAACCGGGAATCGTTGTGCTGCGGTCTGACTGATTTGCGCAGCGAATGCCCTTAATCAGTCTGTGGATGTGCATTCCTGTTTATCTCTTCTATCTTTATCTGCAAGATGAAACGATAAGTCGGAGAGACAACAATGAGCAATGATCCACGTAAACCTACCACCACTGATGCTGGCATCCCGGTTGCCAGCGATGAATACTCATTATCAGTCGGGCCGGATGGCCCTGTCCTGCTCCACGATCACTATCTGATTGAACAGATGGCGAACTTTAACCGTGAACGCATTCCGGAACGCCAGCCGCATGCGAAAGGCAGCGGTGCCTTTGGCCACTTTGAAGTGACCCATGATGTCAGCCAGTACACCAAAGCCGCCGTTTTCCAGCCGGGAACCAAAACCGATCTGGTGATGCGATTCTCTACCGTTGCCGGTGAACGCGGCAGCCCGGATACCTGGCGCGATCCGCGTGGTTTCTCGATCAAGTTCTATACCACCGAAGGCAACTACGACATGGTGGGCAACAACACGCCAGTGTTCTTTATCCGTGACCCGATGAAGTTCCAGCACTTTATTCGCTCGCAAAAGCGTCGGGCGGATAACAACCTGCGCGATAACGATATGCAGTGGGATTTCTGGTCGCTGTCACCCGAGTCAGCGCATCAGGTGACCTATCTGATGGGCGATCGCGGCATTCCCAAAAACTGGCGCCATATGAACGGCTACTCCAGCCATACCTATATGTGGGTGAATGCGGCGGGCGAGAAGTTCTGGGTGAAATACCATTTCCATACCGATCAGGGTATTGAGAACCTGACTCAGGAAGAAGCCGATAAGCTGGCGGGTGAAGACGGTGATTACCATACCCGCGATCTGTTCATGTCGATCAAAAACGGCCAGTTCCCAAGCTGGACGCTGCATATGCAAATCATGCCGTTTGCCGAAGCGGAAACCTACCGCTTTAACCCGTTTGACCTGACCAAGATCTGGCCGCACAGCGATTATCCGCTGATCCCGGTGGGCAAATTAACCCTTAACCGTAACCCAACGGATAACCATGCGCAGATTGAACAGGCTGCCTTTGAGCCCAACAACCTGGTGCCCGGCATTGGTTTGAGCCCGGATAAAATGCTGATTGGCCGCGTATTCTCTTATGCTGATGCGCACCGTGCGCGTCTGGGCGTCAATTACAAGCAGATCCCGGTCAATGCGCCACACTCGCCGGTGAACAGCTACAGCAAAGATGGCGCCATGCGCATGAATCCGGTGTCCGATCCGGTCTATGCGCCTAACTCCAAAGGTGGCCCGGTGGCGGATGGCGATCGTTATCCGACCGACTCGACCTGGCCGTCGAGCGGCGAGATGGTGCGCGCGCCATACACCCTGCGCCGCGATGATGACGATTTTGGCCAGGCCAATACGTTGATCAATAAGGTGATGGATCAGGCGGGACGCGATCGTCTGGTGAGTAACGTTACCGGCCATCTGCTGAATGGCGTTGAGGAACCGGTGTTGTCGCGCGCCTTTGAATACTGGCGCAATATCGACCAGACCATCGGCGACCGCATTGCCCAGCAGGTCACTGACGAACGGGCGAAACGCAGCTAATCGTCTTAAATAACAAAATGGCCTTCGCAATGAAGGCCATTTTTTTTGTCTTAACGCACGCGAAACGGCGTTATTTGGCAGCAGCAGCAGCCTGTTTCACCCAGCCATCGAATGTCGCCTGATGGGAGGCAATCCAGCCATCCACATGACGGTCGATATCGTCGGAACTGCCCTGTCCTTCATGCATCCGCAGGTTTTGCGCATTCACGTCCGCCAGCGGCAGCTTCATCACCGCAAACAGCTTCGCCGCGGCCGGATTCGCCTGGGCCCAGGCCTTGTTAGCAACGATATGTTCGTTGTTCACCGGGAAGCCGTAATTCTTGCCGTTGGGTAAAGTGGTATCCAGATCTTTCTGGCTACCCGGATTAGCAGAATGCGGCACCGTTAACCACACCACATCTTTCCCTGGCTTAAGTTCATCGCTGACCCAGTAAGGCGTCCAGGTGTAATAAAGCACCGGCTTGCCGGCCTTAAATCGGGTGAGCGTATCGGCGATAATCGCGGAATAATTTCCCTGGTTCTGCACCACCGTATTACTCAGGCCATACGCTTCAATCTGGGTGCTGATTACCGAGCCACATACCCAGCCAGGATTACAGCCGGCAAGGTCAGCTTTGCCATCGCCATCGGCATCAAATAATTTGGCGATATTGGGATCTTTCAGCTGCGAAATATCGTGGATATGATATTTGTCCGCAGTCTTTTTATCGATCAGATAGCCCTGCGCTGCACCGGAAATATAGGTGCCCTGACGATAAAATTTAT
Organism: Erwinia billingiae Eb661; assembly: GCF_000196615.1. Lineage (NCBI taxonomy): Bacteria > Pseudomonadati > Pseudomonadota > Gammaproteobacteria > Enterobacterales > Erwiniaceae > Erwinia > Erwinia billingiae. The sequence goes on from NC_014306.1 coordinate 2,517,821, forward strand.
TGTCGCCACCTGCTGAGGCGTACATGTCCTTTTGCAGCGGATCCCAGTTGACCGCCATATAGGTGGCGTCACCGCTGGCAATCGCCGTGTAGGCCACGTTGTAATCCACTTCTTTGATCGGTTGAACGTCGTAACCTAACGCCTGTAAGGCCCGGTTAACCAGCTCGGTCTGGAAGGTTTCTTCCGGCAAGCTACTCTGTACGGCGTTAACCACTACACCTTTGCCTGGTAACGTTGCCGAGAACGCTGGGGATGCACTGGCAAGGGTTGTAATGGCTAACGTCAAAATTCCGCTGGTTCGCATGATGAGTCCTTTTTATTTTTTTAGGTGTTAACGCTAAAAATAGAAGAAAAAATCACGCCACTCTCTTACAAATAACAACAGCCACTCTGGCAGTTTTTGGGTAAATATTTGCTGCGCTGAGTGAGGGTTATTTCATGAATAACGTATCAGGGAGTGCCGCAATATATTTAACGGGGTATACCCTACCACAGTGAAATTCTGAGGCAACCGGAAATGTCCGGCTCTCAGACCCCGGTCTTTAGCCCGATCCACGTCATAAGAATTTCCTATGCGTGCCACCTCTGCCGGAAAAAACCGATCAGCGTTACGATAGTGCGCAGACCAGCCAACCGACGAGAAACTGATGGAAATTGTTACGGCGCAAGCCGCTCATGTTGCAGGAATACAGCAGATTTATGCGTGGCACGTCCTTAATGGACTGGCGACTTTTGAGACCGAACCGCCTACTGCGGATGAGATGCTGGCAAGGCTTGCGAAAGTACAGGAAAGCGGAGGATTCTGGCTGGTGGCATTAGAAGAGCACCGGGTTGTCGGCTACTGCTACCTGGCGCCCTACCGCCCGCGTTATGCTTATCGCTTTACGCTGGAGGATTCGATCTATCTCGATCCTGACTGCGCCGGACGCGGTATTGGCCGCGCGTTGCTCGGTGAAGGCCTGCGCCAGGCGCAGGAAGCCGGATTCCGTCAGGTGATGACCGTCGTCGGCAACAGTGAAAATGTGGCTTCACTGGCCCTGCACCGCTCGCTGGGTTTTGAGCTGACCGGCGTACTGAAATCCGTGGGCTTTAAGCATGGCCGCTGGGTAGATACCGTGATGATGCAATGCACGCTGGGTGAAGGCGACACCACGATACCTCAGGATCGCTAAGCGTTATGGTCGGGCGGCGGTGCCGTCCGGCAAACGTGCGTTAGTCCAGTCCGGCAAGCCACCGGTCACCGGGAAGCGTTTCGCCTTCTCTTCATCAATATCGACGCCCAGTCCCGGACGATCGCTCAGGTAGGCATAGCCGCGATCGATTTCAGGACAACCCGGGAACACCTCCATCAGCGCATCATTCACCGGCGTATATTCCTGAATTCCGAAGTTGGTGACGCTCATATCCAGATGCAAATTGGCTGCCACGCCCACCGGCGAGATATCGCCCGGTCCGTGCCAGGCCGTGCGCACGCCGTGGATCTCGGCATAGGTGGCCAGTTTTTTCGCCGGGGTAATGCCGCCAATGGTGCTAACGTGGCAACGGATATAATCAATCAGCTGTTGCTGAATCAACGGCTTCCACTCGTTGACGTGGGTAAACAGCTCACCCATCGAGATCGGCGTGCTGCTCTGTGCGCGGATCATTTTCAGCCAGTCGATATTTTCCGGCGCAACCGGATCTTCGAGGAAGAACAGCTGATAGGGCTCCAGGCTCTTGGCCAGCTGCACTGACGCGACCGGCGTAATGCGTTCATGCACATCGTGGATAAACTCGACGCCAAAGCCAAGCTTGTTGCGCAGATGGTCGAACAGACGCGGCACCGCGCGGGCGTAAGCATCCGGATCGAAATAAATGCCCGGCGTCTGCGAACGCGGTGAGACCTTCGGCTGAATATTGCGCGCCTTCGCCAGTTTGCCGGCGATAAGCTTGAGATCGTCTGTGCCGGCACCGCCGTACATGCCCATCTGGCAACGAACATACTGATAACCCTCTTCCATTCTGGCGCGAATGTTATCTTCCACTTCGACTTCATCGGCACCATCGCAGTGGCGGTAGAGCGGAATGCCGTCGCGGCAACGTCCGCCCAGCAACTGGTACACCGGCAGGCCTGCCACTTTCCCTTTGATATCCCACAGCGCCATATCCACGCCCGAAAGCGCATTGTTCATCACCGGGCCGCTGCGCCAGTAACCGCTGACCGCCGCCGACTGCCAGATATCTTCATTGCGCAGCGGATCCTTACCAATCAGGAACGGCTTCATATAGTTTTCAATTGCGGCTTCCACGGCAAAAATGCGCTGGGTAAAGGTGGCGCAGCCGAGGCCGTACAATCCCGGCTGATTGGTTTCCACTTTCACCACCACCAGGTCGATACCACCCGGGGCGGTCAGCAGCGTTTTAATGTTGGTAATTTTCAACGTTTCCATAAGTCTCTCCGGATCACCGCAATGATGTATGATCTCCTACATGTTAGAGGTAAATAAAAACCTCATGACGAGGTTTTCTTAAGGTTATTTCTCTGTCAGCTTCACTTCTGTAATCGCGTCCACGTTGTGGGCCATGGCATTGTTTAACGTCTCGCTGGCGGTGGTCGCGTCGCGATTCTTCAGTGCCATAAACACTTTGATATGTGCTTCAACACTTTCCAGCGTGATCCCCAGTACCCGGTTTAACTCTTCAAGGTAATGGATATAAATGTTCTTCAGCGACTCCATCACATGGATGAAGACCTTGTTATGCGACGCCTTAACGATTGCCAGATGGAAATCATAGTCGGCCTGCGAATATTTCTTATAGTCGTCTTTGCTGACCAGCATGCGGTTTAAGGCCTGCTCCAACTGGCGGATGTCCTCATCCGTCGCCTTCTCTACCGCCAGGTCCATACAGCGGAATTCCACGGTCTGACGAAACACCCGCATATCATCAAACTCTTCCTGCGACAGGTGCAGGATCGGCTGGTTGTCACTGAACGCGCCATAGCGGGCGATCTCACGGGTGACGTAGGTGCCCTTGCCCTGATGGGTGATCACCACGCCCAGATCGCGCAGCTTCTGCACGGCACTGCGAACGCTGACGCGGCTGACGTTAAAGGTCTGCGTCAGCTCTGACTCGGAAGGCAGCTTGCAGCCGGGCTCCCAGACGCCGTCCTGGATATTCTTTTTCATTTGCTCGTAGATAACGTTCACCACGTTATGCTTCTGCACGCTTTCCAGTGTCACGTCTTTCCCCTGTTGCTGGTTAATGTCGCCATTCTATTCTGCTGGCTTGCTGATACCAGCAAAACAGCATGATTGACGTCGACCATCAGCTTGTCCTACAAGTCCGAATCTCTTTTTAGCACTCCCAATATCTCTCTGGCAAGGAATAGTTTTTCACTGTGCCAGACTGTGAAGTGAATCACAAAACCGCCTCATCACCCTGTTTTTACAGGCTATATTCAAGGCATAAAGTGGCCACACCACAGATTATTGTGATCGGGGCTACAATTTCTTAACCTGTAGATTGCTCAACTACCTCGCCTCACGTAGATCTAAAAACACAACTTGTTAGTCATGTTACATGAAGTTTTTCAGGAGTGATTATGTCTTCACTGTTCTCTCTCAGCGGCAAAACCGCGCTGATTACCGGTTCAACTCGCGGTCTGGGACTGGCCTACGCACAGGGACTGGCCGCTGCCGGTGCAACGGTCATTCTGAACGGCACCCAGGAAAGCCATATGCAGACGGCGCTGGCCACGTTGAAGGAACAGGGCGCCAATGCGCATGGCTTCCTGTTCAACGTGGCGGATGAAGACGCGGTCGAAGCGGTGTTTAAGGAGCTCGACGATCGGGATATTCATGTCGATATCGTGATCAACAACGCCGGCATTCAGTTCCGTCAGCCGATGCTTGAGCTGGCGTTAAGTGACTGGCAGCGCGTGCTGGACGTAAACCTGACCAGCGCCTTTCTGATCGGCCGAACCGCCGCCCGACGTATGGTATCCCGCACAACCGGCGGCAAAATTATCAATATCGGATCGCTGACCAGCGAGGCCGCCCGCGCCACGGTGGCGCCTTATACCGCGGCGAAAGGCGGCATCAAGCTGCTGACCAAATCAATGGCCGCTGAATGGGCACAGTACAACATCCAGAGTAATGCAATTGGTCCCGGCTACATCCTTACCGATATGAACCAGGCGCTGGTCGATAACGTTGAGTTCGATCAATGGGTGCGCAACAGCAACCCCTCCGGCCGCTGGGGAAAACCCGATGAACTGATTGGCACCGCCGTGTACCTGGCGTCTGACGCCTCTAATTACGTCAACGGCCAGATCATCTATGTCGATGGTGGCTGGCTGGCCACGCTGTAACCGTCTCACGAGCACAACATAATAATCCCGCCAGGCAATAAGACCTGGCCTCGTGCCCTACCGTTCGAAAACGCCGAGGTACTACCATGAACCAGACCCGTGCAGGGACATTGCCCGCCAGCCGCTGGGGGAAACTGATCCCCATCGCCTTTATCACTTACAATCTTGCCTATCTGGACCGCGCCAATTATGGCTTTGGTGCGGCGGCCGGACTGGCAGAAGATCTGAATATCACCCCAGGCATCTCTTCTCTGCTGGGCGCCCTGTTCTTCCTCGGCTACTTCTTCTTTCAGGTGCCTGGCGGGATTTATGCGGAAAAGCATTCGGCAAAGCGTCTGATTTTCTGGAGCCTGATCCTCTGGGGGATACTGGCTGCGGCCACCGGTATGGTGCACAACATCGCCCTGCTGGCGGCCATCCGCTTCCTGCTGGGTGTGGCGGAAAGCGTGGTGATGCCGGCGATGCTGATCTTTCTCAGCCACTGGTTTACCCGCGCGGAACGCTCCAAAGCCAACACCTTTTTGTTCCTTGGCAACCCGATTACCGTGTTGTGGATGTCGATCCTCTCCGGTTACCTGGTTAATGCCTTTGGCTGGCGCGGAATGTTTATTATCGAAGGGGTGCCCGCTATCCTCTGGGCCTTTATCTGGTGGGCGGTGTACGCCGACCGGCCGCGCGATGCTAAATGGCTGAACGACAGCGAAAAGCGATCCATTGAAGAAGCGCTGGCGGCTGAGCAGGAAAATATCAAACCGGTTAAAAACTACCGTGAAGCGTTTCGTTCACCGAAAGTGCTGGCGCTGGCCTTTATCCACTTTTTCTGGAATATCGGCATGTACGGTTTCATTATGTGGCTGCCGTCGATGCTCAAATCCGCGTCCGGCCTCGGCATCGTCGCTACCGGCTGGCTTTCTGCCGCCCCTTATGTGCTTGCCATTCCGCTGATGCTCGCCGCATCCTGGTTCTCCGATAAATTCCAGCAACGTAAATTGATCGTGGTGCTGTTCCTGGGGCTGGGCGCCGTCTGCTTTATCGCCTCGTTCAGCATTGGTGCGTCGCACTTCTGGCTCTCCTGGGCACTGCTGGTGATTGCCGGCGGCGCAATGTACACGCCGTACGGTCCGTTTTTTGCCGCCATCCCTGAAATGATCCCGCGCAACGTGGTCGCTGGCGCCATGTCCTTTGTGGTGTGCTTTGGTGCGCTGGGTTCCTTCGTCGGCGCGTGGATTGTCGGTTATCTGAATGGCGTCACCGGCAGCCCGGATGCGTCTTATGTCTTTATGGGCGGATCGCTGGTGTTTGCAGTGCTGCTGACCGCTCTGACCCGGTTCAGCAGTCAGACGCCGGTCGTGGCGAAAACCACGTCAGCTTACTGACCACAGGGAGGTAAAAATGATCATGAAACCGACCCGTTCACGCCTGAGCATTTTGATGATGCTGTTTGTGGTGACCGCGATAAATTATATGGACCGCGCCAATCTCTCGGTGGCCGGTTCCCATATTCAGGGACAATTTGAGCTGTCCCCGACGCAGCTCGGACTGCTGTTCTCGATGTTTACCTGGTTTTATGCCATGAGCCAGATCCCGGTGGGCTATATTCTCGACCGGGTAGGCTCCCGGATCCTGTATGGCAGCGCTATCGTGCTGTGGAGCGTCTTCACCTTTGTGATGGGCTTTGCGTCTCACCATATCTTCGCCACCGCGACCGCATCCTTTGCGATGCTGCTGGTCTGCAGGGCGTTAATTGGCGTGGCGGAAGCACCCTCGTTCCCGTCCAATACTAAGATCATTGCCAGCTGGTTCCCGGACCATGAACGGGCGCGCGCCACGGCGTTTTACTCCAGCGCGCAGTACATTGGCCTGGCCTTATTGACGCCGTTACTGTCGTTTATCGTGGCCGAATACGGCTGGGAAGCCTCGTTCTATCTGTCGGGCGGCGTGGGAATTATTTTTGGCATCTACTGGCTGATTGCCTACCGCGATCCGCAGGACAGTAAAAAGGTCAACGACGCCGAGCTGGCCTACATACGTGACGGTGGCGGTTACGGCTCGGCCAATCAGCAAGGGGGAAATGGCAAAGTAAACTGGGCCAGCGTGAAGCACATTCTGCGTCAGCGCACCGTCTGGGGACTGTTTATTGCCCAGTTTGCGGCCTCCTCCACACTCTATTTCTTCCTGACGTGGTTTATTGTCTATCTGGAGAAAGGGCTGGGCTTATCGATTGCCAAAGCTGGGATCGGCGCGATGTTCCCTTACCTGATGGCGATGGCTGGGGTGCTGTGCGGTGGAACCCTGAGCGATATGCTGCTGAAAAAAGGCCACAGCCGCACCTATGCCCGCAAGCTGCCGGTGATGGCCGGTTTGCTGGTGACGACGTCGATCGCGCTGGTGAATTTCTTCCAGCACAGCCCGACCATCGCCATCGCCATCCTGTCAGTGGCCTTCTTCGCCAATGCGTTTTCCAATCTGGGTTGGGTGGTATGCAGTGATGTGATCCCCCGCCATCTGATTGGCACCATCGGTGGATTTCTCAACATTTTCGGTAACCTTTCCGGGATTATCAGCCCGATCGTGATTGGCGTGATCCTGCAACGCACGCAAAACTTCCAGTATGCCATGTGGTATATCGCCGCCGTGGCGCTGATCGGTTTTCTCGCCTACTTATTACTGGTGGGTAAAATTGAGGTGATTTCGCTGCCGGACGATCGGGGGCAAGAAAAAGAGCCGCAGAAACCGTTCAAAAACCCGTCCAAAGCCTGAGGATTTGTTATGAAGCAGAAAGAGATAGTTGCCAGCGTGGTCAGTGCCGCGCATGACGTCAGCAACCAGTCGCGCACCATTGAGTGTGCGGATGACCAGGTGCTGGTACAGGTTGAACGTGGCGGGATTTGTGGCTCGGACATTCACTATTTCCAGCATGGTCGTGCGGGGATGTCAGTGCTGAAAGAGCCAATGACGCTGGGCCACGAATTTGTCGGTCGCATTGCGGACGCACCGGCAGACAGCGGGCTGAAGGTCGGTCAGCGCGTGGCGGTAAACCCTTCCCAACCCTGTAACGCCTGTGAATTCTGCCTGTCGGGTAAGCAGAACCTGTGCCGCACCATGAAATTTATGGGCAGCGCACAGTTCTTCCCACACGTTCAGGGCGGCTTTGCCAGCTTTGTCGCGGTCAGCCCGGCGCAATGTGTACCCTATTCCGATAAGGCCGATGCAAAGGTGATCGCCTTTGCCGAACCGTTGGCCGTGGCAATTCATGCGGTACATCAGGCGGGTGACCTGGTCGGCAAAACAGTGCTGGTGACTGGTTCCGGACCGATTGGCTGTCTGGTGATTGCGGCGGCCTTTGCGGCAGGCGCTTCAGAGATTATCGCCACCGATATGAGCGATCGTTGCCGTGCGCTGGCGTTGGAAATGGGCGCCTCGAAAGCGGCCGATCCCACCGATGGCGAGGTCACCGGTAAATGGCAGGAAAACAGCGGCTATTTTGACGTCTGCTTTGAGGCGTCTGGCGCGCCGGCGGCCATTGCCTCCACCGTAGGCTTTACCCGTCCAAAAGGTCGGATTGTTCAGCTCGGCATGGGTGCCGCGACGGTTGACTTCCCGCTGGGGTTGATGCTGGTGAAAGAGATTGAGCTGGTCGGTTCATTCCGCTTTATCAATGAGTTCGACATTGCCGTGCGCTGGCTGGAGAGTGGTCGAATTAATCCTCTGCCGCTGCTTTCAGCGGTGTTCCCGCAGCAGGACGTGGTGAAAGCGCTGGAGATGGCCAGCGATAAAAGCCAGGCCGCCAAAGTCCAGCTGACCTTTAGTTAATGCTGACTGCCCGGGATCGCCATCCCGGGCACTCTCTGCAGGCATGAAATACGCGTTCTCACAGAATTCTAACTATGTTTGAAATTCTCGATATATCATTTTATTTTAAAAGTAAAATATTTGGCATGTCGCAGTGATTATTTTTAAGCATGAAATTAGCATAAACTGCACCAATAGCACCGGTCATTAAGGACTTCTCTTCGCTAAGGTTATTCAAGTCCAGGTCAACAGGGAACCGAGACGAGAAATCTTCTCGTTGTATTATAGTATTTCCATAAATCCCATGACATAAGGATTTAGCACTATTAACACCTCGGGTGTCGGCAGTTTTAAAATAATGACTAATATCAGATTCTAAAATATCCATAATTTCACCTGAAATATTCAGGCCTTCTGCTCTTATTGCCTGGCGGGACATGTATATTCCTGGGGCCCCATTACACCAAGCATTGAAGTCAGTATCATTATCATGAAACTCAACCCCTTTCCAACCCGATTTTATTTTGAAGCATTTTTCATAATTAAGAGACTTAAGAATTAACGTGTTTATGTCCTTGCGATTCAACATGTTATTTGCAAGTACAAGCGAATAAGCAATGCCTGAATTACCATGCGAGAAACCCGTCCATTTCTTCCCCCATGTAATGCATTCATCATCAATTTTTTTTGAACTACTTAATATTTGCCCTGCTAAATATGATATAATGGAAAGCAATTTGTTATTAGGGAATTTAGAATATACTCTACAACATAATATTAGGATCCCAGAAGCACCACTAATAACATCAAACTTTTTATTCCTATTAAACAATGAAATGACATTTTCTAATCTTTTCATAAAGCGTTCAACGTGTTCCGTGCCAAAGTTTTTTACAAACAGATAGTCAATGTATAAAAGCCCTCCATTGGACTCGAAGATACCATAAGTATCGCCTTCCCTTTGCGCATCCGCTTTCTCATAAAGATTGAATAAAGCATTTTCTTTCAAAAGCGTTGGGGATTCTATAAAATCACACAACTGAATTATCATTGGGCCAGCAAGGCCGTCATAAAGATCATCATTCCTTTTAAGGATCGTTGTTGCGCCAAAGTAGTCTTTTTTAACACCCAGCCATACATCATTGCCGTTATGTTTGACTGCACTCCCCTTAAGGAAGTTGATGTATTCCTGATTATCGTTACTATTTGTATTCAGAGGCTTTACTGATGGTAGCAGTGACCATAAGGACATATTCAAAAGATGCCGCTGATACAACATTGCATGAGTGGAGGCTTCATTATTAAGATGTTTTTCATTAAGTTCTTTGAAGGTATATAGTTTTTTGAAAAATTCCGAATTTTCATCAAGTTCAATTTTCGTTTTGTCCCCAAGGAAAAACTCGCCATTAAGTATGTCATAATAGAAAATTGGAATTATATTTTGATAAATAGACTGAAACTCATATTTAATTATCTCTATGGGCTTTGTTTTATCATACACTGCACATGCTATAAAGAGCGATCTAAGTTTAGGGAAAAGCGTGTATCTGGGATGACTTGAAAAATTAATCACATCACCGTAGTATTTGCTCGATCTCAAAAGGAGACGTCCAGGTAACTCTTTTTTATTGATTAGAATGCTTATAATTTTTATGTTTTTACTAAAAGCATTCATCATGCACTCAAATCCTTTGGCAACGGATTTTCTTAACTCACAATTTGATATGTCAGACCGATATCTTACAGGCCTGTTATGGAAGTTGGGGATCTTAACAGTTTGCTTGCCCTTGATGATTTCATTATCTTCATCAATGTACAAAACCTGTTTTTCAACCTCACCATTGAGATCTCTTTCACCGATGCCGCAAGTGAAGCGATCAACTGTACTTCCAGAAAGGCCTGGAAGAATGCAGGTAGTAAGGACTGAATTTGAGAAATCACTGGTCTTTATTACGCCAGAAAAAATACACTCTAAATCTACAAAGAAGGGAATATCATTTGAACATATAATGTTTTCGAAATGAAAGTCACCTGCATTAAGCATATGGAATAGCCCTACGGCTGCACCAATGTTTTCATAAAAACGTGAAATTTCTTCAGATGACAAACTGTCTTTAAAGGTTATCTTTTCATGCCAACTATGTGTAACCCTATCAATGCATTTAGGAATGCCAATTTTCAAATATCCTAAATCATGCTTTAATAAATCCAAAAGCTCACAAACAATGAGTTCATTTTTTGCAGTCCGTGGTTTATAAATAATCTCAAGTGAGTTAGTAAACACTATCTTTGAGACGCATTGGCCAAAAGAATGGTAATCACCCATTGAAATGTCGATTTTTGATACTCTGTAATCTGCCATATCAAAATTTCTGGCAACGATTTCTTTATCAGAAGCAAGGTTATGCAAAACATCGGTAAAAGAATACATCATATGCCCAGCATAAGATGTGACTTTATCAAGCAGTGAAGGATAGGTAGTAAATAACTTATCCCAGCTATCCATCTTATTTTTAGTTGATGCGTTCATTTTAGAGATGAAAAGGCACAACTGCCGAATATCCTCAGGCAATTTAATTTTAATCTGATTATAAAAATCATTTTCTAACGCATCTAAATTATGGCAAACATCCCTAAATTGATAAAGAAAAGATTTTACCTCATCGGCTATTGCGTTTGTTAAAGTATCTTTAAAAACACACAAGAAATCATTAGCATTATTTAGAGAAAGATCATAATGATAAAATCGATCGCGAATTCTTTCTCTATTGGCTTTAACAAATAAAGTCTCAGGGTGAATAGTCTCTTCGCATTCAAATACCCCCCCTACTACCTCACTATAAATATCTTTGGCTTCAGGATATTTTTTGAGGATGGCTTCTAATGTTTTCGTATATGCATTCATATTTTCAGGCGCCATTTTATAAAAATGGGGTTGGATTAATCAACCCCATTTAATTTCAACAATTAATAAAGCGTTGAAGTAATGATGCTACAACAACCCAGTTCGGTACACATGAAGTTTTCCTGATGATGCTTGACTGACTCTAATGAGTCTTCTACATTACCGAATTCTTCAAGATTGCACTCTAAAATCTCATTGGTCTCTGCGTTAATTTGTTCCATAATAATCTCCAGTAGTGGTTGGTTTTTAAAAAACGTGGTTATTTAAAGGCTTCTATTAACCTCATCATGTAAAAAATGAAAGTAATACCTCCTTTATTTTGCATTCAGCTTTTCAGTAAGTTTTTTCTCGATAACCGCATATACATCATCGAAGTTTTTTTCTAAAAGTTCAGACAACCGTTGATCATTCTCATTAACCTTCGGCGCTAACCGGCTGATGATGGTGCACGTTTGAGCCGTTATGAAATAGATAGGGTTCATATTGCTATCCTCTAATTTTATCAATTTGGACTGATGATTAATCAGTAGCGAACTCATTTCTTGTAGAGAATTTAATGTACTCAAATGAAAAAATCCATGGCAAAATCCATTAATGAGAAATTTATGATATTTAAAATCCGAATGATTTTTTTATGAGAGTTTCATGAAAATTTCATGAGAACAATGTACCTAAATCAATAAGTTATCTTCTCCCGCCCTAACCACATCCCTGAGGTGTTTCTTTCGGTCGCCGACTTGGAGATAACTCATTTTGATTTAACGGGTGATGATCTGGCTTATTTCATCCATTATTTTGGTAAAAGATAATTACTCAGATTACGATCGGGCAGGATAAAGGGGGGAGATTAGCCAGTCAGCTATATACGGCGATTCACTCGGAGGATTTGGATGTCGAGAAAAATGGAAGTTAAAGGCTAATTGCCCATAGATTATTGATATCTGCCCGGGATCGCCATCCAGGGCATTTTTATATATGTTGCCTTATTTTTTTAGCGGCAATCCACCACCAGTCTGCCGCGCACCTTTCCGTCCAGCAGCTCAACGGCTCTCTCCGCCACCTCGTCCAGCCTACAAACACCGGCAAGACCGGGCAGTTGTTCTGGTGACAGTAAAGACGCCAGCCTTTGCCAGACGGCTGCGCGACGCTCAGCCGGATAGCGTACGCTGTCGACGCCTTTCAACGTCACGGCACGCAGGATAAAAGGCGCGACGCTGGCAGGCAGATCCATCCCCTGAGCCATGCCGCAGGCGGCAACCGCGCCGCCGTAATTCAGGCTGGCACAAACGTTACTCAGCGTATGGCTGCCAACGGTGTCCACCGCCGCGTTCCAGCGGGATTTTTGCAGCGGCTTGCCGGGCGCGTTCAGCTCATCGCGGTTGATGACCGCAGAGGCCCCCAGCGATTTCAGCAGCCAGTCATTTTCCTCAACACGCCCGGTCGAGGCTTCAACGGTGTAGCCCAGCGCCGCAAGCAGGCTGATGGCAAAACTGCCCACGCCACCCAACGCGCCGGTTACCAGCACCGGACCTTGCTCGGGAGTGATGCCACAGGCTTCCAGCGCCTCCACACACAGCATGGCAGTGAAACCTGCGGTGCCAATCGACATCGCCTGTTGCGTCGATAAAGAAGATGGCAGCAGCACCAGATGCTGGCTGGCGACTTTTGCTTTCTGCGCCAGGCCACCCCAGCTGCTTTCGCCGACGCCCCAGCCGGTCAGCAGCACCTTATCGCCCGGTTTGAAATCCGCGCTGTCGCTTTCACTAACCGTGCCGGCAAGATCAATACCCGGCACCATCGGGAAGGATTTAAGGATTGGGCCGCGCCCGGTGATGGCTAACGCGTCTTTGTAATTCAGCGAGGAGTATTCAACGTCAACCACCACGTCACCCGCCGGAAAAGCCGACAGCTCAAGGTTTTCGATGCGTGCCCGATGGCCTTCGTCATCTTTACGGACCATAAGTGCTTTAAACATACTGACTCCTTTCAGACCGTGGGTCTGTTTTAATCAGAAAACACAGCAGGCCAGGCCTGCCAGAAAGTGATGAATAAACAAGACTGTTCTGCATTATCCGCTGCCAGTCACTGAATGCTACCCCGATCTGCTACAGTTGGGGCACCGGTTTTTTTTCTTCACTAAAGGGAAAGCATATGGAAACCTCAAAACAGGCGCTGATTATCGGTGCTTCACGCGGCATTGGGCTGGGTCTGGCCAACACCCTGGCGCAGCGCGGCTGGAAAGTGACGGCCACCACCCGAAATAACGCCCCCCTTTCCGATTCAGGCATTTACTGGCTGACCGCTGATATCAACGAGCCCACCCAACGGCAGACGCTGAAGAATGCCATTGAAGAGCAAAGCTTTGACCTGATCTTCGTCAACGCCGGTGTATTTGGGCCGGATCATCAGGATATCGAACAGGCCAAAGATGATGAGCTGGCCGCACTGTTCCTGACTAACGCCATCTCCCCGGTGCGCTGCGGCATGGAATTACAGCCGCTGCTCTCCTCAACCGGCGTACTGGCGTTGATGACCTCTCAGTTAGCCAGCCTGAACGAAAATACCAGCGCGACCTACCCGCTCTATTCCGCCAGCAAGATGGCGCTGAATATGCTGTCCCGCACGTTAGCGGCCAAACTGAGCACCGGCCAGACGCTGTTAAATGTTCATCCGGGCTGGGTGCAAACGGATATGGGCGGTGAAAACGCTACCCTGACCGTTAATGAGAGCACCAGCGGTATCGTCGAACAGCTTGAACTCTGGTCAGGCAAAGGCGGCCATCAATATATTGATTACGCCGGCAAGCAGCTTAGCTGGTAGCCAATGATGTTTTCTGAGTAATCATTTTTCTTTCCATTCGTAATGTTATTGGTTTGTAATGCCGAAGTTTAATAACTTCGGCATTGCAAACCATCACGTTTAATTTGAACTCCTGGATTTTTCCTGGGTCTTAATCTGGGTTAAGATACCGTTGCGTTTTTTATGACAAGGGCTGAGAAGCGGGTATCGGTTTAAAAACGCAATACTCTTTCGAGTAATGGAGATAGTCACTAAGGGATTTAGAAAAAAATGAATAATGATTTCATAAAATGGTTTGTGGCCATAATAAGATTTTTAAGTCTGATTATCACCCCCCTGTTATTAACATTTTTTATCGCAACATTTATCGTCTATTACTTCTCTCTAATCAGCTTTGCCTATATTATTTTGGGTGCTTTCGTAATAATTATTCTGCTCGCTGCGTTGGCCGGTTAACACCTGTCATAGTGGCGCTTCGCTCACGTTAATTCTATAAGGATAGTTTGTAATGGAAACTTCTACACACACGCTTTCTGACGGCATTCTCCTGACGCTTCGCTCTCCTGCGAACACCCACAACCATCCAGTGATTATTCTGTGCCATGGCTTCTGCGGTATCCGGGATATTTTACTGCCTGATTTTGCAGAAGCATTTACCCGCGCCGGATTCGCGACCATTACCTTCGACTATCGCGGTTTCGGCGATAGCGATGGTGAACGCGGACGTCTGGTACCCGCCATGCAGATTGACGATATTATTGCTGTTGTGAATTGGGCCAAAGCGCAGCCCTCGCTGGACGCACAGCGTATTGGCCTGTGGGGAACATCATTTGGTGGCTGTCATGTATTTGGCGCCGCAGCCAGAGAACCGGCCATAAAATGCATTGTCAGCCAGCTGGCCTTTGCGGATGGAGAAGAGATCGTTACAGGAAAAATGAATGACTCAGATAAAGAGGCGTTTCTGTTAACCCTGAATAAGATGGCTGAAAAGCAGAAGATTACCGGAAAAGAGATGTTTGTTAGCGTTAACCGCGTTTTGAGTGATGATGAGTCAAAAGCTTTCTTTGAAGAAAACAGGTCGCAGTATCCCAGGATGGATATCAAAATACCCTTTCTTACCGTACGAGAAACCCTGCTGTATAAACCTGCCCTGAATGCGGCACAGGTCACCTGCCCGACGCTGGTAGTTATCGCCGGCGAGGACCGGGTTAATCCACCTGAGCAGGGGCGCGCGTTGTTTGAAGCGGTCGGTGCTAAAGAAAAAAGGTTATATGAGCAAGCCGATGCCCGTCATTACGACATCTATACCGGCGAGCACTTTAAGCAGGTAATCGACGTTCAAACCTCATGTTTTAAAACCCACCTGTAATACCGCTGAAATCGCACGGCGGGATGAACATCACCCGCCGCGTTGAAAACGTATCGCAATTTGAAGCCCAACGTTAAACCGTAAACACCGTGCGTGCAGCGCTGTCATCCGCTTCCCAGACCTCCGCTACGCGTGACAACGTCACTGGGTTGGTGGCGAGCTGGAATCCAGCCGGTACGGCGGCTTTCAGCAATCCTTTCAACGTACGCAGTAATCCCCGATCGGACACGCTGCCCAATCCGCTGCCCATCAGGGCGATTGCCTTTGAGCGCAGAATTGCGCTGGATAAGGTGATCTCATTGCCGCTCATTGACCCGACCTGCACAAAGCGCACTGGCTTGCCGTCTTCCGCCATTTTTGCGGCGGATGTCAGCAAATGCCCGGCGGACTTGCCCCACAGATAATCGATCACCACATCGACACCCTGCGCAAACTGTTCGCCGAACTGTGCGTTTAACGCTTCCTCTTCCTGCGTCAGCGGGATCACCACATCTGCCCCTAACAGCATCAGTTGCTCCAACACGGCGGGATTGCGTCCGGTAGCGATAATCTTTTTGGCCCCGAGATAGCGGGCAATCTGCACCGCCAGCTTGCCCGATATGCCGGTTGCGCCATTGATCAGCACCGTTTCGCCGATCTGCAGCTGCGCCCGTTCCGTTAATGCCGCCCAGGAAGACATTCCGGGATTGGCAATCGCGGCCGCAGTTATGTCGTCCAGATCATCCGCCAGCGCGATGCACTGAGCGGCCGGCACTAAGGTCTGCTCTGCCATGCTGCCGTAAGGCGCTACCGGCTTGATAAAATAGACCCGCTGCCCATCGTCCTGAATACCCACGCCATCAATACCGGCGATAAACGGGTATTGCCCGCTGGCGCTGTAATGGTTGCCTGACGCGCGATTTTTTACCAGATGACTCAACGCCGCGGCTTTCACCACGATCCTTTGAGCATTGTCCGTGGCGACCGGTTCTGCAAAGTCCCCGTAAACCGGTAACTGCCCTGCTTTTGTTACTATGGCTGCTTTCATGAATTTCCCTCTGTCGGTGCATGAATAATTAGGTGTATAATGCACACATTAAATTGGAGGTCGTATGTCGTCAAGCAATAATGTGCAAAATACACATATCAGCCAGCAGTTGCATAAGCTGCATCGGGCGATACTGGAAATTGTCGCGGTGATCAACCGCCCACAGGGCGATGAGGTGCTGATTAAAGAAGCCGGGATCAATCTGGAACGCGCCCTGTTCCCGTTACTGGTGGGAATTGAACGCTTTGGGCCAATTGGCGTGGTGGAACTGGCGGAACGGGTTGGGCGCGATTACACCACCGTCAGTCGCCAGGTGGCCAAGTTAGAGAACAGTGAACTGGTAGAGCGTCGCCCCAGCGAAGCCGATCGTCGGGTCCGAGAAGCGGTTATCACGCCTAAAGGCAAAACCATGACCGATCATGTTGATGCGGCGAGGGAAAGAATGGCGAAGGAGATCTTCGCCAGCTGGCAGGAAGAAGATGTTGAACAGCTGGTCAGGCTGATGAGCAAGTACGCCACGGCGTTGAAGAGCAAGATTGCCTGACCGGCCCCCGTTTACCGGTTGTGTTGCGCCAGCACGCTGGCCTTCATTCTTTTCACCGCCGCATGCGGCGCGGTCAGTACCGGCACCGTCACCTGTGCACGGACGTCCGCCGCGGCGCGTGATGTGGAGAAGTGCGCCAGCATAATCACATCACAGTGAGCCAGCTCGTTGGCTCGGGCCGCCACCAGCCGGTTATGCCCTTCCGCATCCCCTTTTTTCATCAGATCGATGGCATCCGCCACCAGCAGCGTGGTCAGCGTCGCTGATGAACCATGTTCAGCGACATAGTCATTAAACTCTTCGGTCATGGTCTCAACTGACGGGCCGAAGGTGGCCAGCATGCCAATCTTTTTCCCCTGCGCCACCGCTTCATGAAACATCGCTTCATTGGGCTTCAGCACCGGGATCGGCACGCTGTCTGCCAGCCTGTCGATAGCCGGACCAAATGCCGAACAGGTAATCAAAATTCCGTCGGCCTGCATGTCATAGCCGTACTGGCCCAGGCGGACAAAGCGTTCAATCATGGATTCACTCAGATCCGACGCTCTGGAACGATCCAAAGACAGGCCATCGTCGAGCAGGTTTATCAGCTCGGCTTCTGGCCACTCTTCTTTGAAAGCCGTATGGATCGGCTCCATGGCAACGGGTGTGGCATGCAGTAATACAATTCGTGTGGTCATGACTGACTCCGGGTTGGCATTCGTAAGCGTGATACTAATGTAAGGGCTTACAAATGTTTCTGTAAAGTGAAGTGGATCACATAAAAGCACGCGGTTAGCGATAAGGTGTTATTGAAATGTTAGTGAGTATTGACCAGAATTGATAGCGCTTACAAAATAAATTCCACTCCGGCAAGGCAGGTTCCTCCTGTCTGCCGGGACGCTACTGACGGAGTGTGAGAACGCCTTATGACATCACCTGCCAACTCTTCATCTTTACCCAATGTCGCTGCCGCCAGTCCGGCAAAGGCTGACAGCAACCCGGCGGTAAAAAAACTGCCGCGCCACTTCCGCGATCTGCTGGCGCTGGATGACTTTGAGCGCCACGCCCGCCGCCGTTTACCAAATATGATCTACCAGTATGTCGCCGGTGGCGTGGAAACTGGCCGGGGCATCGCCGGCAACTTTGAGGCGTATCAGCGTTATGCCTTCCTGCCCCGCATGTTCCGCGACGTCTCCGGACGCGACCAGCGCACCACCCTGTTCGGCCATACGTATCAGCACCCTTTTGGCGTGGCGCCGTTGGGCGGCGCGTCGTTTGTCGCCTATCAGGCGGACGTGGCGTTAGCGAAAGCCGCCCGCGAGATGAATGTGCCGATGATCCTCAGCGCGTCTTCGCTGGTGAAGCTGGAAGATGTTCATGCGGCCAACCCCGATGCCTGGTTCCAGGCCTATCTGGCCGGCGATCAGCCGCGCATCGATCGTCTGGTCGATCGGGTTGCCGCTGCAGGCTATAAAACGCTGGTCGTCACCGGTGATACGCCGATGTTGGGTAACCGTGAACACAACACCCGCAGCGGCTTCAGCATGCCGATTAAAATCACGCCAAAAGTGGCGTTCGAAAGCGCCATGAGCCCACGCTGGCTGCTGGGAACCGTGGCGCAAACCTTTTTGCGCCACGGCGCGCCGCACTTTGAAAATACGGATGCCGAGCGCGGGCCACCGATGATGTCGAGTAAAGTGCGAAATACCCAGGCGCGGGACAAGCTGAACTGGAAAAACGTCGAAGCAATCCGTAAAAAATGGCGCGGTAATCTGGTGGTTAAGGGCCTGATGTCGCCAGAAGATGCCTTTATCGCTCGTGACCTCGGCGCGGATGCGGTGATCCTCTCCAACCATGGCGGTCGTCAGCTGGATTACACCTTCCCACCGCTCTATTCGCTGGAAGAAATTGCCGCGAAAAAAGGCGCGATGAAGGTGATTATCGACAGCGGTATTCGTCGCGGTACCGACGTGATGAAAGCGATGGCGCTCGGTGCAGACTTTGTGTTTCTTGGCAGACCGTTCCTGTATGGCGCAGTGATTGGCGGCCAGGCGTGCGTCGAACATGCGATGCATATCCTGCGCGATGAAATTGACCGTGACCTGGCGCTTATCGGCGTGCGCACCCCCGGCGAGCTGGACAGCAGCTACCTCCGTCGTATGCCCTGACCTGTAAGGAAATTGACCATGACTTCTGCACTTCCGATCCGCCTGTTCAACGTGCTGGCAATCCGCGCACCCTTTGTTGAACTGCAGGCTGAGTGGGAACGACAGCATCCTGATAAACCGCTGCTGATTGACTGGAACCCGACCACGGTGATTGAGGAGAAGGTGGCCCGCGGCGAACGGGCCGATGCCACCATTGTGACCGCACCGGCGATGGACAAGCTGATCGCCGACGGCCGGATTGTGCCCGCCAGTCGGGTAGAACTGGTGGATTCTCAGGTGGGCCTGGCGATGCTGCCCGATGCCAGGGTGCCAGACATCAGCAGCGTCGAGGCGCTGAAAACGGCGCTGCTGAATGCACGCTCGGTGGGCTATTCGCTGGCTGGTGCCAGCGGGCTTTATTTCCAGACGCTGCTGAAAACCCTGGGGATAGAACAGCAGGTGAACGCGAAAGCGACCACTATACCGGAAGGCTTTACCGCCAGCCTGTTACTGGAAGGCAAAGCGGATATCGCCGTGCAGCAAATCAGCGAGCTGTTGATGGTGAAAGGCATCAGGGTGATTGGACCGCTGCCGGCTGGCGCTGAAAAGGTGCTGTCGTTTTCCGGCGGGGTGTTTACCGATGCCGCCAATCCAGAGGGTGCTGCACTGTTGCTGAACAGCCTGCGGACCGGGGCGGCCCGCAAGGCGTTTGAAGGTTTTGGATTACAGTGGCGTAACTAGCCGAACGTTACTTGCTTACCACGCGGGGCGCCGAGCCAGTGCTGCCGCGTACAATCAATTCCGGTTTCAATATCGTCTGTCGCACGCCGGTCTCGCCGTTTAGTTCTGCCAGCAAAAACTCAGCGGCGCGCACGCCAATCTCATCCAGCTCGACCCGCATGGTGGTCAGCGGATGCTCCAGATGTTCGGAGTATTCATAGTCATTAAAGCCGGTGATCGAAATATCGTTGGGGATGCGCAAATAGCGCTCGCCTGCCGCCCGCATCGCGCCAAACGCCAGCAAATCGTTACCGCAAATCACCGCCGTTGGCGGATTGGGGCTATCCAGCAGCTGGAACATCGCCAGACGCGCATCGTTCATTGAAAACGCGCGGTTAAACAGATTGCGATCGTCCAGGCTCAGGCCCGCCGCCGTCAGCGCCTGACGCGTTCCGGTGATCCGATCGGAAACGCGGTCGTTTGACGGCGGCGTACCAACAATCACGCCGAAATTTTTATGCCCCAGCGCCAGAAGATGGGCGGTTAGCTCGCCCGCCGCCAGCTCGTTGTCATAGCCCACGCTGGGATAGCGCTGGTCGACCGAGAAAGTCTGAATACAGGGAATATTCTGCTGAGTGATCCGATCCCACAACTTAGGATGGTGCGAATTCCCCACCAGCATCAGCGCATCAATGCCGTACTCCACCAGCTTGTTCACTTCCTTCAGCTCGGTGTCCGGATCGAAGTCAGAATTCGCCAGCAGCATCGTATAACCCGACTGGTGGATCTGCTGCTGGAAGGTCGCCAGCGGGCGGGAAAACGTCTCTGTTGCCAGCGTCGGCACCACGGCGCCGATGGTCATACTGCGGCGCGAAGCCAGCGTTCGTGCGGCCCGGTTGATCACATAGCCCAGCTCTTCACATGCCTGCTCGACCGCCTCGCGGCGCGACTGCCTGACGGTGGTGCTGCCGTTCAGCACCCTGGAAACGGTCGCCGTGGAGACCCCCGAACGCAGCGCAACATCTTCCAGTGAAACCCTCGACGGAGGTAAAGGCTTATCGGACATGATCGGACTCCAGGCTGAAATTAGTGACGTCGTCCACAAAGTTAGCAGACAGGCAAAGATTCATTTTGAAAGCGCTTACTTTTAGCTTGACTGATTTTTGTAATCGCTTACTTTTAACATCATATTATCAAATATAGCGTCTGGTTTCACCAAATGATAACAACGAGCCGTGCCGGAGCACCCTCCTCTGACACCGGCCTCGCCCTTAAAAGCACCGAGATAATAAAGGAATTCACCATGCGTAGATACCCACGGGTCCGCTGGCTGATGATCGCGTTTTGTTTCCTCGCCATCGCCATCAACTATATAGACCGCATTAACCTGGCCATCGCGGCACCTCACATTAAAGCGGATTTGGGGCTGGATGACACCAGTATGGGTCTGATCCTCGGGGCTTTTTTCTGGACCTATGCCCTGATGCAAATCCCGGCTGGTCGTCTGATTGACCGCGTGGGTGCCCGTACCGGCCTGGCGATTGCCGTGGGCTGGTGGTCACTGTTCACCGTGTTTACCGCCTTTGGTAAAGGCTTCACCTCAATTTTCGCCTCACGCCTGATGCTCGGCCTCGGTGAATCCGGTGGCTATCCGGGCTGCGCAAAAGTGGTCTACTCCTGGTTTGCTAAAAAGGAACGCGCCACCGCCAGCGGGATCTTCGATGCCGGTCCGCGTGCGGGCAGCGCCATCGCCCTGCCGCTGGTGGCCTGGCTGATCAGCACCTGGAACTGGGAAACCTCGTTTATCGTTACCGGTGCGCTGGGGCTGATTTGGGTCGGCGTCTGGCTGGCGTTCTACCGCGAACCGGAAGAGATGAAAGGTCTGGACGAGCAGGAGCGCCAGAATCTGCTGGAAGATCGTAGCGTGCATGTGGTCGACAAGAGCGAAAAAGTGCACATCGGCGCCCTGTTCCGTTACAGAACGGTGTGGGGAATGATGATCGGCTTCTTCTGCATGAACTTCGCCACCTACTTCTTCGTCACCTGGTTCCCGACCTATCTGACCATGGCGCACGGCTTCTCCCTGAAGGAGCTGGGTACGCTGGGCGCGATCCCTGCGCTGATGGGGATCCCCGGCAGCCTGCTGGGTGGCCTGGCCTCCGACTGGATGTACCGCAAAGGCTACTCGCTGACCACCGCGCGTAAAACCTGTCTGATTGCCGGCATGTTGCTGTCATCGGTGATCGCCTTTGCCGCCTTTACCGACAGCATTGCGGTGATCCTCACCTTGTTCTCGCTGACCTATGCCGGACTGGCCTTTACCGCCGCCAATATCTGGACCTTACCGGCCGATGTGGCGCCAAGCTCCGGGTACGTGGGCACCCTCGGCGGCATCCAGAACTTTGCCGGCAATCTGGCGGGCATCGTCACCGCGTCCTTCACCGGTTTGATGCTGACGCTGAGCCACGGCTCCTTTGTCATCCCGTTGCTGGTTGCCGGTGGGATTTGCCTGTTCGGCGCCTTTAACTTCCTGTTCATCATGGGCAAGGTTGAGCCGCTCGAGCTGAAAAAAAAGCCCGAGGTGACTAACGCTATCCCTGCCGACCGTCAGGCCTGATCCCATAACTCTAACGACGGCGGCTTCGCTCTCCCCTACAAAGGCAAGGATTGATCATGAAACGCACTATTTATGCAGGCGCACTGGTCTCAATGATGGCGGTCAGTGCAGGCGCTCAGGCGGAAAGCCTGCTGTATGTTTCCAATGCCGACAGCGGCACGGTAACCGGCTATCAGCTGGATAAACAGCAGATGAAACTGCTGCCGACCGGAACCTTCCCGGTGGGCAGTAAAGCGATGTCTTCCGTGGTTTCCCCGGATAAGAAAAAGCTCTATGTCTCGGTGCGCAGCAAACCTTACAGCGTGGTGGTGTTCGATATCCAGCCGGACGGCAAGCTGATCAAAGCGGGACAGTCGCCGCTGCCGGAAAGCATGGCCTATCTGTCGATGGATAAAACCGGGCACTATCTGCTGAGCGCCTCTTACGGTGGCGATCTGTTCAGCATCAACCGCATCCAGAGCAACGGCCTGGTCGAGGCTAAGCCGGTGCAGGTGGTGCATACCGGTAAGCGCGCCCATGCCATTCAGGTCGACCCGACCAATCATTATCTGTACGTCACGCTGTTGGGCGCTGACCAGCTGCTTCAGTACCATTTTGATGCGGCAACCGGCCACGTCACGCCAAACACGCCGCCGTTTATCAATATTCAGAGCGAAGCCGCCACCGGCCCGCGCCACTTTGTCCTCGCGCCGAAGCGGGACCGGCAAGGTAAGCAGAATATGTACATCCTGACCGAGATGGCGGGCAACATTACCCGCCTGACGCTGAATAAGGATGGCACCGCGACGCCGGTGGAAGACGTTAGCTCGGTGTCTCCAAAAGAAGAGCTGCAGCGTGGCGAAGCGCGTCCGTTAACCGGTGATGACGACCTGCCGCCATCGCATAAACCGCGCATCTGGCAGGCCGACCTGCACCTGACGCCGGATGGCCGCTATCTCTACTCGACCGAGCGCACCAGCAGCACCTTGTCATCCTTCTCCGTTGATGCTGAAAACGGGCATTTGAGCTATCTCACCAGCATCAAGACCGAGCAGCAGCCTCGCGGGTTTGCCATCGATAAAACCGGGCGCTTCCTGATCGAGTCGGGGCAGAAATCCACCCAGCTTTCGCTGTACACCATCAATGGAGCAACCGGTGCGCTGACGCTGGTCGGGCGCTATCCGACCGGCAAAGGCGCCAACTGGGTGACCATGGTCGAACAATAAACATTCATTGGGGCCCGGCGCGCTGTTTCTGGCCGGGCTGCGTCTGCACTAACTGGAGTCATTATGAAACGTTCAACCCTTTCCGCCCTGCTCGCTGCGGGCTCGCTGGCGCTTTGCGCTATCCCAACCAGTCAGGCCGCCGAACAGGTGATTTCCACCAATCTTGAGCCGCTCCATCACGTTATCCTTGAGAACCAATATGTCACCGTGATGCGGGTAATGCTGCGTCCGGGCGAGTCGACGATGTTTCATGAACAGCATCTCGATTATGTGAATACCCACGTTAACGGCAGCCTGGTGAATATCTCCTACCCGGACAAACCGGCCAAAAATACCGAGATGAAAAGCGGCAACGTCAAGTTTGGCGCGCATCAGGGCAAATCCGAGACCGATAAGGTCACCAATACCGGCACCACGCTGAATCATCAGGTTTCTTTTGAGATCAAACAGGCCGGTCCGCTGAATTTTGGCGGCGCGACCCGTCCCGCCTTGCCGTTATTCCAGCAGGTACTGGATCAGAAAACGGTGAAAGGCTGGAAGGTCACGCTGCAACCCGGTGAAAGCACCACGCTGTATACCCAGCATGGCCCCGGCGTCAGGGTGTTCTTCACCGAAGGTCGCCTGCTGACCGCCATTCCCGGCCAGCCCAATCGCAACAAAGAACAGTGGATCCATCGCGGTGATGCGATGTTGACCCAGCCTGGCAAAATCGAATTAACCAACGGCGGCGAGACCCCGCTGATTTTTAACGATTACGAACTGCTTTAACCCAGAGGCGCACGCAGAGGCGCCCTTTGCACCCTGTATAAAAAAAACCGTTTTCTTTTTTAAGGAGCATGTCAGGTGAGACGATTATGTCTGCCTTTCGCCATCAGTCTGAGCCTGCTGTCGGCCGCCAGCGTTGCTGCGCCGCCGTCGCCCGATCTGATAGCGAAAGGAAAAATTCTCGCGACCGCAGCCGACTGCGGGGCTTGCCACACGTCACCTCACCAGGGTGCACCGATGGCGGGCGGAGTCGCAATCTCCTCCCCAATGGGCAGTATTTATGCCAGCAACATCACCCCTTCACTGAGCGAGGGCATCGGCCAGTACAGCGAAGCGGATTTCGCCCGCGCCGTACGGCAAGGGATTAACAAGCAAGGGCAACATCTCTACCCGGCGATGCCCTATCCCTCCTATGCAAAAATCAGCGATGACGATATTCACGCGCTGTACGCGTATTTTATGCATGGCGTGGCACCGGTTGATGTCGCCCCAACCCACACTGCGCTGCCTTTCCCGTTCAGCATCCGCAGTTCGATGGCGGTGTGGAACCTGATGTTTGCCGGAGACAAACCCTGGACGCCGACGCCTGGCGCCTCGGCTGAGGTCAATCGCGGCGACTATCTGGTCAACGCGCTGGCGCACTGCGATACCTGCCACACGCCGCGCAATGTGCTGATGGGTCAGCAAAACGATCGGGCCTTATCGGGTGGCAGCCTTGGCAGTTGGTACGCGCCCAATATCACCCCCGATCCGCAATCCGGGATCGGAAACTGGTCAGCTACCGAGCTGGCTCAGTACCTGAAAACCGGGCATGTTGCCGGCAAAGCGCAGGCCGCCGGTCCAATGGCGGAAGCGGTGGAACACAGCCTGCAATACCTCTCTGACAGCGATATCCAGGCAATGGTGGCGTATCTGCGCCAGATCCCCGCCGTCAGCAACGGCGCGGTGATGCCGAGGGACAGCTACGGCGCGCCGTCAGAAACTGAGCAACAGGTTCGTGGCCAGAGCGGCACGGCCGATGCGGGCTGGGCGGTGTTCAGCGGCAGCTGCGCCAACTGCCATCAGCCTGATGGTCAGGGCAACGCGCGTTACCCGTCGCTGTTCCACAACACCGCCACCGGCGCAGAAAATCCCGATAACCTGGTTTCCGCCATCCTGTATGGCGTGCACAGGACGGTGAACGGCGAAGGCATTTCCATGCCGGCCTTTGGACCGGATGCCGATTTCACTACCCGCCTGAGCGACAGGCAGATTGCCGATGTCAGCAATTATGTGCTGAAAAATTACGGCAATCCTCAGCTGACAGTGACCGAGGCGCGGGTGAAAACCCTGCGTGAAGGCGGTGACACGCCGCTGCTGGTCAGGCTGACGCGCCCTGCGGTATTGGGGAGCGCGGTGGGGGTTGTGCTGCTGCTCGGCGTGATGGGTGTTTGGATCAGAAACAGGAGGCAACATGCCCGCAAACCGTAATACACCCGCCGGGATTAGCCGTCGCCGCTTGCTGCAAGGAATGGCGGTGCTGTCTGCCAGCGCGGTTTGCGCCTCGCTGTTTCCGGCCCAAATGGCCGCAGCACAACAGGCCGTCGACAGCGGCTTTGCGGGCCTGTCGGCCTTTTTAGTCAGCCGCCCAACCAGCCCGGTCCTCAGCCAACGCTACTATCAGGCGTTACAACGTCACTATCCTGACTTCCCATCGCAGCTGGCTGCGCTTTCGGACGCCCTGAAAATGCATAATTTCGCCCATGTAGATGAGTTTTTACAGTCGGTGAAGCCGGATGATGCCCTGTACCAAACGGCGGCATTGATTATCGGCAGTTGGTATACCGGCGTGGTCGGCGAAGGCGCGGACAGCGAGCTGATCGCCTATTCCGGGGCGATGATGTACCTGCCTACCCAGGGGATTCTGGTGGTCCCGACCTATGGCGGCGGCCCGGATTCCTGGGGTAGCAAGCCCGTTGACCCGCAGTCAGAGAAAGGAGCAACAGCATGAACAAAGTCGATGCCGATGTGATCATTATTGGTTCCGGCGTGATGGGCGGTCTGGTGGCAACCCAGCTGGCGAAGGCGGGAAAATCGGTGATTATCGTTGAGGCCGGTCCGCGCATTAAGCGCCAGGACATTGTCGAACGCTTCCGCAATTCGCCGTTCAAAATGTCGCTGACCAATATGAAGCTGCAAGGGGTCGGTTCACCCTACCCGGATCTGCCGCATGTGCCGTCCACCTATGGCGAGTATCTGCAACAAACCGGTCCGGTGAAGTACCCGACCAAATACCTGCGGGTGGTCGGCGGCACTACCTGGCACTTCGGTTCCGCCCTGTGGCGGATGATCCCTAACGACTTCCGCCTGCAAAGTCTGTATGG
Organism: Erwinia billingiae Eb661; assembly: GCF_000196615.1. NCBI lineage: Bacteria > Pseudomonadati > Pseudomonadota > Gammaproteobacteria > Enterobacterales > Erwiniaceae > Erwinia > Erwinia billingiae. The sequence continues at coordinate 2,544,407 of NC_014306.1, forward strand.
CCGGGGTCGGGACTGGCCGTTTGGTTATGACGAGCTGGAAAGCTGGTACGGCAAAGCGGAAGCGGAACTCGGCGTGTCCGGGATGGATGGCCAGGATGAGAGTGGTCACGGTGGCCAGCCCTGGCCGCCGCGCTCCACGCCTTTTCCGATGGTCGGTCTGGAGCCGAGCTACCTGTTTAAGCGCCTGTCGGAACTGTTAAGCAACGGCGGCTACAATCCGGTGATGGAACCGAACGGACGGGCCACGCGTCCTTACGGTAAGCGTCCGGTCTGTGCCGGGAATAACAACTGCAACCCGGTCTGTCCCATTGGCGCCAAATATGATGGCTCAATGCACATCGACGAGGCCGAACGGCACGGCGCGCAGCTGCTGGATAATTCGGTGGTGTATCGCATTGAGGCCGATGATAGCGGGAAAATCACCGGCATCTGGTACAAGAAGCCGGACGGTTCTGAGCATCATCTCACCGCACGTTACTTTGTGCTGGCGGCGTACGGCATCGAATCACCCAAGCTGCTGCTGATGTCCACCTCCGAACGTTATCCGGACGGCATCGCCAACGGCTCCGATCAGGTCGGCCGTAACCTGATGGGCCATACCGGGATCAGCATGAACGTGATGATGAAAGAGGACGTCTGGCCGGGTCAGGGACCGACCGAGCTGCTGGTGTACCTGAATAACCGCGATGGCGCGTTCAGGAAGGATTTCCCCAGTTATAAAATCAAGGTGCGCAATACCGTGCCGACCGCGGACTATGCCGCCGGGCTGATCAAGAAAGGCGTGCTGGGCTCGAAGCTGGACGAACAGCTGAAAACCCTGTCAGCGCGGTCGCTGAACTTTGCCATCGATTTTGAAACGCTGCCGCTGGCCGAAAACCGCATTGTGCCCAGCAAAACCAAAAAGGATGCAATTGGCCTGCCGCTGCCGGAGATTTACTACAGCGTCACCGATTACTGGCATGCCGGCAAAGCCGAAGGGTTGAAAGATTTCGATAATTTTGCCCGTCTGCTGAATGCCGACGTGTCAAAAATCGATACCGGCTATCAGGATCGTCAGCACATTATGGGCACCACCATTATGGGCAACGATGCCAAAACCTCGGTGGTCGACAGCAACTGCCGGACCCACGATCACCCTAACCTGTTTATCGCCGGGACCAGCGTGATGCCTTCAGCCTCCTGCATGAACCCGACGCTGACCGGCGCGGCGTTAAGCCTGCGGCTGGCCGATCATTTGCTGAAGGTGGTGAAGGTATAAGGTTTCGCGCATAAAAAAACCACTCCGGTCAGGAGTGGTTTTTCTTCTTCAGCGGCTGAGCATCAGGCTTCCGACTTCGCGCCCATCTGCTGGCCGGTCTCGACGGTTCGTGATGGCCATTTGCGGAACATCGCAACCGACCCTATCAGCGCGGCGATGGCCGGAATGGCGGCAATGTAGCCAACCGATGACACGCTCAGATCCATGCTCACCTTGTTCCCCAGCAATGCCCCCGCACCGATACCAATATTGACGATACCGGAGTACAGCGCCATCGCCACATCGGTGGCATCCGGTGCCAGCGTCAGCACCTTCATTTGCAGGCTCATGCCGACGATCATAAAGGCCATGCCCCACAGCATCGAGACCGCAATGGTGCCATATTCGCTGACCGATACCGCCAGCAGGATCAGCAGGCAGACCGAAATCACCCCAATCGACACCGTCAGCATCTGCGCAGGACGCTGATCGCCCATCCGGCTGAATATGACGCTGCCGGCAATACCGGCGATGCCAATCAGGAACAGCAGCAGCGTGGCAAATCCTTCGGTGAAACCGGCCACCTGCACCACAAAGGATTCAATATAGGTAAAGGCGGTGAAATGGGCGGTGACAATCGCCACCGTCACCGCATACAGGCTCATCAGTGCCGGACGACGCAGCAGCGTCGGCAGGTTTTTCACCGAACCGCCTTGCTCAGACTTCACTGACGGCATCACGCGGATAATCATCCACAACAGTACCAACGCGGCGGCACCGATGATCAGGAAGGTATAACGCCAGCCGGCAAACTGGCCGATCACGCGCCCCAACGGCAAACCCAGCACCGACGCTAACGCGGTGGCCATCGCCAGCAGGCTTAACGCCTGGGCCCGTTTACCGGCCGGTGCCAGTCGCACCGCCAGCGATGCGGTGATCGACCAGAACAAGGCATGTGCCAGCGCCACGCCCGCGCGGCTAATCAGCAGCACGTCAAAATTCCAGGCAAAAAACGACAGCAAGTGGCTGCCGGCGAACAGGATAAACAGCACGATCAGCAGCGTGCGGCGATTCACCTGGCTGGTTGCCAGCATCAGCGGCAGCGACATCAACGCCACTATCCAGGCGTAGACGGTCATCATTATGCCAGCCTGCGACGACGCGAGGCCAAAACTGCTGCCAATGTCAGAGAGCAAACCAACAGGGATATATTCGGTGGTGTTGAACACGAAGGCGGCAACTGCCAGAGTCAAAACCCTGGACCAGGCAACCTTGCGCGAAACGGCTAACAAATCAGACATAGCGTGCAGCTCCTGGATGAAAGAAAGACGTCCGAAAGCGCAATAGTGTAGGTCGATTTGAATTTTATTCAATAAAAGTGTGACCAATATCTCATTTTTAAGATATGAATTCTGGATAAGGCGGGGATTGTTGACCGGAAAAAGTCATCAGGCGGAGCGGTAAATCAGGGCGGAACTGGCGTTCCGCCCTCAGTGTATTACTTCAGACGGTATGCGACAACCGCATCACCCTCTTTCGTGCCCAGTGAACCATGTCCACCTGCGGCAATCACCACGTACTGCTTATTATCCGCGCCCATATAGGTTGACGGTGTGGCCTGGCCACCGGCTGGCAGCTCGGTTTCCCACAGCAGTTTACCGGTGCTGGTGTCATACGCACGGAAGAAGTTATCCGCCGTTGCACCGTGGAACACCAAATCACCTGCGGTGGTCAGTGGGCCACCGTGTGCAACCATGCCCATTGGGAAACCAATCGGGAAGCGACCCGGCAGGAAGCTGGTTTTCAGGTTTTTGGTGGTGCCCACGCGGCGCAGCCACTCGGTTTTACCGGTTTTCAGATCCACGCCGACCATACGGCCCCACGGTGGCGCGATACACGGAATACCCAGGCTGGAAGAGAGCTGCTGGATATGGATTGCGTAATCGCCGTCGAAGTTCTCGTTCCAGTAAGGCGTGCCGTCTTTGGTGAACAGACGCTGAGTGGCCGTTTCTGGCGTGCGTTTGATCAGGTTGTACTTGTACGCCAGACGCACTGGAGAGGCAATCAGGATCTGACGCTGAGGATCCACGGTGACAGAACCCCAGTTGAAGACACCAATGTTGCCAGGGAAGATGATCGAGCCGCCTTCCGTTGCCGGTGTCCATGGATTGCCATCATAACGCAGAGATTTGAAGTCGATGCGGCACGCCATCTGATCGAACGGCGTCAGGCCCCACATGGATTTCTCATTGATTGGATCTGGCAGGAAGTTCAGCGCAGACACTGGCTGAGTCGGTGAATACTTCTCACCGGCAATCCCTTTGGTCGACACATCCACCTGATTGATTGGGTATACCGCTTCGCCGGTCAGACGGTTCAGCACAAACAGGTTACCGGTTTTGGTTGGCAGGATAACCACCGGCTGTTTTTTGCCCTGATAATCGATATCTACCAGCGACGGCTGGGAGGGATTATCACGGTCCCACAGGTCATGTTTAGAGGACTGGAAGCGCCATTTGAACTGGCCGGTTTTCAGATCCAGTGCCACCAGCGTGTCACGGAATTTCTCGGTGTTGCTGTTGGCATCACGCTCAATACCCAGTTCATCCGGGGACGCATTACCGAACGGCACATACACCAGGCCATTCTTAATGTCAGCACTCAGCGTGGCCCAGGCAACCGGCGTATCCTGCGGATAGGTCTGGCCCGCAGCAATCGGCTGGGTGTTTTCCGGATTAGCCGGATCGAAGTTCCACACCAGACGACCGGTGATCACGTCATAGGCGCGAATAACGCCCGATGGGTTGCCGGCGTTAAAGCCGTTATCCATCACGGAACCACCCACAATCACCAGATTACCGGCAACCAGCGGTGCGGCGGTTTGCATCAGCGCATGCGGACGGATTTCGCCCATGTTGGCACGCAGATCGACCACACCGTTGTTACCAAAATCAGCACACAGCTTGCCGGTATCGGCATCCAGCGCCAGCAGTTTGGCATCGTTCGCGGCATTGAAGATACGCTTACGGCATACGGCTGGAGAGTTAGCCTCGGCGGCAGGCTGCACGGCATTGGTCGCCGCCGCTTCTGGCGCTTCGTAGTAGCTCACGCCACGACAGGTCTGATGCTGCTGCAGATATGAGCGATCTTTGGTTGGCTCATATTTCCACTTCAGCGCACCCGTTTCCGGGTTCAGTGCATGCACTTCATTATGTGGCGTACAGAAGTAGATGCTGTTGTTCACCTTCAGCGGCGTGGCTTCGAACGTGTACTCTGACGCATCTTTCGCATCACGCAGGTCGCCGGTGTGGTAGGTCCAGGCCACTTCCAGATTGCTGACGTTGTCAGTGGTGATCTGCTTCAGGTTAGAGAAACGCGCACCGTTGTTGGTTCCGCCGTAAGCGGCCCAGTCGTTGCCTGCCACGTCGGTCTCAGCTGGCGCACGCTGGTTGGTGATGTTCCCTTCCTTTGGATACGGATCGTAAAACATCAGGCCAATCACAATGGCGATCATGATGATAACGGTGGTGCCCAGGAAAGGATGGAATTTGGCAGGGTTTGCAGGGTTCTGTGCTTTCGACAGCGGACGAACCACCCAGGGTAAGGCCAGCCAGACACCGATCAGGCCGATCAGATCGCCGCGAGGGATCCACTGCCATTTGTCGAAGCCGACTTCAAAAATCATCCACGCCAGAACAATCCACATCAGGATGGCGTAAATGGTTAAGGCAATCTTTTTATTCTTGAACAGCGCAACTGCGGTAATCAGCAGTCCGATTGCCATAATGGCATAAAATGGTGAGCCGCCGATCATCAGCAACTGACCACCCATGTAAAGCATAGCGAGACCCACAATCGCTATAACGATACTCGTCAATTTGTTAATCATTTTCATCTCTCAATGTATACAAATGGATAAATATTATCCTTACGAACCCTTACAATTCGACAACACAAATTTAACTAAAAAAACATTAGAAATAAAACCCATTTATTTAATGTATAGCAGGTTATTATTTCAGTGCGGTAATACTTTGCAGGTGCGGGAAGAACGGGGGCTAAGGCAGGTGTTGGGCATAAAAAAGCCTCTTTTACAGAGGCTTATTAGGAATTATTCTGACAACATGGGCTTTAGCGCCCTGCTTTCAACGGTTGTAAAGCATTTGAAGCTGTTGTTGATAGGCTAATATATCGTGTTCATTTCTAATTCTTGCAATAGCCGCATTCGCTTTCTGGTTAATCTGTTCCGGCGCGGCGAAGATCGACAGGATAATAGCCTTGAGCTGTTCGATGGTTTGCATGCGGACATAATTTCGTTCCTGAATGGATTTCACGCTGTAATCCAGATCGTCATTCAGGCTGTTGATGACCTGCCAGCCCGCCTGTTCAGGATTAATCTCCGGCAGTGCGCGGACATTGGTGGTGATAACCGGACAGCCACAGGACTGCATTTCCAGTACCGAGAAACCGTAGGTCTCAGCCCAGGTCGGCAACAGCCCGACATCCGCCTGCTGCAACAGCTTAAGTACCCGATCGTTCGGCATAAAGCCGACATGCTCAATCCAGCCGTGGCGGGCAATGACCGATTCTGTGTAGCTGGCAAACAGCGGGTCGTCCTGATAGTGGCCATGCGCGTAGTTATGTTTTTTCTCCAGGTCACCAATCAGCGTAACTTTAAGCTGCTCTGGGTTAATCAGGTTTTCTTCCACCAGTTCGCTAAAGGCGCGAACCACCTCACCGCCGCCTTTGCGGTAAAACTCATTACCAATAAAGACAAAATGAATCGGTTGAGAAGGATCGCGCGCTTCGCGGTGTGCCAGGGTGAGTTTTTGCGGTGGATGCATCACCACCGTTTTAGCCAGAATCGCCTTTGCCAGCTCAGGCGTGCGCAGAAACAGCTTGCTTTCCATCTTGTAAGCCGCACCGGAAAGCGCAATCAGCGCTAAACAGTTGTCGGCGGCCAGCAGCGGCGCCAGGCGATCCAGTTCAGGAAAATTGTCGCTTTTATCACCACTCTTTTGCGGCAGGACCCGCGGTAATTCTGTCTCAAAGGTGGCCACCCATTTGCGATCGGTCTGCGCTACCTCGTTAAAAAGATGGAATATATCGACATTCCCCTTGTCCTGGATGCTCAGGGGTTTAAAGAGAAAGTTCTTTCTTTTCTTCAAAACCTTCATATTAAGAAGATTAATATAGTAATAAACGTTTTTGGTCTTGAAGTTAATATATTCGACATTATTGTCGACAATAATTGTTCGCTTCTCAGGATAACTATCATTAGAAATGCCGACGATCATTCTGCACCTCGATTAGGTTTACGCTTCTAGCCCTGTGTGTTTGAGAAAACAGCATTGTCGGTTGCTCTCTTATATTTATCGCCATTACATCACCACAGCAATGACAAATTGTAAACATCCGTTTATTCCTATAGTTGACGCCCGGCCTTTACTCCTGATACCACGACAATACCAGGTTAATTTTGATGTGAATTCGCTAATGTTAATCTTACAAATGATTTTCCCGGCGATTGTTTTTAATAATGGTAAATAACCAAATGCGCTCACGACGGGAAAGGACACTATAAGAGAAAGTGTGCCAATAAAAATACCAACAAATACAACAACCTGAAATTATTCCTTATGCGTTTTTATCATATTACCTTACTGCTTTTTACATTGCCTTCGGATTTACCTCAGGAATTACGCCCAGCGTAAGTTAAGTAAAAATATTAGCGTCCATGATGCAATAGCGTTCTCCCGTGCGAATCCTCTGATTAACATTGGCCATTAGGACAAAGAGTTGACTTATTCCACGGTAAAGGGCTTGATAGAATTATTAAAACCAACGCAGCCCGATGGGAATTTCAATGAAACTATCCGTAATCATCCCTGCCTATAATGTCGCACCGTATATTGTGGAGTGCATTGATTCTCTACTTATGCAGATTGCTGCACCGAATGAATTAATTATTATTAACGATGGCTCTACCGACAATACGTTAGCGCTGGTCGAAATGCATTATCGCCACCTGAGTAACGTTAAAGTGTTTACCATTCCCAATGGCGGACTGGGCCAGGCACGTGACTATGGCATTCGCATGGCGATGGGCGAATTTGTCTTCTGTTGCGATCCCGATGATGTATTGGGCGCCGGCTTCTTTGATGAGCTGAACAGGGTGACCAATCAGCATACTGATGTGGAGATATTCTGTTTTAATTCGGTGATGTTTGATGATGATGCGGAAGCCAAAACCCAGCCTAAAATGGTCCATCAGCGCTTTGGCCTGATGCCCGCCAGGGCCGTTTTCACTTCGTTACTGGAAACCGACAGCTATACCTCGGCCACCTGGAACTATGCGCTGAAACGCGCGGTGATTATCGACAACGGCATGCGCTACAGCCGTCGCCTGCACGAAGACCATATTTTCACCGTCGAGGCCTTTCTGCGCAGCGGCAAAGCCTTCGTCAGTCGGAATGTCTATTATAAACAGCGCATAAGAAGTGGTTCTTTAACCAACAGCGCCAAAAACGACAGCTTCTACCGTCAGCGTTACGATGCCTTTTTATGCTCATACAACATTCTGCTGATGCTGTTGGATCAGGATCCTGACCGCGACTATCTGAAGCGTTTGTATGCCATCCAGCAGTTCAAGCTGATGATGTATCTCTGCGCCTGGGATAATACCGCCCCGCCGCAATACCTTCTCGACGCGGTGCAGTACCTGGGACGCGACCTGAAGCCCGGCAGCCTGATCAATATGATCCTGTTAAATCATCCGGCGCTGTATGGCTCGTTAATCCGCATGAAGCTGAACCGTCGCATCGCGAAAGAAAAAAAAGTCATTCAGAAAGCAGCCTCCCGCTCAGTCGCTTAGCAAAATTACGCTGACGGATTCTACACTTCACATTTTCTCCAACCAGCAGGGCCACGCTGCTGGTTTTTTTTATTTAAAACGCCGCAATCATCGGTCGGGCGATGTAGCCAGAATCTGCGACACAACCGGGCTGCCCCAGTTAAGGGGCAGCCCGGTTGCTATCAGAACGCTTCCCAGTTCTCACTGGTGTTTGAGGCGACGGCCATCGCCGGTTTCCTTACCGCGCGTAACGGGGCAGATTTCACTGACACCGCCTTACGTTCCGCTTCCTGCGTCAGACGGAATACCGCAACGGCACTGTTAAGGTGGGCTGCCTGCGCTTCCAGCGACTGCGCGGCAGAGGACGCTTCTTCCACCAGTGCCGCATTCTGTTGCGTCACCCGATCCAGCTCTGACACCGCCAGCCCCACCTGACTGATGCCTTTGCTTTGCTCATCGGAAGCAGAAGAAATTTCGTCCATGATGTCGCGCACCTGCTTCACCGACACCACTATCGCCTGCATCGAGTCTTCGGCCTGTCCCGCCAGCTTCGAACCGTTCTGCACCCGCGCGGACGATTCGGCAATCAGGGTGTTAATGTCTTTGGCAGCAACAGCACTGCGCTGTGCCAGATTACGGACTTCTCCGGCCACCACGGCAAAACCACGACCATTTTCCCCGGCACGCGCCGCTTCAACCGCCGCATTCAGCGCCAGGATATTGGTCTGGAAGGCAATACTTTCAATCACGCCGGTGATTTCCGCGATTTTCTTCGAGCTTTCTTCCAGCCCGAAGATGGTTTTGATTACGCCATCGACGATCTCTCCGCCCTTTTCTGCCGTTTCCGCCGCTGACAGCGCCAGTTTTGCCGCCTGATGCGAGTTATCGGCATTCTGCTTCACGGTAGCGGTGATCTGCTCCATGCTGGCTGCCGTTTGCTCCAGCGAGGCGGCCTGCTGTTCGGTGCGGGAAGAGAGGTCGTTGTTACCGGCGGCAATTTCACTGACGCCGGTCAGAATGCTGTCCGAACTGGCGCGCACGTTACCCACGGTTTTCACCAGCGCCAGCTGCATGCCGTGCAGGCCAGCCAGCAGACGCGCCATTTCGTTACGCGCGCTGCGGTCGATCTCAATTGGCTGGGTCAGGTCGCCCTGCTCAATGGCACGAATATGGCCCAGCGCCAGGTTCAGTGGCTGAATTAACACCCGGCTCATTACCCGCCAGCACAGGCCAATAAAGAACACCACAATCAGCAGAATGGAACCGAGCAGCCAAAGCATGGTGGCAAATGCCTGATTACTGCGGGTCGACGCCTGTTTGGACAGCTTGCTGATCGCATCGCGCCAGTGGTTATAGTCCGCTTCCATCGCCAGCTGATCGTTGGCGATATTCAACCCAAACAGACCCGGCATATCGCGGTTAGCGGCAATGCCAATCAGCGTCGATAGCTGCGTGGAATAGACCTGATAGGTGGCGGCCAGCCGATCGTTTAACGCCGGATCCAGACCAGGAATGGCCGGGCCTGACTGGTATTCCTTAAACCAACGGTCTGCCAGCGCAATCTGTTCTTTGCCATGCTGCACCATGCCTTCGATTTTGCTGCTTGATGGCCCGTCTTTCTGCAACCAGATCAGGACGCGATTGCTGTCGGCGCGCGCGGCGTTCAACGCATACCAGGCGTTGGTTAACGCCATTACCTTGTCGTTTGCCGAACTGGCTGTTTCAAAACTGTCTTTATTGTCGCTAAGGGAAGAGAGAAAGAGAGCACCTGCAATAAGCTGTAATGCCCCGAAGGCGACAATGCTACAGAGCAGGAAAGAGGAGGTTTTAATGCGGTTGAAAACTGACATATCAGCACCCTGTTAAATGTGACACAAATCACATTTATCGGCATAGTTACCGGTAACATTAGGGCTGGTTAAGGGTTTATTTCACCCCTTAACCGTTGATGATTGGCATGACCACAATCAGCTGCGTTCAATCTTTTTGGCCGCTTCATCCAGCGCATCGATAATGTCATACAGCGTGGATTGGGAAAGCTCGGGATGGGACAAGCGGGTATTGAGGGCCATTTTCATATTGTGAATGGCACGCTCAATTTCCGGAATGCTGCGGTTATTGACCAGCACGGCCATCGAGGTCAGCCTGCCGATGATGACTTGCAGGCTATCCTTAGCCTGTTCGAGCTGGCGTTCCCCTTCCTTCTCCAGACCATACGCCTTGCGCGCGGCCTGCGGATCCTTAACCCGAATGCAGTCCATCTCTTCCAGCAGCGTCAGATTGGGATAGATGATGCCCGGGCTGGGCGAATACTCGCCTTTCGATAGCTCCTCAATCGACTTTATCAGCTCGTAGCCATGCGCCGCACCCTGCGCGATAAAGTGCAGGATCAGCAGCCGGATATCGCTGGCATCCAGCATTTTTTCGCGCCGTTTTCTGCGGACTTTGGCACAGGCTTCCTGCTGGGCCGGATCCTGAGGCGATTGCGGTGAGAGTTTCATGCGCTTATTTCTGATGCCAGTAAGCGACCGCGCGTACAAGGTCGGCTTCTTTTTGCCGTTGGCCGGTAAAGTAATCGCTCAGCAGTTTGACGGCTGCGCCCTCACCGGTCAGCCAGATAAAATAGTCTTCATCTGGCAAGGCGATCTGATCCAGCTTGCCGATCAAATCCGCGGCGGTTGCGGTATTCATGTTGCCGCTGCCTAACCAGCAGACGTCAACACCGTCCATCTCTGGCAGGTAGGCTTTGCCGGTGGCTTCATCAGCCCAGGCAAACAGCGTAATCTTGCTGGCCGTCATTGTTGCCAGACGGCGCTTAAAGGCGGGAAGCCCGGTTTCATCGCAGACATACAGCTGAAAATCATAATCCTCTGGCACCACCAGTGAACCGCGTGGACCGCCGACCGCCAGCTTGTCACCCGGTTGCGCTTTCGCCGCCCAGTCGCTGGCCACGCCGGACTGATGAAGATAGAAATCGAGCGTCAGCGTTGACTGGCCATCAAAGAACAACGGCGTGTAGTCGCGTGCGACCGGCCGGACGCCATCTTTCCACACCACGCCATCTTCGGTGATTTCCGGCAGGTGAAACTCACCGGTCTTAGGATCGGGGAAAAAGACTTTGATATGATCATCAAAACCTTGCGAGGTGAAGCCTTCAAGGGCTTCGCCACCAAATTCGATGCGGTAGAAGTTGCCGGCAATAAATTCCTTCGAGACCACTTCTAACGGGCGAAAACGCAGTTCATTTCTTACGCGGCGCGGGATGCGACGACTTTTTTCAGCGAACTCAGACAAGATCATTCTCCCAAATGGGGTGGCGAACCCGTGATTACGCGCCAACTGGCTTGGGCTAAAATATATCTATGATATATCTTGATCACAAGCTAATTCGCTAACGCTCTGCACGGGCCGCCAGATCCTCAGGGTTTCGCTGCGGCGGTTACCCGCCAGACCACATTGCCGGCATCATCCGCAATCAGTAATCCACCCTGCCGATCCATGGTTAGCCCGACAGGCAACCCGCGCACCTCTTTCTGGTCATCAGTCAGGAATCCGGTCACCACCGGTTTAGGCTGGCCCACCGGCTTGCCGTCTTTAAAGGCAACCCAGACAACCTGATAGCCATTCAACGGTTTACGGTTCCAGCTGCCGTGTTCACTGATAAAGGCGCCACCGCGATAGTCTGCCAGGTTATCGCCCTGGTAGAACCACAATCCCAGCGGGGCTACGTGCGAACTCAGGGCATAATCTGGCTTGAGCGCTTTGGCGACCAGGTCCGGACGCTGCGGGCTGACGCGTTGGTCGATATGCTGGCCGTAGTAACTGTAAGGCCAGCCGTAGAAACCGCCCTCCTGCACCGAGGTCATATAGTCCGGCACTAAATCGGCACCGATTTCGTCACGTTCGTTGACGATCGCCCACAACTTGCCAGTTTGCGGTTCCCATTGCAGACCGGTTGGATTGCGCAATCCGCTGGCGTAAATACGGCTGGCACCGGAAGCAACATCGACTTCCAGAATGTCCGCGCGGCGGTATTCAGCGCCAATGCCGTTCTCGGTAATGTTACTGTTGGAGCCAATCCCCGCATACAGCTTACTGCCGTCCGGGCTGGCTAGCAGCGACTTGGTCCAGTGGTGATTGATTGGGCCGCCAGGCAGCTCGGTCAGCTCGGTGCCGGCGTCACCGATCTTCGTTTCCCCGCTTTTATACGGATATTTTCGAATCGCATCGGCGTTGGCGACATACAGGTTGTCGCCAATCAGCTGGATACCAAACGGCGAATAGAGGCCTTCGAGGAAAACGTGTTTTTCCCAGGTTTTCCCATCGCCGTTGCTGTTTCTGAGCAGCGTGATCCGGTTGCCGCCCGCGCCGCCTTTGCCGGACGCATTTTTAATGAGGCCGGTGATCAGCTGTTTTGGCTGGGTGGTCGGCGCTTTTGGCCCGCTGCCTTCAACCACCAGAATATCGCCGTTCGGCAGCGTATAAAGCTGCCGTGGATGTTGCAGGCCGTCGGCAATTTTCTCGATGTTCAGTCCTTCCGCCACCTTCGGCTTTTCGCCCTCTTTCCACGCGGCACCCGCAGGCACCTGCATCGGCGGGATCAGGAAGTTTTTGGCTGCCGGAAGTTCAGGATTTGCCCCGGTCTGCCGGGAGGGATCGATTTTCGCGCCGTCATCACAGCCTGAAATGACCAGGGTAATTGAGACGGCCAGCAACGAGAGGATCAGTGATTTAGGGATCATAAAACCTCCTGAGTGCGGGTACGTAAAGCCAGCTGAACATTCGCAAACAGCAGCAGTAGCACCACCAGCGTGGATAGGATTGCGCCAGTCGGCACGACGGCAAAGGCATCACGGCTGTGAACAAAGGCGTTGAATACCGCCAGCACAATCGCCAGCAGCCATGCCCAGAAATGGATTTTGATTGCCGATCCCTGCGGATAGGAATGCCCCACCCACACCTGAACCAGATTGATCAGACGGGGGATAATGGCGATCACCAGACCAAAAGCAATCAGCCAGCTGGCGGCTCGGGTCCAGACGATCTCCGTGCTGTAGATATAAATAATATCGAACATCCAGGCGGCAACAAAAAAGCCAAGAGGCACGGGATTCAACAACGAATAAAGGGCAACAGCCAGGGCGGAATTACGGGATGGTGCATGAGATGACATTCACAGGCTCCTTTTACAAAATGCGCACGGCGAAGGGAAAAGCCGACGTGCCCGACTGTAAAAGGTTAGTTAACTTAATGACTTTGTGTTTGTAAATGTGACATTAAGTGATTCAAACGCCGAAAAAAAAGCCGGCGGACGGGCATCCACCGGCTTACATCACGTTAACAAATCGCGTTACGCTTCCTGCCACACCGTCTGAGCATTGGTGAACTCGCGGATACCGAAGTGGGACAGCTCACGACCAAAGCCGCTGTGCTTTACGCCACCAATCGGCACACGGGGATCCGAGAAGCTTGGCGAGTTGATAAACACGCCACCGGTTTCAATCTGACTTGCCAGTTCGCGTGCTTTTTCCAGATCCTTGCTCCACAGGCTGCCGCCCAGGCCGAACTCAGAATCGTTGGCCATCGCAATGGCATCAGCGGCGTCTTTGGCCACAATCAGCGAGGCGACCGGGCCAAACAGCTCCTGCTTAAAGCTGGTCATGCCGGGCTTCACGTTGCTTAACACGGTCGGCGCATAGAAGTTGGCCTCGCCTGGGATCACATGGCCGCCTAACAGGCACTCGGCCCCTTCTTTCAGCGTTGCCTGCACCTGAGAATCCAGCTCATCACGCAGATCGAAGCGCGCCATTGGGCCGATATAGGTGTCTTCTTCGCGCGGATCGCCCACTTTCATCGCTTTTACCGCGGCGACAAACTTGTCACGGAACTCGTCGAATACCGCAGATTCAACGATGATGCGTTTCGCGGCAATACAGATTTGTCCGCTGTTGGCAAAACGGCCTGAAATTGCCCCTTTTACGGCCGCATCAATGTCGGCATCGGCCAGCACGATAAAGGCATCGGCACCGCCCAGCTCCAGCACGCTTTTCTTGATTGCCGCACCCGCCAGACCGGCAATTGCCGCACCCGCACGCACGCTGCCCGTTAAGGTCACCGCAGCAATACGGCGATCGTTAATGATTTTAGCCACCGCGTCATTATCGGCATTCACTACTTTGAACAAGCCTTCCGGCACGCCGGCTGCAGTCAGCACGGATTGCAGCAGCAGTGCTGAGCCCATCACGTTTGGCGCAGGTTTCAACAGGTAGCTGTTACCTGCCAGCATGATAGGGACCGCGCCACGCAGCACTTGCCAGACCGGGAAGTTCCACGGCATTACGGCCAGAATCGGGCCCAGCGGCAGATACTGCACAAAGGCTTTATTGTTCTCAACCAGCGTCGGCTCAGGCTTGAGGAATTCCGGGCCCTGCTCGGCATACCATTCGCACAGACGCGCGCTTTTCTCGACTTCAGCCAGACCTTGCGTCACCGGCTTACCCATTTCATCGGTCATCATCTCTGCCAGCTCGCGGGCATGTTGACGCAGGCCGCCAGCGATATTTCGCAACAGCGCGCTGCGGGCGGAGATATCGGTGACGCGCCAGCCCTGGAAAGCGGACCAGGTCTGCTGCAGCGCCGTATCGACATCGGCTGCGGAGGCAAAAGGCGTGTTACGTGACACGTCGCCAGTAAAGGGATTGCGTGAGACTGCACCTGTAGTTGCGTTCATAAAATTCTCCTGATCCGTGGGCATCATTGCCCGAAGCAAAGGGATTAACGTTGATATCATCATCATAGGCTTGCGGAGCTTTCTTTAAAAATGAATAATAATGAAAATATCTTACTCATATTGAGAATGTTATGGATCTGACCCAGCTGGAAGTGTTCCGCGCCATCGCGGAGGAAGGGAGCGTTACCGCTGCCGCTGAGCGACTGCATCGCGTGCCGTCGAATATCTCCACCCGCTTACGCCAGCTGGAGGACGAACTCGGGGTGATGCTGTTCAGCCGCGAGAAGTTACGCCTGCATATTACTGACGCGGGCAGAACCTTGCTGGATTACGCCATCCGCATTCTGGCCCTGACTGAGGAAGCCCGTGAGCGGGTCTCCAGTCAACATCCCGCCGGGATTTTCACCCTTGGCGCCATCGAAAGCACCGCCGCCGTTCGCCTTCCTCCGCTGATCGCCCGCTATCATCAGGCGTGGCCAGGGGTGGAACTGGATCTCTCTACCGGTCCGTCTGGCGATATGACCGATGGCCTGCTGTCTGGCCGATTCAGCGCGGTGTTTATTGATGGGCCGCCGAAGCACCCACAGCTGGAAGGCGTGGCGGCCTTCGCTGAAGAGATGGTGCTGATCTCCTCCCTAAATCATCCGCCGGTGAGCCGCGCAGCCGATATCAACGGCTCGACGATCTATGCTTTTCGCGCCAACTGCTCTTACCGGCGGCTGTTTGAAAACTGGTTTGCGCTGGATAACGCCGCGCCAGGCAAAATTTTCGAGATGGAGTCGTATCATGGCATCGTGGCGTGCGTCAGTGCCGGTGCCGGCCTGGCGATGATCCCGAAGAGTATGCTGGAGAATATGCCAGGCAGAGACAGCGTGATGGCCTGGCCAGTGGCTGACGATCGTGGGCATCTGGATATCTGGCTGATTTGGCGAAAAGGCAATGGTTCGGCAAACCTCAAGGCGATGGCGAGCATGCTTGAACCGCTTGCCGTGGCGGGCTGAACGGACTGACGAAATACAGCGGCAACACCATCGGAAGTTTCCTACACGACAGGCAGAATGACCTGACAGACGGGTCTGAGCCCGGTGGTCATAATACGCGCATCCCAACATAAGGTGTGCTGAATAATGAATAACTATCAGGTCTGGTCAGGTGTGGTTTTATTTTGTGCGTCATTTTATACGCTGATTGCCGCGATGGCGTTCTCCGTATAACGCTTATTGTTGCCTGCCAGGGAAACGTTTAAGCCAAAAAAAAAGCCTGTCCGAAGACAGGCTTTTTTATGCATGCAGAACAGGAATTACATCTGCACCAGATTTTTGATCTTAACGTCTGGGTTAACGTCAGCATCGTAATCCACGCCCGGCAGGCCGAAACCGAACAGGTGCATAAATTCGGTTTTGTAGCCGACGAAATCAGAGATTTCGTTCAGGTTTTCGTTGGTCACCGTTGGCCACAGTTTTACCACTTCATCCTGCACTTCTGGGGTCAGCTCTTTGTAGTCCGCGCGCAGACGGCCGACGTCATCCAGAATTGGCGATGCGCCGTACAGGCTGTCCTTGAACAGGCCGTAAACCTGCTCGATGCAACCTTCGTGCGTACCCTTCTCTTTCATCACTTTAAACAGCAATGACAGATACAGCGGCATCACTGGGATCGCAGAACTCGCCTGAGTCACGACCGCTTTCAACACGGAAACGCGCGCGTCGCCGCCTTTTTCCGCCAGGGTGTCACGAATGGTCAGAACGCGCTTGTCCAGATCCTTCTTCGCTTCCCCGATGGAGCCGTTCCAGTAGATGTCATGGGTGATCTGCTCGCCCAGGTAGGTAAAGGCAGTGGTCTTCGCGCCATCAGCCAGAACGCCTGCGGCTTTCAGATCGTCAATCCACATCTGCCAGTCTTCACCACCCATAACCGCAACAGTACCGTCGATCTCTTCCTGCGTTGCCGGTTCAAGCGTGATGTCGGAGATGGTTTCTTTGTCGGTGTTCAGGCCGCGCGTGGTCAGGGTCTTGCCCACTGGCTTCAGCGTTGAGTTGAACACTTCACCGGTTTTAGGGTGAGTACGACGTGGAGACGCCAGGCTGTAAACCACCAGGTCAACCTGACCCAGGTCCTGTTTGATCAGCTCAATGGTCTTCTGCTTCACGGCGTCAGAGTAAGCGTCGCCGTTGATGCTTTTTGCATACAGGCCTTTCGCTTCAGCCAGCTCTTCAAAGGCGGCAGAGTTGTACCAGCCAGCGGTAGCCGGTTTGGTTTCTTCGCCAGCACGTTCAAAGAACACGCCCAGCGTATCGGCTTCGCAACCGAACGCCGCAGAGATACGGGCAGCAAGGCCGTAACCGGTTGAAGCACCAATCACCAGTACCTTTTTCGGACCATTGGCAATTTTGCCGTGGCTGGTCACGTACTCGATTTGTTTTTCAACGTTAGCTTTGCAACCCGCCGGATGGGCAGTAACACAGATAAAGCCACGGATGCGTGGTTTAATAATCATGTCGACCTCAATTGATACTGTCACAGTAAATATGGGCAGTAGAATACCCGCTTGTGCCGGTTCAGGCAAAGCTATCGGCGAAAGGATCGCGTTTAGCCCCGTCGTTTGCTCACTCTTCATGCAGCAAATAATCAACGACAGGTGACTAAAAGCGTATAACAAAGGATTAAGACACATTTTACCGCGATGAAAAAGTCAGGGAGGCCCGGAGGCCTCCCTTAAAATGACGGATTAACGTGACGCGTGTGGCTTACGGGTTAACGTGGCACCAGTTGCGTAATTCGTTGATGCCGCCGTCTGGCGAGGTATAGCCAATACACCCGAGGATGCTGTCGAACAGCTTCTCGTGGAACACCGGGGTTTTATCCTTCGCCAGCTTTTTCAACTGCTGGAAGGCCGTGGCGTTGTCAGGCTGTTGCAGGAACTTATCTGAGGCCCATACCATAATCGGAACGCTGCGCTGTGCCATCGGCGCGACATCACGCGGTGTGCCGTGGAAGTGCATATTTTTCGAAATGGATTCGCCGTGATCCGAGGCATAAAACACAATCGCGTTTTTGTCCCGCAGCTGGTTGAACACCTGTTCCAATACGTGGTCGGTGTACAGCAAGCTGTTATCGTAGGAATTGACCATTTCTTCGGTAGAACACTGGTCATCAATGCCCTGGCACTCTGGCTTGTAGCGCGCGAATGAGCGTGGATAGCGTTCGGTGTAGAGATAGTGCGAGCCTTTGGTGTGCAGGATCACCAGGTGTTTGCCTTGCGGATGGCGATCGATAGAGTCTTTTAGCTCGTTAACCAGCGCCATATCATCAATCGGCTTGCCGACGTTACGCTTCTCAGACTGGATGGTTTCGCGCAGCGCATAATCATCCGCCATTACTTTGTTGTAGAACCACGCCTCGCTCTGCATTGAGAACAGTTCTGACGAGAAGCCCTGCTTTTTCAATACCGAGAACACGTTCATCTCTTTCAGCGTACGCTGAGGTGCCTCAGACGCGCCGCCTTCCCTGACAAACATACAGCGCAGCGAAAGCTTGGTTGAGGTGTCGCAGGAATAGCCCTGCAATGCCGCCAGGTTCGGCTCTTTATCCAGATTCGGCGTGTTATCCCGGTCGTAACCGTAAAGACCCATATGATCGCGACGGGCACTTTCACCAATCACAAACACCACGTACAGATCCTTCACGTCCTTCGGTGGCGTATAGGTGAAGTGGGCCGCAGGGTCGAACAGATTGCGGCTGTCCTCGGCCTGGCTCCAGCTGCTGTAGGCCAGCAGCCCCATACCCGAAAGCCAGTTGGACGGGGAGTAGGTTCCGGCAACCACGCCGCCATAGCTGGCCATCATGCGGTTGTTTTGTTTATCCTGCTGATCCTGGTGGTCACCCATCACTTTCAGCGGCACCCAGCAACAGGCCGCCGCAGCCAGCATCACCCCAGCACGACGCAGAAACGCCTTGCCGTTTTTGATGCGCAACGAGGCTTCCGGCATCGGCGTCAGCCATAACATCAATACCGGCAGGACGCTCACCAGTACCACCCACACCATAAAGTGCCAGCCAACGGACTCTTTCGAAAGGTCCAGGCTGTCGGTAGCCATCACCGAGGCGATAATGCCGTAGCCGATATCAACATTGAAGAAGATCATGTAATAGCTGGCAGCCACCGAGAACACCACCAGCAGCGTGGTCAGTATTCTGAACAGCCAGCGCCCGGTCATTGATAACAGCAAGGTGGTAAACAGGACCAGCATAAACGCGGCCACCAGCTCGATGCCGGTCGACAGAATGGCGTCATGCTGCAACTGGTGAAAACGGCGGAAAAAGATCGGTAGGTTAAGCAGGATCCCAATGTATAAAGCAATAAAACAACAGACCCGGTGCTGGGTCAGAAAATGCAGTTTTTTCATCTGGTTCTTCATTAATGCCGGTGAATGTCATGCCAGGAACAGAGCGTAAGTGTTCTGAAAGCTGCCACAGAAATGCGTTAGCAGAATGTCAGACAAAGTAAAGAAGACGGAGTTTAACGCAGCGGCAAAAAAATGGCTGTTATAATGTAACAAGAAATGTGTCCATCACTTCAGTCATTCGCGGTCCTGACCCTTCATCAACAAAGTGTTTTCCGCGCCCTTCCCTCAAATTGCATAATTTGATCGCATTCAAAGTTCTGATAAATAAAGCCAAAGCAGCGAATATGCACTTTTACTGCATAACTATGAGAATAATTCTCACCTTCTCTGTTTAACTGCCCTCGCGGGTAAGTATTTATTCGCTTCTGCCCTGCCAAACCCGGCCTCAACCACAAATTTCACACTAAATTAACGATTTGGAAACGTCGTTTTAGTGGTAGATTCTCTCGCGAAGAAGTCGTATCAACTAACCACTCGCTGGTTTCGCAGTACATATAACTAATTAATGAAAGGTTTGTTATGGATAAGCTATCTTACGTTTCAGAAGGCAGCACAACGGCCTGGTCTACCTACCTGCAGCAAATCGACCGCGTCGCCCCTTACCTCGGCGACCTTACCCGCTGGATTGATACCCTCCGCCATCCTAAACGCGCGCTGATTGTTGATATCCCGCTGCAGATGGATGATGGCAGCATCCGCCACTTCGAAGGTTTCCGCGTGCAGCACAACCTTTCCCGCGGACCGGGCAAAGGCGGCGTGCGTTATCACCCTAACGTCGATTTGAATGAAGTGATGGCGCTGTCAGCCTGGATGACCATTAAGTGTGCTGCGGTAAACCTGCCTTATGGCGGTGCCAAAGGCGGCATTCGTGTCGATCCTTTCAAACTGTCCGAAGGTGAGCTGGAACGTCTGACCCGTCGCTATACCAGCGAAATCGGGCTGATTATTGGGCCGCAGAAAGACATTCCTGCGCCGGATGTCGGCACCAACGCAAAAGTGATGGCGTGGATGATGGATACCTATTCCATGAATCACGGCACCACCATTACCGGGGTTGTAACCGGCAAACCTATCCACCTCGGCGGTTCGTTAGGCCGTGAAAAGGCCACCGGCCGTGGCGTGTATATTACCGGCCGTGAAGTTGCCCGCCGTTCCGGCATCGAGATTGAAGGCGCGAAAATCGCCGTTCAGGGCTTCGGTAACGTTGGCAGTGAAGCCGCACGGTTGTTTGTGGCGGCGGGTGCGCGGGTGGTGGTGATTCAGGATCACTCCGCGACCTTATTCAACGCTAATGGCATCGATTTAACCGCACTCAGCGAGTGGCAGGCCAGCAACAAAAATATTGCGGGCTTCCCTGGCGCGGAAGAAATTGCCAGCGAAGCGTTCTGGTCCACCCAAATGGATATTCTGATCCCTGCTGCGCTGGAAGGACAGATCACCCGTGAGCGCGCTGAGATCCTCAGCTGTAAGCTGGTGCTGGAAGGCGCTAACGGCCCGACCTATCCGGATGCGGACGATATGCTGACATCACGCGGCGTCACCGTGGTGCCGGATGTCATCTGTAATGCCGGCGGCGTAACGGTCAGTTACTTCGAATGGGTGCAGGATATGGCCAGCTTCTTCTGGAGCGAAAGTGAGATCAACGATCGTATGGATAAAATCATGACCGAAGCGATGATCCACGTCTGGGATAAAGCCAGCGAGAAATCGTGCAGCCTGCGTACCGCTGCCTATATCGTGGCCTGCGAACGCATTCTGATGGCCCGTAAAGACCGGGGAATCTACCCAGGTTAAGCTGTTAAGGGCGGAGCAATCCGCCCTGTTTACCTTACTCGAAGTTCACCCACACCGCGCCGCTGTCCGCCGAGCGCACGCAGTTCTCCACCCAACGCACGCCGTCCAGCCCCGCATCAATACCCGGATAGACCATTTCAGCCAGCGCAGCCTCATCGCCACGCTGTTTCGCATCGATGGCGACGGCAAACTTCAGATAGATATTCGACCAGGAATCAATCAGGCCTTCGGTGTGCAACGCGCCCAGACGATCGTCGGCTAAGGCCGATTCATCCAGATACGGCATGCCGTGGTGCATCACTTGGTTCGGCTGACCCTGAACTTCATACACCAGTTCGTTTGGCTGGTAATCGCCCCATTGCAGGCTGGCCTTTGATCCCACCACGCGAATAAACTGGCTGTTCATCGAACCGGCGTTAATCGCCGAGGTCCACAAGCGGCCGACCGCGCCACCGTGATAATGCATCAGCACCATGGCGTTATCCTCCAGCGGCGCGCGGGAGGAGATAAAGCTCTGCCGGTCGCACAGCAACGATTGCAGCTTTAGCTCCGGCAGCACCAGCTGCGAGATATAGAAGGTATGGGTGGAGAGATCGCCCAACACAAAACTTGGCCCGGCAATCTTCGGATCCACCCGCCATTTCTGGGCATCGGAGAATTTGTCGGCGCTGTCATTGGCGCTGAAACCGTGGGTATATTGCAATTCCACCATGCGCACGTCGCCAATATCCCCCTGCGCGATCATTTTGCGCATTTGCAGCAGCATCTGATGGCCTGAATAGCCGTAGGTGACGCCAACGATCAGCCCCTTCTCTTCGGCCAGCTGCTTCACTTCTTTTACTTCGGCACTGGTGAAGAACAGCGGCTTTTCGCAAATCACATGCAGCCCGGCATTCAGCGCGGCTTTGGTGATCTCGTAATGCGTGCCGTTTGGCGTGGCGATGGTCACCACTTCAATGCCATCGGCGCGCTTCGCCTCTTCAGCAAACATTTCCGGATAGCTGTCATAACAACGGCTGGCATCCACGCCAATGTTGACGCCGAAATCACGTCCGCGCGGCGCATCAATATCAAAGGCACCTGCCACCAGCTGATACGCAGTGTTATCACGTAGCGCACCGCCGCGGTGTTTATACCCGACCTGGCTTAATCTGCCACCGCCAACCATCGCCCAGCGCAGCGGACGGGCAATTTTTTTCTCTCCATTCAACATAACGACCTCTTTTATCGGGTTTATACGGGGTAAGAGACTCTCCGCTGATGTTTGCAACCGGGTGCAAAATGAACAGTGCAACCGGGTGCAAATGTGAGTCAACAGCGGAGATAACGGCCTGACTTTCCGCGAGGATGGGATAGAAGTAAACGGCAGCATGATGAATTCAGCGACCCGATCACAGTAATCAACTTTTTTGCACCCGGTTGCATAAAGCGGATCGCATTGTGCATTACACTGGGGGTCTGAATGAAAAAGAGCGGACATGATGAGCGAAAAAATGCCCCACCAGCCACCTGCACGTAAGGTCACCGCCAGCGATGTGGCGAAACGCGCTGGCGTGTCGAAATGGACCGTATCACGGGCATTCACCGATGGCGCGTCAATCTCTGAAACCGCCATGGAGCGGGTGCAGCAGGCGGCGAAAGATTTGGGTTACCGCCCTAACCTGCTGGCGCGAAGTTTGTCGAAGCGAAGCTCGCATCTGATTGGCGTGGTGGTCGATGAAATGCTCAATCCCAACCTGCTGACCTTGTTGGATCAGGTGACTCAGCAGCTGCAGCTGCGGGGGTATATGGCGCTGTTGATCAATATCAGCGCGCAAAAGAGCGAAGAAGCGGTGCTGACGCTGGCCGATCAGCTGCAGGTCGATGGCTTACTGTTTCTCGGCACGCTGTTGAGCGATGAGCTGATCGCCCTCGCCCGCGATATTCACCGCATTCCGTTGGTGCAACTTTGCCGCAACGATGACAATCCCTACATCCAGATAATCAATACCGACGGCTATCAGGCCGGCTATCAAACTGCCGATCTGCTCCATCAGCAAGGCTACCGGCGTTTCAGTTATATGAAAGGCCCGGATACCGAATCCACCCAGCTGTTGCGGTTCGAAGGCTATCGCGATCGGCTGGTGCAACTTGGCGTGGCAGAAGCCGGGATTACGCTGCTGAAGGCCAACCATTACAACCGGGCCAGCGGCTATAACGCTTATCATCACTATCTGACGTCCACCCCGCAACAGGCCTGGGCTGAGGCGATGTTCTGCGAGAACGATATCCTTGCCATTGGCGTGCTGGATGCGTTGGCCAGTACTGCGCCCGATCATCACTTAGGCATCGTCGGTTATGACAATATCGAGCTGGCAGGCTCCAGCCGTTATCAGCTCACGACCTTCGCTCAGCCGTTGAGCGATATGTTGCAGGAGGCGGTTTATCGCCTGACCGCACCTGACAGCGAGCCACGGCAATACCAGCATCACGACCAGCTTCAGCTCAGGCGTTCACATCTGCGCTAAGCGAGAGGCTCCGGTCAATCTAGCTATCATTTTCTATCAAAATATCATCATAATCTATCAAATTATGACGAACTTCAAAGAATCAATATTTCATTTATTCTTTAAATGGAATATTGATTCCTTATAAAATAGGCTCGTTTCATTATGACTCTCATCCTTACAGGACAGCCAAATGAAACCACCGTATTCAATCGCTAATGCCCCCTGCAGCTGGGGCGTCGACGATCCTAAAAACCCGTTCCTGCCACCGTGGAATAAGGTGCTGACCGAAGCGCGTGAAGCGGGCTACCGCAGCATTGAACTCGGTCCGTGGGGCTACCTTCCAACCGATCCTGTGGCCCTTAAGCAGGCGCTGGAAAGCCATCAGCTGTCGCTGGTGGCCGGCACGCTGTTTGATGACCTGATGTCTGAAGCCAACTTCAGCAAGATGGTGGAACTGACCCATGCCATCTGCGCTAATCTGCAAAAGGTTCCGGTCAGCAGTGCGGACAGCGATGTGCCCCCGCCTTATCTGGTGATCATCGACTTCGGCGATGCAGAGCGCGCCCGCTGTGCCGGTCAGTCGGATCGGGCCAAACGCCTGCCGGAAGCCGACTGGCAGCGCATGGTCGCCAATATCCGCGAGCTGAGCCGCATTGCCTGGCAGGAATATGGCGTGCGGCCGGTGATCCATCCGCATGCGGGCGGGTTTATTGAGTTTGGTGATGAAATCGATCGTATCGCCAGTGATATCCCGGCGGCCGAAGCCGGACTGTGCCTCGATACCGGCCACCTCTATTACGCCGGATTAGATCCGGTGAGCTGGTTACGAAAATATGCCGACCGCATCGACTATCTGCACTTTAAAGATGTGAATAAGGCAGCATTTGAAACGGCCATCAAACAGCAACAGGATTTCTTCAGCGCCTGTGCCGCGGGCGTGATGTGTCCACTGGGCAGTGGCGATGTCGATTACCCGGCGGTGAGAGCCCTGCTCGCCGAGCTCGACTGGCAAGGTTGGATCACCATCGAACAGGAGCGCGATCCGCGCGATGTGGCGGGCAGCTTAAAAGATGTCACCGCCAGCCTGCACTATCTGCGCAGCGTCGGTTTCTGATAAGGAGTACAGAATGAAAAAGGCTTTACACGGTGTTTCGGTACTGCACAGCAATGCGGTGACCCAACTGCGCATCGCGCATGAAACCGGCTTTACCGCCCTTGAACTGCTGCCAGAGCATCTGTTCCGATATCTGGAGCATGGCGGCACGCTGGAACGTTATAAAGCGTTGATGCGCCAGTATGAGATCGAAATTAGCTGCATGAATGCGCTGAAAGGCATTGGTTGTCATCAGCCCGAAGCCCGGCAACAACTGCTGGCGCAGGCGGAGAAGATTTGCCATGCCGCTCAACAACTGGATTGTCCGGTGGTGCAGATTATGGCGCTGAATGAAATCGACGCGCTTTCTGCCGAACAACGCAGCCAGGTGCTGACGGAAAATATCAGCCAGATCGCCAGGATTGGCCAACGCTATGGCATCAAATTTCAAATTGAGGTGGTGGCGTTTACCCCCTTCAATAGCCTGAAACAGGGGCTGGCGATTATTGAGGCGGTCGGCGCCGATAACGTTGGCGTGGTGATCGACTTCTGGCACCTGTATGCCGGTGGCGATACCCAACCGGAAGAAGTGGCCGCGCTGGATCCGGCAGTGATCTACGGCGTGCATTTTTGTGATGGCCGCCGTTTAATGCCCGGTGAGAAATGGGATGAGCGGGTGCAGCGCGATTATCAGCCGGGAGAAGGTGAAGTCGATTTGGCCAGCTGGGTGGCCGCGGTGAAAGCCAGCGGCTATGACGGCGTATGGTGCCCTGAACTGCTGAGTCCTACCCACTGGGAAGATGATTTGTGGCAGATTGCGCGGGATTCGATGAGCAGCCTCGACGCCTGGACTCGCTAGCCTCTTGGTCAACCGTCACGGCCTGGCCGTGGCGGTATCATTTTTTCGGCACTCAGAAGTTTTCTAAGGTCATCAGTTCGAACGGCAGATAGCGTTGCTGATTGCCGCGCGCCTGGCTGTCAAAATCCTCGGCAATCGCCCCGGTGATCCCCGCCGCCAGCGTTGCCATCCGGTGCCAGATAAACACCTCCACCACGCCCTCCAGCAACGCACGCTGTGCGCTGGCAATGGGACCGTGACACACCACGGTCAGCAGCCGGTTCGTGCGCTGCTTTTCCGCCAGCAAGGCCTTAACCACCCCTTCCACGCCGCCGCTGGGCACATACAGCGCAACGAGATCGGGATGGTTCGCCAGCAGCTCGCGCGTGGCCTGTTCAGCCAGGCGATCGTCTTCATGGCAGCGCAGCGGTTCCAGAATCGTGAACCCGCTGGTTTTTTCACGGAAATAGGAGCGGAAGCTGATCTCCGAGGTTTCCTGACAGAGAAAACGGTGATCGCCCAGCAGAATGCCAATCTTGCCCGGCTGTTGGCACAAGCGGGAGAGCGCCCAGGCCGCGGTTCGCCCCGCCTTACGGTTATCGAGGCCGATATAACCGGCGCTGCCGCTGGCGGTCAACTCGCTGAACAGGCTATAGACGCGCACGCCCTTCTCGCGGGCGACGCCAATGGCATGATTCACCAGCGGATGATCGATGGCCACCAGGCCAATCACATCGACCCGATCGCTGAGGGCAATAATTGTCGCAGCGATGGTTTCCGTGGCATTGACGTTGAGATAAATCAGCTCGGGATCGTTGGCGAGCCGATCGCAGCGCGCAGTATGCAACAGCAGCTGTTCACTGAACTCGCGGTAAAAAACCGCCCCAGAGTCGAGTAAAATGTAGGCAGTACGGCAGGATGGCGGTGAATCTGCAGAGAGGCTGATTTTGTCAGAGATAAAGCCCAGCGTTCGCGCCGCCGCCAGCACGCGCTGACGGGTTGCGGCTTTGACGGGTGCCCGTTGATTGATCACCCGATCGACCGTTGCCACACCCACGCCGGCTTCTCTGGCAATATCAGTCATTGTCGGAGTTGAAGCCATGACCTGTTGCCCCTCTGCGGATGGTCGGTTTTATTCAGCCTGTGCGGCAGCAACCGCTGCGGCATACTGCGTTTTGAACGCCTCATTGTCTTCGGTAAGACGAATAGCGGCTTCGATCATGTCGTTCTGCATCAGTGAGGTTTGACCGCTGGTGCGCCAGTGAATATACAGCACGCACAGTGCGCCAACCTGCAACATGTCTTCTTCACTGCTGCCGTTGCCTTCAAAGCCGTACTCTTCATCCGACCAGCGATAAACGTCGGCGACAAACGGCATCTCGCCGTTCTCGTCCAGCGGCGGCAGCGTGGCAAACAGCGCCAGCATCTCAGGCGTGGCGATATAACTCTGGCGGCCAACGGCATCCAGCTGCTTGCCGCGCGAACGCTTGTTATTCGCCTGTTTCGCTTTGGTTTTGGCGCGTTTCGCACGCTTGTCTTGTTTATTACTCACCGGTCATTTCTCGCATCTAAAAAAGAGCGCAATGATAGCAGACCGTCCGCCGGGACGCTGGCTACATTTTGCCGATAAATAATGAAACCAGGCCTGCGGCGATTAACGGACCGACCGGCACGCCCCGGAACAGCGATACGCCAATGATGGTGCCGATTAGCAATCCGCCGACCACGCTTGGCTGGCTGCTCATCAGCGTTACGCCACGGCCGCCCACCCAGGAGACAAAAATCCCGATAGCGATAGCCAGCAGGGATTTCCAGTGCAGGAAGGAATGCATCAAGGTGGTACTGGGAATGGTGCCGCTGGCAATCGGTGCCATCACGCCGATGGTCAGAATGATGATCCCCACCGTCACGCCCTGCTTTTCAATCCACGGAAAGAAGGTGTTCAGCGGCGTCATGCGCACAATAATCAGCACCAGCAGCGCAATCGCCACCGTAAGGTTGTTACTGAAGTAGCTGAGACCGGCCAGAACCAGCAAAATGAAGAGCGTCAGATCGAACATAAAAAATCCCTGTAGTAAGGCGTAACCTGTTGTGCCGTCAGCATAAAACACTTTCCGGCTCAGGTTGAGACTTTTTTAACGTTTCATTAACTTTGTTTTACAAGATGGTTTCGATAGCGGCCTGCAAACAGACCTGAGGCCCGGTCAGCACCGCCAGCGTGCTGTTGATATATTTCTCCGCCCCGGCCATCGAGGCCTGTGCCAGCACGATGCAGCCCAGCGAACATTCGGGGCGCTGCTGAATATAGTGAGCAATTTCGCGGTGATAGCCTTCAATATCGTCATGGTTAAAGTAAGCCCAGGCGCGCGGGATCATCTCAACGGCCAGATGTTCGCCGGGAATAAAGGCCTCGAAAAGCTGCTTAGTGGCTTCCAGCGTGCTGTGCGCGGTGCAGAGCACCAGAATTGAGCCGTGATAACGTGAGGCGACCTTGGCCAGCGTGGCATCCACGCGCAATACCGGCTTGCTGAACTGCTTTGCATCCCAGGCTACCACGCCCAGGGTGGTGCAGGTGACGATCACCGCATCGGCATGTTCGCACAGCTCCTCAATAGCCCGTCGCGTGGCGGCAGCGACGGCAGGTGTTACTTCATTGGCTGCCACGGCCTGGTCGAACAAGCCATCCTCAACCCGGTGCAGCAGTTGAATATCACCAAAATCCAGCGAACGCAGAGCGGTTTCAAATACGTCGATATTACTTCGTGCGGCATGCAGGCAGGCAATAATGGCCATGGGGGTATCTCCGGGAGAGGGTTGCCATTACTGTGACAAAGATCGCCGTATTTGCCAACGTTTCGTGCGGCATAATTGCAAGCGTTTCACCCGCAACTCACCATCATGGTGCAATGCATCACAATAATGCAGGATTGCAGTGAAACTATCGTTTCACTTCCGCAAAAATCCGCCGCTGACGCCACCTGAGCAGTCATAAGAAATTGGTATAGAAATTGCTTAATAAATCTTATGACAGAAAGGAGAGACAGATGAAAGCGATTATCATTGGTGCCGGCATTGGCGGCATGTGCACAGCGATTGCCCTGCACCGTTTCGGCATTCAGACCGAGGTGTTTGAAGCCGTTAAAGAGATCAAGCCGGTTGGCGCCGCCATTTCTATCTGGCCGAACGGCGTAAAGTGCCTGAATTTCCTTGGGATGAAAGAGCCCCTGCGCAAGCTTGGCGGCCCGATGCGTGCGATGGCCTATAACGATTTTCAGTCGGGCACCACGCTGACGCAGTTCAGCCTCGATCCGCTGGTGGCAGATTCCGGCGAGCGCCCCTATCCGGTCGCCCGCGCGGAGTTGCAGGCGATGCTGCTGGACACCTACGGTCGCGAAAAAGTCCAGTTTGGCAAACGCGTCGCCCGCGTGGAGCAGGATGAAAATGGCGTCACCGCCTGGTTTGAAGATGGCAGCGAAGCCCACGGCGACCTGCTGATTGCCTGTGACGGCACCCACTCGGTGGTGCGCAAATATGTACTGGGCCGCACCGTTGAGCGGCGCTATGCCGGCTACGTCAACTGGAACGGGCTGGTGGATATTGATGAAAGCATCGCGCCGGCTGAGCAGTGGACGACCTTTGTCGGCGAAGGTAAGCGCGTGTCGCTGATGCCGGTGGCCAATAACCGTTTCTACTTCTTCTTTGACGTGCCGCTACCGGCAGGATTAGCGGAAGATCGCAGCAGCGTGCGCGATGATCTCAGCCGCTACTTCAGCGGTTGGGCAGCGCCGGTGCAAAAATTGATTGGGCAGATTAACCCGGAAACCACTAACCGCGTGGAGATCCACGATATCGATCCGTTCCCGGAGCTGGTTAAAGGTCGTGTGGCGCTGCTGGGTGATGCGGCTCACAGCACCACGCCGGATATCGGTCAGGGCGGCTGTGCGGCGATGGAAGATGCAGTGGTGCTGGCGAATTGCCTGCAAACGAACGCCTTAGGCATTGAAGACGCGCTGCTGCGCTATCAGTTTAAGCGTGCGGATCGGGTCAAGGATCTGGTGTTGAAAGCCCGCAAACGCTGCGACGTGACCCACGGTAAAGAGATGGACGTCACGCAACAGTGGTATGAAGATCTGAAGAGCGAAACCGGTGAGCGCATTATCCATGGCATGTGCGACACCATTCAGGGTGGTCCGCTGGCCTGATAATAAAACAGGGCGGAAAGGGAGAAACGATCCTCAGACTGTGAGAGCCGTTCCCCCTTCCCGCCCCGGTTAAACGCCGCTATCAGGCTTCTTTCAGGCCGCGATTAATCAGCATCGGTTCAATTACCGGATCCTGCCCGCGCCAGTCAGCATACAGCTGCTTCAAATCCTCGCTGTTACCCTTCGACAGGATCTTCTCACGGAAGATCTGACCGTTTTCCGCGGTTAATCCGCCCTGCTCGTTAAACCATTCGAAGCCATCGTCTGCCAGCATCTGCGTCCAGATATAGGCGTAATAGCCCGCGGCATAGCCATTCCCCCAGATATGCTGGAAATAGCTTGAGCGATAGCGCGGCGGAACCTGAGGCAAATTGATGTTGTCCGCCTGCAACGCCTGCTGCTCAAACGCCGCCACGTCTGCGGGTTTATCCTCCGCGCCCAGACTGTGCCAGTGGAGATCCAATAACGCCGCCGCCAGCAGTTCGGTCATGTCATAGCCCTTATTAAACTTGCTGGCTTTAACAATTTTGTCGCGCAGCGCCTGCGGCATCGGCTCACCGGTTTGATAATGGCGGGCGTAATTCATAAACACCTTTTCATTGCTGGCCCAGTGTTCATTAATCTGCGACGGGAACTCGACGAAGTCCCGTGGCGTATTGGTGCCGGACAGCGTTGGATAAGTCTGTTCAGCAAACAGACCATGCAGCGTATGGCCAAATTCGTGGAACAGTGTGATCACATCGTCCCAGGCGATCAGCGCCGGTTGCCCTTCCGCCGGTTTGCTGTAGTTGCAGACGTTGTAAATCACCGGATGGGTGCCCAGCAGCTTCGACTGGTCGACAAAATTACTCATCCAGGCACCGCCGCCTTTGCTCTCGCGCTTAAAGAAGTCGGTGTAGAACAACGCCATCGGCAAACCATTGTTGTCGATAATTTCATACACGGTGACGTCGGGATGCCATACCGGGATATCGTCGCGACGGGCAAAGGTAATGCCAAACAACTGGGTGGCGGCATAAAACACGCCGTTTTCCAGCACCGACGTGACTTCAAAGTACGGCTTGATCTGGCTTTCATCGAGATCGTATTTCGCCCGACGAACCTGTTCGGCATAGAACAACCAGTCCCAGGGCTCAAGCGCAAACCCGCCCTGCTGTTGGTCAATCAGCGCCTGAATATCAGCCGCTTCGCGTTTCGCGCGTGCGGTGGCGGCAGGCACGATTGCCCGCATAAACGCCAGCGCGGCGTCCGGGGTTTTCGCCATCTGATCCTGCAACTTCCATTCGGCAAAGCTGCTGAAACCGAGCAGCTGCGCCTGTTCCGCGCGGACCGCAGCCAGTTTGACGATTAGTTCGCGGGTGTCATTCGCATCGCCTTTCTCCGTTCGACGCCACGCGAGATCGAATAAATTTTCGCGCGTCTGGCGATCGCTCAAATCCTGCAATACCGGCTGTTGCGTGGTGTTTTGCAGTGCCAGCCACCATTGTCCCTGCAGGCCGCGCTCCGCTGCGGCCTGGGCTGCGACGGTCAGCTCGGCTTCGCTTAACCCGGCAAGGGAATCGGCACTGCTGAGGCTTAAGCCACCGGCTTTGGTGCCGGCCAGTAGCCGATTGGTAAACTGGGTGCTTAAGG
Organism: Erwinia billingiae Eb661; assembly: GCF_000196615.1. Lineage (NCBI taxonomy): Bacteria > Pseudomonadati > Pseudomonadota > Gammaproteobacteria > Enterobacterales > Erwiniaceae > Erwinia > Erwinia billingiae. Next base: position 2,575,681 of record NC_014306.1, read on the forward strand.
TGGCGGACTGTTGATTGAGGGCTTTCAGCGCGGTTTTTTGATCGTCACTGAGGCTGGCACCGGCCAACTGGAAGGTCTGCCAGACCACCTCGACCAGCCTGAGCGCTTCGGCCGGCAGCTCCAGCGATTCGCGCTGCTGATAAACGCTGTCCAGGCGGGCAAACAGTTTGCTGTTCAGCCGGATTTCATCATTCAACGCGGCAAGCCGTGGCGACATCTCTTCATCCAGCGCCTGTAAGGTGGCGTTGGTGTTGGCGGAGGTCATCGCGCCAAAGACATTCTCGACGCGGCGCAGCATCAGCCCGCACTTTTCCAGCGCTTCATAGGTATTTTCGAAGCTCGGTGCGTCGGGGTTTTCGGCAATCTGCTGCACTTCCGCACGCTTTTCGGCCATTGCCTGTTCCAGTGCGGGACGGTAGTCGGCATCGGAAATCCGATCGAACGGCGGTGCCTGATAAGGCAGTGTACTTGGCTGACTGAACGGATTGGCTTGCATCGCAGATCTCCTTGTCATGGGTGACCTTCAGCATAGGCGGTTAATCCGCCTAAGCCAACTCAATCAGTATCAGCCCGTTGATAAGTGGCAATAATTTCTCCCGCCACCGCCACGGCAATCTCCGCCGGCAGTTTGCCGGTGATATCCGGCAGGCCAATCGGGCAGCGCATGCTGTCCAGCTGCTGCCGGGTGAAGCCTTTACCTTCAAGGCGATAGTCGAAACGCTGACGCTTGGTTTGCGATCCAATCACGCCAAAATAACGATAATCGCCGCGCTTAAGGATCGCTTCACACAGTTCTAAGTCGCGCGGATGATGATGGGTCATCACCACAAAATAGCTGTCTGGCGGCATCAAATCCACCTGCTCGGTGGGATCGTCCAGGCAGCAAACGGTGACTCCTTCCGGCACGCTGGAAAACTGCTCGCGGCGTTCATCCACCCAAAATACGTTACAGGGTAACGTCGCCAGCAGATTCACCAGCGCCTGACCGACGTGCCCGGCACCAAATACCACGATTTGCGGCTGGATCTGCAGCAACGGCTCAAACAGTACGGTGGTCATGCCGCCGCAGCACTGACCCAACTTTGCGCCCAGATTGAAATGCTCGCTGTAGGGCTGCGCCTGCCTGGCGCTTAACATCTCTCTGGCGGTGGCAACGCACTTAAATTCCAGATGGCCGCCGCCAATGGTCAGCCAGGTTTTGCTCGCAGACACCACCATTTTGCTGCCGCGATCGCGTGGCACCGAGCCTTTTTCGTCCAGCACGGTGAGCAGCACGCAGGGTTCGCGCCGCTCATGCAGCTGCGCCAACACCATAATCCAGTCATCAGTGCGCATCGGTCACCCCGGCTCTGAGTTTATCCGCGCCCCAGAACACCCTTTCCGGCGTCGCGGGCGCATCCAGCAGCGGATGTTGCTGATAGTTGCTGACGCTGGATACCGCATCCTGCAAGGCGCACCAGGCCGCAATACCCAGCATAAACGGCGGTTCACCCACGGCTTTCGAATGGAACACCGTATCTTTTGGGTTCCTGCGGTTTTCTACCAGCGTCACCCGCATATCTGTCGGCACGTCGCCAATGGCGGGAATTTTGTAACTCGCCGGGCCATCGGTCATTAAGCGCCCTTTGTCGTTCCACACCAGCTCTTCGCAGGTCAGCCAGCCGACGCCCTGCACAAAACCGCCTTCCACCTGACCGATGTCGATCGCCGGGTTCAGCGACGCGCCAACGTCATGCAGAATGTCCGCCCGCAACAGGCGATATTCCCCGGTCAGGGTGTCGATAATCACCTCGGCGCAGGCCGCACCATAGGCGAAGTAATAGAACGGCGTGCCGCGCCCGGCCTGGCGATCGTAGTGAATGCCCGGCACCTTGTAATAGCCGGTTGCCGACAGCGGCACCTGGTTAAACCATGCCATTTGCGCCACGTCCGGGAAGGTGAAGTGCTGGTCTTTTACCCGCACGATGCCGTTGCTGAAAGTCACCTCTTCGGCGCTGCAGCTGTGCAGCTTGCACAGCATTTCGGTCAGGCGGTCACGCAGGATTTCCGCCGCATTCTGCGCCGCTTTACCGTTGAGATCGGTGCCGCTGGAGGCCGCGGTCGGTGAGGTGTTCGGCACTTTTCCGGTATCGGTGGCGGTGATCTGAATCTGATCGACATCGATCTGCAGCACTTCGGCGACAATCTGCGCCACCTTGGTGTTCAACCCCTGGCCCATCTCGGTACCGCCGTGGTTTAACTGCACGGTGCCGTCGGTGTAGATCAGGATCAGTGCGCCCGCCTGGTTCAGGAAGCTTGAGGTAAAGGAGATGCCAAATTTGACCGGCGTCAGCGCCAGCCCGCGTTTCAGATACGGACTGGCCGCATTGAAGGCGCGGATCTCTTCCCGCCGCTGGGCATAAGACGCACTGACTTCCAGCTGTTCAGTCATTTCCGCCATCAGATTGTCTTCAACCTTCTGGTGGTAATGGGTGATATTGCGCTCTTCCTTGCCGTAATAGTTGCGCTTACGCACTTCAAGCGGATCCAGTTTCAGTTCACGGGCGATGTGATCCATGATCTGTTCAATCGCCACCATGCCCTGTGGGCCGCCAAAGCCGCGATAGGCGGTGTTCGACGCGATGTTGGTCCGGCAGCGATAACCGGTGACCAGCGCATCGCCGAGATAATAGGCGTTGTCCGCATGGAACATCGCACGATCGATAATCGAGCCGGACAGGTCCAGCGAATAGCCGCAGTTACCGGCCAGATCGATTTTCACGCCGCAGAATCGTCCGGTTTCATCCACTCCGACGTCATAGCGCACGTAGAACGGATGGCGCTTGCCGGTCATGCGCATATCATCGCGCCGCGCCAGACGCATTTTCACCGGGCGGTTGGTCATCCTCGCCGCCACGGCACACAAACAGGCCACGCCCGCCGCCTGGGTCTCTTTGCCGCCGAAGCCGCCACCCATGCGGCGCATATCGATGGTGACTTTATTCATGGTGATGCCCATCACCGAGGCCACCAGCTTCTGCACTTCCGTCGGATTTTGCGTGGAAGAAAAGACCTGCAGCGAGTTGTCCTCACCGGGAATGACCATTGCCACCTGCGTCTCGAGGTAGAAATGTTCCTGGCCACCGATATGGAATTCACCCTGCAAACGGTGAGCGGCACGCGCCAGCGCAGCCTGCGCATCACCGCGCTGATGAACATGCGGCTGCTGGACAAAGTGCTGCTTTTCCAACGCTTCCCTGACGTCGAGCATGGGCGTCAGCACCTCATACTCAATGATGGCGGCTTCGGCAGCCTGGCGCGCCGCGTCGGGGGTTTCAGCCGCCACGGCAAGCACCACCTGACCGGCGTACTCCACAACCTCCTTCGCCAGCAGCGGGTCGCCCGGCTCCAGTGGGCCGATATCCAGCTCGCCCGGTACCTGATGCCAGGTTAACACCTGCACCACGCCGGGAATGGCGTAGCAGGGTTCAACGTTGATATGCAGAATGCGCGCATGAGCGTGTTCACTCAGCCGTGGGCAGAGATGCAGCATGCCCGGCAGCTCAAGCTTGTCATCGATGTACAGGGCTTCACCGGAGACATGTTTATCGGCGCTTTCGTGCTTGTTACTTTTGCCCACGCCGCTCTGGATCCCTTCCCGGTATTGCCGGGCGATCACGTCTTCTGCCACTACTGGTCGATTATGAGACATAGCGCGATACCTCCAGCAACGTCAGCTCACCCGAACGGGAAGCATAAAAACGACGTAATAAGTTTTTGGCAATTTGCAGGCGGTAATCCGCGCTGGCGCGGAAATCGCTCAGCGGTTTGAAGTCCTGCTCAAGGGCGGCACAGGCCTGTTCGATTGACGCCAGCGTCAGCGGTTTCCCCATCAGCAGCTGTTCGCTGTGGCTGGCGCGTTTGGCAATTTCGGCCATACCGCCAAAGGCGATGCGTGCTTCGGTCACCACGCCGCTGCTGTCGGTGTCGACCAGCAGCGCGGCAAACACCGCCGAGATATCATCTTCCAGCCGTTTGGAGACTTTCCACGCGGCGAATGTTTGTGACGGCGTCACTTTAGGGATAACGATCGCGCGGATAAATTCCCCTTCCTGTAAGGCGGTTTTGCGATAGGAAAGGAAGAACTCCTTCAGCGGTAGACGACGAACGCGCTGGCCGTGTTGCAGTTCCAGCGAGGCATTCAGCGCCAGGAGCATCGGCGGCGTATCACCGATCGGCGAACCGTTGGCGATGTTGCCGCCCAGCGTGCCCTGATGGCGGATCTGCAATGAGGCAAAGCGCTCCAGCATCTCGGAGAACGGCGGAATGTGCGCTGCCAGCAGCTGATAGCAATGATGCAGCGACGCACCGGCACCCAGCACAATCTCGTGCTCAGCTATCTGGCACGTTTTCAGCTCATCAATCTGCTCAAGGGCGATCATCAGCGGTAACGGTTTATAGAACTGCGTAACCTGCAACGCCAGATCGGTGCCGCCGGCCAGCAGCTTCGCCTGTGGAAACTCCAGTAGCAACCCGGCCAGCTGTGCCACGGTTTTCGGCACATAGCAGCGGTTGCCCTTAAAGGTCAGGGTTTGCAGCTCCGCGTTTTTCAACGCGCTCAGGCGCTTCGCCGTGTCCGCACTCTGCAACTGGAAACTGTCAACTTCAGGCTGTTCGCAGGCCTGTCGCGCGGCATCGACAATCGGACGGTAGCCGGTGCAGCGGCATAGGTTGCCCGCCAGCGCCTGTTCAGCCTGCTTATGCTGCCAGCCATCACTGTTTTTTTGCAGCGTGAACAGCGACATCACAAAGCCGGGCGTGCAGAATCCGCACTGTGACGCGTGGCAATCCACCATCGCCTGCTGCACCGAGTGCAGTTTATTGCCCTGCTTTAAATCCTCGACGGTGATCAGCTGTTTGCCCTGCAGGCTGCTGACAAAGGTCAGGCAGCTGTTAGCGGTTTCATACACCATTTCGCCGTTTTCCACCCGGCCAAGGGTGACCGTACAGGCGCCACAGTCACCCGAGGCACAGCCTTCTTTGGTGCCGCTACGGCGTTTATTCTGACGCAGGTAGTTCAGCACGGTCAGATTGGGATCCAGCGACTCTTCGGTCACCAGCGTCTGATTCAGTAAAAATTGGATCATGCGGCTTTTACCTCACTGTGTGTCTGCCAGACGCACTGTCCGTTTACCCAGGTTGCAGCGATATTGCGATCGTCGCCCAGCGTCATCAGCACAAAGAGTTTTTCCCAGATGTCTTTGCTGTTGGCATGGCGCATCTGTTGTAAGGCGGAAACCGCCGGATCCAGCACCACGAAGTCGGCTTCTTTTCCTGGGCTGAAGTTGCCGATGCGGCTGTCCAGATCCAGCGCATGCGCGCCGCCCAGCGTGGCATGATAGAAGGCTTCACAGGCCGCCAGCTTGTAGCGCTGGAGCTGGCCCACTTTGTAGGCCTCGCCCAGCGTCTGCAGCATGCTAAAGGTGGTCCCTGCGCCGACATCGGTACCCATACCCATTTTCACCCCTTTCTGCCAGCAGGTGTTCAGGTCGAACAGGCCGCTGCCCAAAAACAGGTTAGAGGTCGGGCAAAATGCCACGGCGGAGTCGGTTTTGTGCAGGCAATCCCACTCTTCCTCTTCCAGATGCAGGCAATGTGCAAAGACGCTGCGGCGACCGGTCAGCTGATAGGCGTCATACACATCGAGATAATTTTTATGCGCCGGGAACAGCGACTTCACCCATTCAATTTCCTGCGGATTTTCGCTGAGGTGGGTATGCATCCAGGTATCCGGAAATTCGGCCTTCAGCTGGCTGACCTTGCTCAGCAGTTCCGGCGAAGAGGTCGGCGCAAAGCGTGGCGTCAGCGCATAGCTGAGGCGACCCTTGTTGTGCCAGCGCTCAATCAGCGCACGCGTTTGTTGATAGCTCTGCTCCGGCGTTTCGGTCAGGTAATCTGGCGCATTGCGATCCATCATTACCTTACCGGCAATCAGCCGCATCCCCAGCCCGTCGGCGGCGGTAAACAGCGCATCGACCGACTCGGGATGCACGGTGCCAAACACCAGCGCCGTGGTGGTGCCATTGCTCAGCAGCTGGTGCAGGAAGAAGGCCGACATTTTGGCGGCGTGCTGCGGGCAATGGTACTGGCTCTCCACCGGGAAGGTGTACTGCTGCAGCCATTCCAGCAGCTGCTCGCCATAGGCACCGATCATTTCGGTTTGCGGGTAGTGAATATGCGTATCGACAAAACCGGGAACGATCAGCTTGCCGCGATAGTCGAGCACGGGAACGTCGTCGGCAAGCTGAAGGCGCCCTTCTTCCCACGGCTGCAGCGATACGATTTCACCGCCGTTCAGCAGCAGCAATCCATCTTCAATATAACGAGCCTGTTCGGGAAGCTGCGTCGGCATGTCCACAACGGCAGTAATATCAAAAAAGCTTCCGCGAATAGCCTGAGTACAGGTAACTGACATAGCGATTCCTTGGGGAAAGAGTTCAACCCTTTCTTTTGTTATTGCAGGTGATGACCTTTATTTCAAATTGCAATTGTTATGCCAGATCGCGATAGCGTTATTTATGATTAATAATCAACAGGTTAATGGGGGTTTTATGACAAGCTCATGTCTGCCTGCCAGTTAATCGTGTGCGCAACCGGTTGCCTTCCTCCGCAAACGGTTGCATTGAGGGATTATTATTTAAACACCCCAACTATTGGCACTGCGCGGCAAAAAGGCGCACTAAAAAAAGGCAGCGTGCGAATTAAATGCACCAACAGTGTGCAGATCGGTTTAGTAAATAAATCATAACCTTTTCGTCCTTATCAGCTTACCTTTGAAATGGTAAGGTGGCTGGAATTGAAAATACCTTGAGGAACAGTGAGATGATTGTATTTGTTACTGGCGCTACCGCAGGATTCGGAGAAGATATCACCCGCCGCTTTATTGCTCAGGGGCATAAAGTGATCGCCACCGGCCGCCGTCAGGAGCGTTTACAGGCGCTGAAAGAGGAGCTGGGTGACGCTGTATATACCCTGCAACTGGACGTGTGCAACCGTGCCGGTATTGAAGAAGCGCTGGCCAGCCTGCCCGCCGACTGGCGCAATATCGACGTGTTGGTCAACAACGCCGGTCTGGCGTTGGGCATCGAGCCGGCGCATAAAGCCAACGTCGATGACTGGGATCTGATGATCGACACCAATAACAAAGGCCTGGTGTATATGACCCGCGCGGTGTTGCCGGCCATGGTTGAGCGCAATGTTGGCCACATCATCAATATCGGTTCGATTGCCGGCAGCTGGCCTTACGCCGGCGGCAACGTGTATGGCGCCACCAAAGCCTTCGTGCGTCAGTTCAGCCTGAATCTGCGCGCCGATTTGCATGGCACCGCGCTGCGCGTCACCAATATTGAACCAGGCCTGGTTGGCGGCACCGAGTTTTCTAACGTGCGCTTCAAGGGCGACGATGCCAAAGCGGACAGCGTGTATGACGGCGCGGAACCGTTAACGGCAGAAGACGTGACCGAAGCGGTGTACTGGGTGGCGAACCTGCCTAAGCACGTCAATATCAATACGCTGGAGATGATGCCAGTCGGTCAGACGCTGGCAGGTTTGAAGGTGCACAAGGCGTAATGTTAGACGGAGCGCAAGCGCTCGGGCGATAACGATGAAAACAGGCTGCAGATGCAGCCTGTTTTCATTTACCACACCCGGTTAAATCACGATCTCATCCATCGCCTGCTGAATACGCTTCTCCGAAACCGGATAGGGCGTGCCAAGCTGCTGGGCAAAATAGCTCACCCGCAACTCTTCAATCATCCAACGCACGTCCTTCACGTCTTCATCTTCGCGGCGAACGGCGGGCAACTTGTTGTACCAGGTGGACCAGGCCTGCTGAATTTTTTCAATTTTCAGCATTCTGGCGCGATCGCTGTGCGGATCGATCGGCATTTTTTCCAGCCGCCGCTCCATTGCCGTCAGATAACGCAAGGTATCCGACAGTCGCTTCCAGCCGTTCTGGGTAACAAAGCCTTTGTACACCAGGCCGCCTAACTGTGCCTTAACGTCAGACAGCGCCAGCGCCATACTCATATCCACGCGCCCTTTCAGACGTTTGTTGATATTGAACACCGCGGTGAGGATCTGCTCCACCTTTTTCGCGATGTCGACCACCGTGTCGTTCAGCTCGGCGCGAACCTTATCGTGCAGTTTGCTGTAACCCGCTTCCTGCCAGGTTGGGCCGCCGTGTTCATCAATCAGCTTATCAACACCACAGGCGATGCAGTCATCAATCAGATCCAGCACCTTGCCATACGGGTTGAAATAGAGTCCCAGCTTGGCTTTGTTCGGCAGCTTTTCATGCAGGTATTTGATCGGCGACGGAATATTAAGCAGCAGCAAACGCCGCTGGCCGCGCCACATGGCCTTCTGCTGCTCATGCTGCGAGTCAAACAGGCGGATCGCCACGCTGTCTTTCTCATCCACCAACGCCGGCCAGGCCTTCACGCTGTAATTTCCGCGCTTCTGCTCGAAATGATCCGGCAGGTCGCCAAAGCTCCAGATATGCAGACCGCTCTGTTCCAGCCCGTCATCGGCGACCAGCGACAGCGTTTCCTGCACTTTTCCTTTCAGCGCCAGCTTCAGCGCGGCGAGATCGCGCCCTTCGTTCAGCTTGCGGTTGTTTTCATCCACCACCCGGTAGGTGATTTTCAGGTGATCGGGCACCTGATCCCACTGCCAGGCTTCACGGTCAATGGTGATCCCGGTCATGCGGCGGAATTCGCGTTCCAGCGACTCCAGCAGCGGCAATTCCATTGGCGTCACCCGGCCAAGGAAGGCGTCCGCATAGTTTGGCGCAGGCACCAGATTGCGGCGAACGGGTTTTGGCAGCGATTTGATCAGCGCGATAATCAACTCGCGGCGCACGCCCGGAATCTGCCACTCAAAGCCGTTCTCCTCAACCTGATTCAGCAACGGTAACGGCACGTGCACCGTCACGCCATCGGCTTCGGTGCCGGGCTCAAACTGGTAGCTCAGGCGCAGCTTGAGGTTGCCCTGTTGCCAGACGTTGGGATAATCCAGCTTGCTGACGTTGCTTGCGCCCTCTTTAATCAGCATCTCTTTGGCGAAGTTCAGCAGTTCTGGCTGTTCGCGGCTGGTTAGCTTCCACCAGCTGTCGAAATGCCGGGCCGACACCACGTCCTGCGGAATGCGCATATCGTAAAAGGCAAACAGCGTCTCGTCATCTACCAGAATGTCGCGACGGCGGGACTTATGCTCCAGCTCTTCCACTTCTTCACGCAGCTTGAGGTTGGCTTTGAAGAACGCGTGACGCGTCTGCCATTCCCCTTCCACCAGCGCGTTACGGATAAACAGCTCACGGGACAGGACCGGATCGATCTGGCTGTAGTTCACCTTGCGTGCGGCAACAATCGGCAAGCCATACAGGGTGACTTTTTCACTGGCCATTACCGCGCCCTGCGCTTTCTCCCAGTGCGGTTCGCTGTAGCTGCGTTTGATCAGATGCTGAGCCACCGGCTCGATCCACTCCGGATCGATACGCGCGGCAATACGGCCCCACAGCCGGCTGGTTTCCACCAGCTCCGCGACGATGGTCCATTTCGGCGGCTTCTTAAACAGCCCCGAGCCAGGGAAGATCGAGAAACGGGCGTTACGCGCGCCGGTATATTCCTGCTTATCGGCGTCTTTCTGACCGATATGCGACAGCAAACCGGTTAGCAGCGCGGTATGCACGCCACGGAAATCGGCGGGCTCGCTGTTCAGCGGGATCCCCTGTTCACGCACCACCTGACGCAGCTGGGTGTAGATATCCTGCCACTCGCGCACGCGCAGATAGTTAAGGTATTCCATCTTACACAAGCGGCGGAACTGGCTGGACGACAGCGCCTTCTGCTGCTCCTGCAGGTAATCCCACAGGTTCACAAAGGAGAGGAAATCGGACTCCTTGTCGGCAAAGCGGCGATGCTTCTCGTCTGACGCCTGCTGCTTATCTGCCGGACGCTCGCGCGGGTCCTGAATGGACAGCGCCGAGGTGATGATCATCACTTCGCGCGTACAGGCATAGCGCTGCGCTTCCAGCACCATTTTGGCCAGTCGTGGATCGACCGGTAGCTGCGCCAGCGAGCGCCCCGACGGGGTCAGCTTATAATGCTGATCCTCGCTTTGGGTGATGGCACCCAGCTCTTCCAGCAGCTTGACGCCATCCTGGATGTTGCGCTTGTCCGGCGCTTCGACAAACGGAAACGCGGCGATATCGCCCAGTCCCAACGCCGTCATCTGCAGAATGACTGACGCCAGGTTGGTGCGCAGAATTTCCGGATCGGTAAATTCCGGGCGGTTAATGAAATCGTCTTCTGAATAGAGACGAATACAGATCCCTTCAGAGACACGACCGCAACGGCCCTTACGCTGATTGGCCGAGGCCTGTGACACCGGCTCGATCGGCAGACGCTGAACCTTGGTGCGGAAGCTGTAGCGGCTGATACGCGCGGTACCGGGGTCGATGACGTACTTGATGCCCGGTACGGTCAGCGAGGTTTCCGCCACGTTGGTGGCCAGCACGATACGGCGGCCGGTATGCGACTGGAACACGCGGTTCTGCTCAGCATTCGACAGGCGCGCATACAGCGGCAGAATTTCGGTATGCGGAAGATCGCGGCGGTTTAAGGCATCCGCCGTATCGCGGATTTCCCGTTCACCGCTCATAAAGATCAGGATATCGCCACGGCTCTCCTGCCCCAGCTCATCGACCGCATCGAAAATGGCCTGCAGCTGATCGCGATCGGTATCATCCGCGTCTTCCACCACCGGACGATAGCGAACCTCCACCGGATAGGTGCGGCCGGAGACTTCGATTACCGGCGCATTGTGGAAATGTTTGGAGAAGCGCTGCGGATCGATGGTCGCCGAGGTGATGATCACTTTTAAATCCGGGCGACGCGGCAGCAGCTCACGCAGATAGCCGAGTAAAAAGTCGATGTTCAGACTGCGTTCATGCGCTTCATCAATAATGATGGTGTCGTACTGCAACAGCAGCCGGTCCTGTTGGATCTCCGCCAGCAGAATACCGTCGGTCATCAGCTTGACCTGAGTGGTGTCGCTGACCTGATCGTTAAAACGCACCTTATAGCCAATGCAGCCACCGAGGCTGGTTTCCAGCTCGTCGGCGATGCGATCGGCCACGGTGCGCGCCGCCAGGCGTCGTGGCTGCGTATGGCCAATCAGCCCGGTAATGCCCCGGCCCAGCTCCAGACAAATCTTTGGCAGCTGGGTGGTTTTCCCTGAGCCGGTTTCACCGGCGACGATCACCACCTGGTTGTCGCGGATCGCGTCGGCAATGTCCTGCTTCTTCTGACTGACCGGCAAATTTTCCGGGTAACGAATCGTCGGCGTCGCCGCACGACGGCTGGCCACACGCTGTTCAGCCACGGTAATTTCCGCCGCCAGCTCGTCAGCGATCGCCTGCATCGCCTCAGGCTTGCTGACTTTTTTAGCCCCGTGCAGGCGCTTCAGCAGACGCTGGCGATCGCGCAGCATCAGCGAGTCCAGGCGTGGGAAGAGCGCGGTCAGGGGAGATTGAGGTGTTGTCGACATAAAGGTATAAACTCGCTAATCGCCGTCACTCCGGCAAACAACAGATGATTCGAAGGATAAAAATTTTGCGTAGTGTAGCACAGACAACCACTTAGCCATGACTCCCTGCCGTTAACCTTGTTCAGTAAATTCGAACATAGGCCTCAGAATATTGCACTATCACTGAGGGATGTTTACCCCTAGAGTGTAAATCATTGAGTGAAATCCCTTTCACGTATCACACAGGAAATTATCATGAGCAAAGTTTTAGTTCTGAAATCCAGTATTCTTGCCGGTTATTCTCAGTCAAATCAGCTGGCCGATCACTTTATTGCAGAGTGGAAAGCCGCTCACGGTAGCGACGAAATCACCGTACGTGACCTGGCAATGAACCCAATCCCGGTACTGGATGGCGAACTGGTTGGCGCGCTGCGTCCTTCTGATGCCACTCTGACCCCACGTCAGCAGGAAGCACTGGATCTGTCCAACGAACTGATTGCTGAAATTCAGGCTCACGACACCATCGTGATCACTGCACCCATGTACAACTTCAACATCCCAACGCAGCTGAAAAACTACTTTGACCTGGTTGCCCGTGCTGGCGTGACGTTCCGCTACAGCGAAAACGGCCCGGAAGGCCTGATCACCGGTAAGAAAGTGGTGGTGATTTCCAGCCGTGGTGGCATCCATAAAGATACCCCAAGCGATCTGCTGACCCCTTACCTGAAACTGTTCCTTGGTTTCCTGGGTATGTCAGACGTTGAGTTCGTCTTCGCTGAAGGCATCGCTTACGGTCCGGAAGTGGCGACCAAAGCCGCTAACGATGCAAAAGACGTGCTGAAGCAGATCGTTGCTGCTTAAGTCGTGATCTTGCCGTAAAGGGTAAGCCTGAATAAAAGCCGGTCACCGCAAGGGACCGGCTTTTTATTGCCCTTTCTTCAGCCACTGACCGTTGATGCCGCGCACGTATTGCCCGGCGGCAGCGCGCTCAACCAGCTTTTGTCCGGCGATGCGCCCGACTTCAGCGGCGGTCATATTATTGCGCAGCGCCAGTGCCTGATACTGCTGCTGACGGCCCTGGTTGATACGATCTACCAGGGCCTGAGCGTCAGCGTTCTGGGTAACGGCAGCGATGTAGCCGCTCAGGGTTTCGCCGACCAGGCCTTGCTGACGGGCCTCATCCAGCGTCAGGGCCATCGCTGCCGGTGACAACAACAGGAACACCAGCGCCAGCGCTTTTAGCTTTTTCATCATCGTCCCCTCAGAACAGTCCGCTCTGATTTTTTAACAGCGCCTCAACGTCTTTATCGACCTTGATATGGATCTCATGCTCAATTTTCACGTTCATATTGATGGTGATCGGCTCTTTTGGCGCAGCCACCTCAATACGCGGGACGCAGCCGCTAAGCAGCAAAATCCCGGCGGGCATCAGCAGGCTAATGCGTTTCATCGGTCGTTTCCTTTTGAGTCGGCAGTGCAGCGTTTTGCTCTACCCACGATTGCAAATTATCGCCAAAGCGCAGGCTGCGCCACAGCTGGAACAGGTTTTCGCGCTGGGTGTAGTTCAGCGTCACCCGCTGGTTTTTGTCGCTAAAGCGGCTGGTGCCGTTGACCTGCGCCTTCATGGTCATCGCCCCCAGATTATCAATGTCGACGGTCGCCCAGCTGCGGGTGATCTCCATATAGCGCAGCCAGTCTATGGCGGCGCCCGCCGCAATATTGTTGCTGGCGATGGCATCGGCAAAATCCTTATCCATCCTGACGGTCAGGGGGCCGTTATTGGCAATCCAACCGTCTTTGATCAGCCAGTGGGAATTGGTCAGCCACAGCGGCAGTGCGCCATTAATATGACCGGACATGGCAATCTGTTTGGGCTTCATCGCCGTGACCAGTTCGCTCATGCTGATATTTCGTAAGCGCAGCGTCGCGGCTTCGGTCTGCGGCATCTGCAGACTTTCCATACTTAGCTGGCCGCCCAGTACCGCCACCGCAACGTTGCTTAAGCGCAGCGGCTGGCGATCGCTCCATGGATACCAGCCCTGCAAATCGGCGGTGATATTCTGCAAGGCAAACTGATTTTTCACCTCTTTAATCCGCAGCGACACCGGCCCTTTGGCCCCGAAATACCACTGGTGCGCCTTCAGCCTGAACGGCAGCGAAAAGTCGATACCGTTAATTTCGTTGTCCGGCATCCATACGCTACCGTTGTTCACCACCCAGTGACCTCCGGCCTCGAAGCCCTGATCGGCGGCGGCGGAGAAGGCAACCTGCGCCTTGAGCGTTCCACCCTGGATTTTCATCTTCAGGTCATTACTGAGCAGCGGCTGGAAAACCGACAGCGATTGTTGCGGCCACCAGGCCTGACCGCGCAAACGAACGCCGTCCCAGCGGCCCTGAACGCGAACGGGGCCAATATCCTCTGCCTGCAAGCTGCCGTTATAGAGGAACGCCGCCGGATCCTGACCTTTCACCGCCAGGGTCAGCGTCGAAGGCGGCAGATAACCGCCGCTGCTGAAGGTGGTTTGCTGCGCATCCAGGCGGAATTTCCCTGCAAAGGCAGGATGCGCAACATCGCGCTGCCATGATACCGGCACCGCCAGCGTTAAACGCGGCGCACGAACGTTAACGTTGCCATAACTGATCTGGTCAAAGCCGGTTGATAGCGACGTCAGCTCAATCAATGAATCCTGCCAGCGGCCCTTGCCATTCATATCCCATTTCGCCGACAGCGGGGCCATATAGCCCTCGCCCCAATAGCGCCAGAACCACTGACCTTTATCCGGCCAGAAGTCGTTGGCCCGCCCATCCAGATGCAGCTTAAAACGCCCCATCTGCGGGTCATGTGCGGTAAGAATGGCCTGCAGGCGTCCGTCAATGCCGGCGGATGAGACTTTCACCCCGGCCAGCGGCCAACGCGCCTCATCCACTTCCAGCGTCGAAAGCAATCGCCCGCGCATTCGCAGCAACGCGCCCGGCTGTAACAGCAACGTTGGGTCCAGCAGCGGCCCCTGAACCTCGCCAGGCAGCCCGGCGTAGAATTGCAACTGCGCCAGTTTACTTTCGCCGGTCAGGCGGAATGGCAGCTGGCTGTTGCTCCAGTCAAGATGTCCCGGCCCCAGCGACAGCACCACGTTGCCTTTGCCGCCTCTTCCCTGAGTCAGCACGTTAAGTCGGCCGGTGATCTCGGTTGCCGGAATCCCCTGCTGCCAGTTTTTCAGTGCCAGGGTAATGCCGCCGGACAACGGTTGTGCCGCATAAGGCCAGCGCCATTGACCCTGCTGGATCAGGATCTGTTGGTCTGAGATGGCCCATGGCAAGGTCACCAGCGGCGCATCATCGCCCTGCTGATGCACCACCAGTTGCCCCTGCTGCTGTTGCCAGTCCAGATTGACGTTGAGCGGCGCAGGAATGCCCTGCAGCGTCATATCGGCAGTCAGTTTTCCGGCATCAGGCAAGGTGTCAGGGATTTTTGGCAGGTTCAGCGTGCCGGCAACCGTAATTGGCTCGGGGACGCCTGGGGCTTTAACGGTCAGCGAATGGATCGCCAGCTGCTGGCCGCTGAGTTCAGCGTCCAGCGAGAGATTCGGACTGCGGTAACGGACGATCTGTCGCGCGCTGTCGAGGTTGAGCTTCAGCTCTCCACCCCAGCTTTGCCACGGCGAAATAGCCAGACTGTTGATGGTGATATCCGCACCCGGCAGCATGGCCTGCCAGTCGGCGATGGAACGCGGTGCCGAAGGCGTTTCACTGGCCGGGAGCTGGCTGGCACAGGTGCTGTCGACCTGCACCGTCGCGGCATTGACCGCCCAACGTCCGTTTGCGCGGCCCAGTGACAGATCCTGTACAGCGGCAAGTTCACAGTCGCCGACGCGGTAGCGCACGCCCGGGATCTGGAGCTTACCGGACTGCCAGCGGGGATTGCTGTCCAGCACCAGAGCGGTGTTGGCAGGCAGCCACACCCCAGCCAGCCGCGGAAGCCAGTGGGTTACAGTCAGCAACAGGCTGGCAATCAGCAGCACAACGACCAGCACGATCGCTATCGCTACCTTCCAGCCACGCGAAAAGCCAGTCAACATTCCGCTCCATCCGTGAATATCATAGGGTGAAATGATGGCACGGAATGTCACAAGGGAGAAGTTTTTAACAGATAATCAACGCATTCAGCGCAAATATCCGCCGTCCGTCATCTCAGGGTCGCCGCGTATTGAGAATTATTGTTACTATGCTGTCAGCGCTATTCCCTTTACGGTCACAGGAGAGAGATCATGAAACTTGCGGTGTACAGTACGAAACAGTACGACCGGAAATACCTTGAGCAGGTCAATGAAGACTACGGCTATGAACTGGAATTTTTCGACTTTCTGCTGACTGAAAAAACGGCCAAAACGGCGGTGGGCTGCGATGGCATCTGCATCTTCGTTAACGACGACGGCAGCCGCGTGGTGCTGGAAGAGCTTGCTGAACTGGGCATCAAGTTTATCGCACTGCGTTGCGCCGGCTTTAATAACGTCGATCTGGCTGCGGCGAAAGAGCTGGGCATTAAGGTCGTCCGCGTACCGGCCTATTCCCCGGAAGCGGTGGCGGAACATGCCGTCGGCATGATGATGACGCTTAACCGCCGTATCCACCGCGCCTATCAGCGCACCCGTGATGCTAACTTTTCCCTGGAAGGATTGATCGGCTTCAATATGCACGGCCGCACGGCCGGTGTGGTGGGTACCGGTAAGATCGGTCTGGCCACGCTGCGCATCCTGAAAGGCTTTGGCATGAAGCTGCTGGCGTTCGATCCCTATCCTAATCCACTGGCCATCGAGCTGGGTGCCGAATATGTCGATATCGACACGCTGTTTAAGCAATCGGACGTCATCTCCCTGCACTGCCCGTTAACGCCCGAAAATCATCATTTACTGGATATGTCAGCATTTCAGAAAATGAAAGATGGTGTGATGATCATCAACACCAGCCGCGGTGGGCTGATTGACTCGCAGGCGGCGATTGATGCACTGAAGCTGCAAAAGATTGGTTCGCTGGGAATGGACGTGTATGAGAACGAGCGCGATCTGTTCTTTGAAGATAAATCGAATGACGTGATTCAGGATGATATCTTCCGCCGTTTATCATCCTGCCATAACGTGTTGTTTACTGGTCATCAGGCGTTCCTGACCGCTGAAGCGCTGACCAGCATTGCGGAAACCACGCTGGAAAACCTCAGGCAGCTGACCAATAATCAACCCTGCCCGAATGAACTGACGGCGGACTGAATGCGCTGAACCGGTCAGGATCTCTGGCCGGTATTAACGCGCGCAGGTGCCGCTTGCCAGCGCATTTTCACCACAGCGTCGGCCATTTGCCAGCTGGCACATGCCAACGGAGCTGCCGTCTAACTGACGTGATAAGGCTAAGGTTCCCCCGGCATTTGCACAGGTGCTGGACGCTAAGTCGGACATCACCACGCGAGGTGGCACATGCGCACTGGTAGCCTGTTGCGGCGGTTCGTTGTCGGCTTCATTGCTGCTGCAAGCGGACAGCAACAGCGCACAACCCACAAGCAGAAAGGTCGCTGCTTTCATTTATTCTCCGGGGAACGGTAATTATGCAGAAAGCCAGCATAAGCTACGATCCCAGGCGGGTCGATAGCTGTCACGAATATTTACCAAATTAAAATGCCTGAAATAGCAATAGCCTGCCGTCTCATTTTATAACGGGTAACATTAAGCAACTGAAAGTGCCTACAAATCAGAAGGATAATCTATGTTAATGGATCTGCTGCTGCGTATCGCCTTAGCGGGAGCGTTGGGAGGATTAATCGGCCTTGAGCGCCAGCTCCGCGCTAAAGAGGCCGGTTTACGCACCCATATTCTCGTCGGCATTGGCAGCGCGATGTTTATGATCGTCTCTAAGTACGGATTTGATGACATTATTGCTCAGACGCATATTGGTCTGGATCCCAGCCGTATCGCCGCTCAGGTCGTCAGCGGCATGGGCTTCCTCGGTGCCGGCACCATCATTATTCAAAAGCAGGTGGTTAAAGGCCTGACCACCGCGGCAGGCCTGTGGGTCACCGCCGCCATCGGCCTGGTGATTGGTAGCGGACTGTATGAAATTGGCATTTATGGCACCCTGCTGGCGCTGATCGTGCTGGAGACGTTTCGCCGCATCAGCCACTGGCTTATTGGCCGCCACCACACCCTGATCTTCCACCTTAAGCCCAAAAGCGTGCCGCTGGTGTTAATCGCGTTAGAAAAGGAGCGCGTTCGCACCGGCCAGGTATCGGTGGTTAACCGGGATGTTGAAACCGGGCTCTGTGAAATGACAATTGACGTGACATTGTCACGCAATATCGCTCCGCATCAGATTTATGACGCGTTGTTAGAGATTAAAGGCGTGACGTCGGTCGAGATGCAATAAACGCCTGCCAATTTATCAGCCTGTGCGCACGCGGCCTGTAGTCGCCTGACAAATGTGGCATGATGCGTTGATGCATCGCCTGAAAATGAATGAAGATGGCAAAGAATGCGTATCGAAAGCAGCAGTTTACAGGGTCAGGTGGGATTTCCAGCCTGACTGGCAAGGTAACTAAAAGGAGAAGTGGATGACCGATAAAAATATCCTCATCGTGGCAAAGTTCACTGCCCGGCCTGGCAAAGCGGATGAGTTAAAAAAAGTGCTGAACAACGGCGTGAAACCGGCCCGTGCTGAAGCGGGTTGCCTCCATTACGATCTGTATCGCAGTGTGGAAGACGGGAACGTGTTCCTGTTCCATGAAACCTGGAAAAATGCCGAAGCGGTCGAAATCCATGGCGGACAGCCGCACTTCAAAACGCTGATGGCCGACGCCGAACCGTTGCTGGCGCAACCGCCTGAAGTGCATAAAATCTGATGTTTACTCACTAATAAAAAAAGGCCTGATTCGCTCAGGCCTTTTTTATTGCGGGTGATAAAGCGGCTATTTCAGCAAGCGCGCCCGGCAAGATTTGCCTTTGATTTTCACCTGCTGTAATTGCTTCATCGCCTGACGCGCGGTGTCCTGACGGATTGCGACATACGCCTGGGTTGGCGCGATATCGATTTTACCAATCACGTCGCTGCTCAGACCGGCATCGCCGGTCAGTGCCCCGAGAATGTCGCCAGGACGGATTTTCGCCTTACGGCCACCATCCAGACTCAGGGTCGCCATTTCGGCCAGCAGCGGCTGTGCGGCCACCGATTTCAGCTCGGACACTTTATGCCAGCTCAGCTTCATCTGCAGGAAATCCTCCAGCGCATGGGCTCGCACCATCTCATCTGGCGCGACAAAGCTGATTGCGCACCCTTCTGCGCCGGCACGCGCGGTACGGCCAATACGGTGGACATGCACTTCCGGGTCAAAGGAGAGTTGATAGTTAACCACCATCGCCAGGGATTTAATGTCCAGCCCACGCGCGGCAACATCGGTGGCGACCAGCACGCGGCAGCTGCCGTTAGCGAACTGAATCAATACCTGATCACGATCGCGCTGTTCTAAATCGCCGTGCAGCGCCAGTGCGCTGATTTTGGCGCTGTCCAGCGCATAAGCGACGTCGTCACATTCGCGTTTGGTATTACAGAACACCACGCAGGAGCTTGGTTTCTCATCGCTCAACAGACCGATCAGCGCGGTTAACTTTTCACGCGCGCCGGCTTCATAAAAGCGCTGGTCGATAGTCGGTAAGTCAGATACCACGTCGGTTTCAACCGCCACCGGCTCACGCTGAATATTCTGGCTGATACGCGCGATATCCTGCGGCCAGGTTGCCGAGAACAGCAGCGTCTGGCGCGATGCCGGACAGTATTTGATGATTTCTTCAATATCTTCGCGGAAGCCCATTTCCAGCATCCGGTCCGCTTCATCCAGCACCAGGGTGCCGATCTGATCCAGTTTCAGCGTTTCGCGCTTAAGGTGATCAAGGATACGGCCTGGCGTACCGACCACGATATGCGGCGCATGCACCAGCGAATCGCGTTGAGCACCCATTGGCTGGCCGCCGCACAGGGTAAGAATTTTGATATTCGCGGCAAAACGGGCCAGACGACGCAGCTCTTTCGCCACCTGGTCAGCCAGTTCACGCGTTGGGCATAACACCAGCGATTGCGTGACAAACTGGGTCACATCAATGCGGTGCAGCACGCCGAGGCCAAAGGCGGCCGTTTTTCCGCTGCCGGTTTTGGCCTGAGCGCGAACGTCCTTCCCTTCCAGGATCGCCGGCAAAGCGGCCGCCTGGACTGGGGTCATTGTATGGTAGCCAAGCTCATTCAGATTATCGATCTGGCTGGCTGGCAGGGCTGTCAGGGTTGCAAAAGAAGTCACACATTACTCTCTGATAAAACCGGCGGGCGGATTGGCGCTGAGTGTAGCAGAAAACCCTGCCCGCAGGTGGCGGCCGGGTGGGTAACCGGCCAGCTAAGGAAGATTAAGCGGCAACCGTCGCCGCTTAATAAAAAGATTAGAGGTTAGTCACATCGATAAACATGGATTTGTCGATGTTGGTCGAAGAAACCGTCGCTTCGGAAAACGCGTACTCTTCCCTGTCGCCTTCACGATCCAGCGGCAGGTTAACAAAGTCGAACAGATTGCGGTCAGCCAGCTGGCTTGGGCTGACGTTCTGAATCGATTTAAACACGCTTTCCACGCGGCCAGGTTCTTTCTTATCCCAGTCGGTCAGCATCGATTTGATCGCCTGACGCTGCAGATTTTCCTGCGACCCGCAAAGGTTGCACGGAATGATTGGGAAGGCTTTGTGTTCCGAGTATTCAATCAGGTCTTTCTCGCGGCAGTACGCCAGAGGGCGGATAACCACGTTGCGTCCGTCGTCTGAACGCAGCTTCGGCGGCATCGCCTTCATGCGCGCGCCGTGGAAGATGTTGAGGAACAGCGTCTCAACGATGTCATCCATATGGTGGCCCAGCGCGATTTTGGTGGCACCAATCCGCTCGGCAAAAGAGTAAAGCGTGCCGCGACGCAGGCGGGAACACAGACCGCAGGTGGTTTTGCCTTCAGGGATCTTCTCTCTGACGACGGAATAGGTGTCTTTATCGACGATGTAATAAGGAATATCCAGTTTCTCGAAATACGCCGGCAAAATATGCTCGGGGAAACCGGGTTGTTTTTGGTCGAGGTTAACCGCCACCACGTCGAAATGGATGGGGGCGACCTTTTTTAAATTCAGCAGGATATCCAACATGGCGAATGAATCTTTGCCGCCGCTCATACAGGCCATCACCACATCATTTTCTTCAATCATGTTGTAGTCGATGATGGCGTTGCCAACGTTTCTGCGCAGACGTTTCTGCAACTTGTTGTATTCGAGCGATTCTTTTCTTGTATCTGTTTGATTCATAGCGACTTCTCATAACGTCGAAGCGGGTCGACGGTCGATTTCCTGGTTGGACACTTTTCTGGCGGGGAGTATACGGGTTTTTAGTGCAGGTTTAAATAATCCTGGCGGCGGGCAGCGCCAGAAGATAAGGATGACGTCCCTGTCAGCCAACCTGCCCGGTGAGGGGCAGGCATCGCCATCAGGCATAGGGTGGCGGATCTAAAATCGGATCGGGATCGATCGGCGGATCCGGCATCGGTTGTGGGGTTGGGATCGGTTCAGGGATCGGGACCGGGTCGGTCGGAATGGGATCGGATGCGTGTGGAGTGTCCATTGTGTTGAGTAACATGTCTTCCTCCTCAGACGTGGCATGTCCTTAAAGCATAGGCACCCCAGCCTGAGCTGGCAAATGGACAAAAAAAAGCCGGGAATCCCCGGCTTGTACGAATCAATGTGCTATGCAGTAATTCAAATAAAAGGAAGTAAGACAATATGGAGCGCAACGCCCATCGCTTGACGTTGCATTCACCTGCGGGAAAGAGTTTGCCCCAACGTTGCCCGATGAATATTGATTTGGGTCAGTTTTGAACGCCCTTTTTCATCTTTTTCAGGCGGATTTTTCTATCATCTCACAACCATTTACGTCTTTTTAACCACCACGCAACGCCAAGCACCAGCACCACCAACAGGAAGCAGAAGGTGCCAAATCCGTATCCCCAACTTCCGCCGGGAATGCCGCCGAGGTTCACCCCAAACAAGCCGGTCAGGAAGGTGGTTGGCAGGAACACCATCGCCATTAGCGACATGGTGTAGGTTCTGCGGTTCATCGACTCCGCCATCACCGTGCTGATTTCATCCGATAACACCGCAGTTCTCGACACGCTGGCATCCAGATCGTCCAGCCCGCGCCCTAACCTGTCAGCGATATCCTGCATTCTGCGGCGGTCGTCGTCGCTCATCCACGGCAGACGCTCGCTGGCGATGCGGGAAAACACATCACGTTGCGGCGACATGTAGCGCCGCATGATAATCAGCTGTTTACGAATTAACGCCAGTTCACCACGGGGTGGGATCTGCTGATCGACCACCGCGTCTTCCAGGTCGATAATTTTATCGTGCAGTTCTTCAATAAATTCACTGGTGTGATCGGTTAACGCATCACACACGTCCACCAGCCAGCCGCCGCCGTTTAACGGACCGTTGCCGTTTTGCAGATCGGTCAGCACTTCATCGATGGCGAATACCTTGCGCTGGCGGGTAGAAACAATCAGCTTGTCATTAATAAACACCCGAATAACCACCAGCTGATCGGGGCGGGATTCGCTGTTCAGATTCACGCTGCGCAGCGTAATCATCGTGCCATCGCCCAGGCGGTTGACCCGTGGCCGCATACTGTCGCCGCCGAGCGCATCGCGCACCGAATCAGGTAACAGCGGCGTTGAAACCAGCCAGTCGGCACTCTCGCGATGGGTGTAATTCAAATGCAACCAGCAAGGCCTGTCGCAATGAATCACATCTTTATCGTCGATGGGGATTAACCCGCCCTTGCCATCCAGCTGACAGGAAATTATGGCATCCGATATCTGTAACGCCTTGCCTTCAATAACGTCCACAACTGCTCCGCATTAAGCATAATCAATACGATACAGTCTAGCCTGCCCGCTCGTCGTTGCAAAATGGCCATATTCCTGGGAGCGTTAAAAAGCATGTCAATATGCGAACAGATACGCGCCCGCCCGGCAACCCGAGCGGAGAAAGGCAGATATTCATTACACCCGGCAGGAAACGATCAGCTCTGCGCGCCACCCTGACACTTGGTTTGCTCCAGCGCTTTCAGCTGGGTCATGCGCTGGTCAGCATGCTTTTGTGCCAGGCTTTTTGCCACGCCATTGCCGATGCCAAAATCACCGATAAATCCGAGCACCGTAAGGCCGTCGAACTCGCCGGTTTTATTGATTTTTGCCTGGGTTTGTTGCTGCGAGGCGATTTGTGACTCGATGCCGGTGCAGTCCAGCGTGGTCGCCTGAACGTTACTGACAGGAGGTGATGAAGGATATTGCTTCAGGGCACAGCCTGACAGCAACAGAGACGCAGTAAGTAAGCAAACTGACTTCAGCATAAAGTACCTGATCCGGGTTGAAGAACAACGTTGACCGGAACAGTATCCGTTATCAACATCTCATCCGATGCCATGAACAATTGGCTAATTTGCTGGCTTATTACACAATCATCTTGATGGCGCGGCAGCGAAAGCCCCGCGCCAGCCGGTCATCAGTGCTTAAGGATGTACAACGTGCGGCTGTAGGCCACATCTTCCGGGTTGGTGATCGGATAGCCTTTCACCCACGGCTTAATCAGACGTCCATTGGTGTACTGATAAATTGGCGCAATAGGCGACTGGTCGGCAATGATCTGCTCGGCACGGTTGTAATCGCCGTTACGCGCTTCGCTGTTGGTTTCCCGACTGGCTTTATCAATCAGCGCATCGTATTCCGGGCTTTTGAACTTCGCGATGTTGCCGCTGTGAGTCGAGGTCAGCAGGCTGAGGAAGGTCGACGGCTCGTTGTAATCCCCCACCCAGGACGCGCGGATCACATCAAAGTTGCCGGTGTTACGGCTGTCAATATAGGTTTTCCATTCCTGATTTTGCAGCTTAACCGACACCCCAAGATTCTTCTTCCACATGGAGGCGACCGCGATGGCCACCTTCTGGTTGTTTTCCGAGCTGTTGTACAGCAAGGTCAGATCCAGCGGATGGGTTGGGCCATAGCCCGCCGCCGCCAGCAACGCTTTTGCCTGCTGGTTCAGCTCTTCCTGAGAATGCTGCTGCAGGAAACCGGGTTTCGGTTTGAAGCCCGCGGTCACATCTGCGGTGAAGTGCCAGGCCGGTTTCTCACCGGTTCCCAATACTTTTTCGGCGATGATTTTACGGTCGATGCTCCACGAAAGCGCCTTACGCACGCGCACATCGGCCGTCGGTCCTTTGGTGGTATTAAACGCGTAGTAATAGGTGCCCAGCTGATCCGGCGTGTAGACCTGGCCCGGCAGATCTTTCTTCAACATGCTGTACATATTTTTCGGGAAGGACTCGGTGATATCAATATCGTCAGCGCGGTAGCGTTTGGTGGCGCTGGATTCTTCGTTGATCGGCACAAAGGTCACTTTGGTCAGCACGCTGTGGGCGTTATCCCAATAGTGGTCATTGCGCACCAGCACCAGCTTTTCATTGACCACGCGCTCCTGCAGCTTATACGCGCCGTTGCCGACCAGCGTGCCCGGCTGCACCCAGTCTTTCCCTGCTTTTTCAATCACCTTTTCCGGTACCGGATAAAGGCTGAAGTTGGCGGTCAGGCTGACGAAATACGGCACCGGTTTATCCAGCGTGACCTTAAGACGGTGATCGTCCAGTGCGGTGACGCCAAGCTTATCCGGCGTCATCTGCCCTTTGGTGATCGCCCCGGCGTTCTGGATGCCGGCCAGCTCCGCAAACCAGGCAAACGTAGAGCCGATTTTCGGGTCGACTAACCTGCGCCAGCTATACACAAAATCATTGGCGGTCACCGGATCGCCATTCGACCATTTGGCGTCCTTACGCAGGGTGAAAATCCAGGTTTTGTTATCGGTGGTCTGCCACTGCGTTGCCACGCCGGGAATAATGTTGCCTTTTGCATCCTGATTGGTCAGACCCTCGAACAGATCGCGGATCACCTGAATTTCGGGCAGGCCGACCGCTTTTGCCGGATCGAGCGAGGCAGGCTCGTCTTTTATATGACGGACAATTTCCTGACGTGAGGCCAGTGCCGTTCCGGGCGGAACCTCAGCAGCAGAGACAGAAGC
This sequence comes from Erwinia billingiae Eb661, assembly GCF_000196615.1. Taxonomy (NCBI): domain Bacteria; kingdom Pseudomonadati; phylum Pseudomonadota; class Gammaproteobacteria; order Enterobacterales; family Erwiniaceae; genus Erwinia; species Erwinia billingiae. The sequence continues at coordinate 2,600,421 of NC_014306.1, forward strand.
AGTGACAGCCAGCGCCAGCATAGCCAGCGTGAAACGGGAGGAATTGTTCATCAGGACACCTCAACGTAGGGGCAATTAAACGGGCAGATATTCCGACTTTAGCGCAAATCGTTGATAGATAAATAGCATTTTTCGCTACATTGGTCATGGGTTCGGAAAACCGTGACCTGACAGCCCTTTTGTTCCCGGCGCGTTTACGCTAGTTTTAAGTAGACCGTCCAGGTTAGACAAACCGTTCAGGAGTGTAAAATCATGTCCCCGATCCATCCGCGCCCGTTACGCGGCAAGCTTGATGCAGTCAGTAAGGTTTATGGTGCCTCGGTACTCGGTGCGCCGCTGTTATGGTTTCCTGCTCCGGCGGCTGACGAAGACAGCGGATTGATCCTGGCGGGAACGCACGGTGATGAGACGGCTGCGGTGGTGACGCTCTCCTGTGCGATGCGCACCTTGCTGGAACCGCATCGCCGACATCATGTGGTGCTGGCGGTGAATCCCGACGGTTGCCAGCTGGGGCTGCGGGCCAATTCACGCGGCGTGGATTTGAACCGCAACTTCCCCGCGGCTAACTGGCAGCCGGGCGACACGGTCTATCGCTGGAACAGCGAGGCCGATGAGCGGGATGTTGTGCTGTCTACCGGCGAAAAACCGGCGTCAGAACCCGAAACGCAGGCCTTATGTGATTTGATTCATGCGCTGAAGCCGAGTTGGATCGTCACCTTCCACGAGCCGCTGGCCTGCATTGAAGATCCGGATACCAGCCCGTTAGGTCACTGGCTGGCGAAGAAGATGGAACTGCCGCTGGTGACCAGCGTCGGTTATGCCACCCCGGGTTCTTTTGGCAGCTGGTGTGCCGACCTGAGCCTGCCGGTGATCACCGCTGAATTGCCGCCGATCTCCGCCGATGAATCGACGGAGAAATATCTCGGCGCCATGGTCGATCTCCTCAGCTGGCAGCCTTAAAAAGCGATCCGGCCACAGCTGAACGGCAGCGCCGGGTCCACATCCACAGCCAGCCAGGTTGGCCCGTCCAGATCGATAAAACGGGCCGAATTAACCAGCGGCAGCGCGGCGGCGATGGCACGTGAAGTACAAAGCATACATCCCAGCATGATCTCAAAACCGGCCGCTCTGGCTTCCTGCGCCAGGGCCAGCGCTTCGGTCAGACCGCCGGTTTTATCCAGTTTGATGTTGACCATCTCATAGCGACCTTTCAACCCCGCCAGGCTTTCACGGGTGTGGCAACTCTCATCGGCACAAACCGGCAACGGATGGATGAAGTTTGCCAGCGAGGCGTCATCGCCCGCCGGCAGCGGCTGCTCCAGCATCGCCACGCCAAGGTCAGCCAGCAGCTGACAGCGCGCAGCCAGTCCTTCACTGTGCCAGGATTCGTTAGCATCAACAATCAGCGTTGCCTGCGGCACGGCGGTTCTGATCGCCACCAGCCTTTCGGTGATCAACGCATTATCCATTTTGATTTTCAGCAGCCTTGCGCCATTTTCCCACAGCGCCAGCGCCGAGCTGGCCATCATTTCTGGCGCATCAATACTGACGGTTTGCGCCATATCGATAATGAAGGGTTGCGTGGTCCCGGTCAGATGCCAGAGGTTGGTGGACAGCTTTCTGGCCTGCAAATCCCACAGCGCGGAGTCAATCGCATTACGCGCCGCGCCAGCAGGAAGCGCCTGCTGAAGCTGTTCGCGGGTCATTCCCTGTTCAAGCTGGGTGTATAACGCCGCAATTTGCGCCAGCACCGACGCTTCAGTTTCTCCGTAACGGGGATACGGCGTGCATTCACCGACCCCTTTAATTCCCCCTTCCTCCAGTTCCACCACCACCACACCGGCCTCGTTGCGTGAGCCACGGGCAATCACAAAAGGCGTATGCAATGGCCAGGCTTCCGGGTACACCTTTACTGCTCTCATCAACAAATCCTTATTGCGGGGAAGAAAGTGAAAATACACCATCAACATAGTCCTGACTGGAAGGGTTTGGCAATGTGTGAGCCAATTTCACAAATTGCCGATCCTGTTTTAAAATAACAGGGGTTAATCATTATTCAGCATCAGTGAGGGAGGTTCGTTTTGACTATTACTGACGAAGATCAGGAGCACCACGTTATGCTTGGCGAAGCAGCGATGAGTCTTATCTTCAGCAGGCAAGAAATAAGTCCGGCAGCATTACTGCACCAACTGCAGGTAATGGCCGTTGATGAAGACGACGATGACAGGCTGTTGCAGATCGCGCAGACGAGAAAATGGCTGGTTACGCAAAAGAACCACCATGCCGGCACTCCTTCAAAAAATGCGGTTACGGCTTCGGATAGCCAGAACGATCCAGAATCCCGTGGCGCTGATAACCGACCACGCTCATCACAGTCTGACGAAGCGGAAAAGTAAACAGCCTGTATCCGGGGAGGCGGCTCTGCTCCTTCCCCCTGTATTTCCCATCCCTCCCAAATCCCCTCACCGCTTGAAATGCATCCAGTTTTTCTGCAAAACAGGCTGTCGTCGCCGCAGCAACACTAAAAATTCTCTTTGTAACTCCCTGATAACAAATAGCTAGCACTTTATGCCTAAAATAGCATCCCTGGATAACCCGGAAATTCTGTACAAGCTTGCTTTACATGTATAACTTTAACGCCGAAAACATGGATAAAATTTGAACTTTATGACTCAGAGGGCAGCTTCATGCATCAGGGCGGATCGCACCCAAAGACTGAAAATGACATCAGTCGTTATTTTAATGAGGCCGTGTTGCCTTCTCAGCAGGAAACATTGGGCCAGATAGTGGTGGAGATTTTGCGTTCAGGCAAAAATCTTAACCGTAAATCACTTTGTTCTAAACTGCTCACCCGGCTGGAACTGGCGTCAGGTCCGGAGCAGGAGCAACACTACCACGAACTGATTGGTCTGCTATTCGGCCGCCGGGGCTGAACGCAGTCTTAATGATTCAGAGATGTTGGTATGGATAAAAACGACGAAGAAAAACGGGTTGATATTCTACTGGGCGAAGCAGTGATGGTCTTGCTTAAGGAAGATGCGGCAATCAGTAATGCTGCGTTGATCAAGCAGATGAGGCTCCAGTCCGAAATGGAAACGGACCCGCGACAAAAGCGTGCTTACCGACTGGCGGTAAGTGAAGTGAGAAACTATGCTTCTGCCGGCACGCCACTACCCCGTCATCAAGTTCACAATCGTGACAAGAAACGGCCCCTTGTAAATCAAGGGCCACCAGACGGCAGCAAAAAACATTGATTTAATTTTACGCTGGCATTACGCCAGTTTTTGTAACTTTATAAGGTCTTACACATGCAACAGCAAAGCACAGAATCCGAAATCCTCTCGTTTTTTAAAGCAGAAGGTGACGTCCTCGCGCAGGAAACGGCTGTCATCGGCATGGTAATCCGCGAGATTGCCACCAAAGGACAGCATGTTAATAACAAGGCCATCATCCTTAAGCTTATTGAGAAACTGGAAACGACGTCCGATGTGGTTCAGTTGGATATCTACCGCCAGGCGCTGGAAGTGGTCGTAGGCCGAACGCCAGACGACGCATAAGAGACTCGTCAATTGCTAGCAGTGAATGATAATTGCTAGCAATTGCGGTTTTACCGGTCAGGTTTAATGAAAACTTTCCAGCAGATATCGGAAGGCCTGCTGATAGATAGATTGAAGATGCTTATCGCGGGTTGCCGTGCTGTGGGCTTGCAGCATAATTAACACATTCTTCTTTTCCAAAGGCTCGCCAGCTTCCAACAATGCAGATACCGCTCTGCCAATCACCGCATAGATTTCTGAAGGATAATCTTTATCTTTGCCCTGCACATCTCCTCCGTATCAGACTGGCCAGACTCAACATTTTATCATCAGATAAGGGTTCCAAAAACCCGGAATAAGCAGATACAGATACTTCCTATACGTGCCTTTATCATTATAGACATTCTGCACAAATCGGGAATATTATTTACGGCACCTTCTTGAAAGTATTAATTATATTTAATTAATTGCCTGGAAAGTATTCCAGCGTTTCATGTCAATATTTCTCTGACCTGTTTCCTGCCAGTCAAAATTTGAACAACATTCGCATCCGAATAAAAAACCTCTATACTGGAACCGCTGTCAGACCATGGCACTCAACATCCTGACTATATAAAAACAATTTTATGGAATCCTCAATGCTGTCTACTCTCCTCTACCGCAGCCATATTTGTGATGATGTTCCGGTCAAAGCACTGAAGAACCTCTTATTAAAAGCCAATAAAAATAATGAATTAAACGAGGTTACCGGGATCCTGCTGTTTAACGGCACCCATTTCTTCCAGCTGCTGGAAGGCCCTGAACAGGCTGTAAAAACCATTTACGAACATATTTGCCTCGATAAACGTCACCATAATCTGGTCGAGTTGATGCGCGACTATGCCCCTTCCCGCCGCTTTGGCAATGCCGGAATGGAACTGTTCGATTTGCGCCTTCACGATCGCGATACGGTGCTGCAGGCGGTGTTGGATAAAGGGACCTCTAAGTATCAACTGACTTACGACGACCGCGCGTTACAGTTTCTGCGCTCTTTTGTCGAGGCGCGTGAAAGTGAAGAGTATTTTGAAATTCCGCCTGCCGTTAACTGGAACTTTGTCAGCGATGCTGAGCCTGACGAAAATGATCGTCAGTTCCCTGAGCAGGGATACAGTTTTGCTTTCCAGCCGATCGTCGACCCGTTGTCCCAAAAGATCGTTTCACTTGAAGCGCTGATGCGTAATGCTTCCGGGCTGAACCCGCTGGACTATTTCGACACCCTGCCTCGTAATGAACTTTACGAACTGGATATCAAGTCTAAGAAAGTGGTGTTTGAAATGGCTAAAAAAATGGGCATCGAGGGACTGACGCTTTCCATTAATTTACTGCCGATGTCACTGGTGATGGTGCCTGATGCGGTAGATTTCCTGATCCAGCAGATCGATGCCAACGGCTTAGTGCCCGAGCAAATCGTGATTGAGGTAACCGAAAACGAAGTTATCTCGCGCCCGGACGAGTTTTCGCTGGCCATAAAACAGTTAAGAGCGGCAGGCTTCAATCTGGCCATTGATGATTTTGGTGCCGGATCCGCCGGCTTGTTACTGCTGGCCCGGTTCCAGCCGGACCGCGTCAAAATCGATCGCTACATTATTAATGACGTGCATAAAAGCGGCCCAAAACAGGCGATTGTGCACGCCATCATTAAGTGTTGTCAGTCGCTGAACATCGGGGTGATTGCGGAAGGTGTCGAGCAGCCGGAAGAGTGGATGTGGCTGGAGTCCGCCGGGATCAGTCAGTTCCAGGGCTTCCTGTTTGCGACCCCAAAACTTGAGGCAGTCCCTGCGGTGGCCTGGCCTGAACTGAACGAAGACGTGCTCTGATACGCTGTTTGTTACGGATTTATCTGTGTGCGATCGCCAGCATGACATACACTCAGTGCTGGGTTTACTGCGCTTATAAGGAAAAATTATGTCTCAGACAGTTCATTTTCAAGGCAACCCGGTTGCCGTTGCAGGTCAGATCCCCGAGAAGGGCGAAGCCGCTAAGCCATTTACACTGGTCGCTAAAGACCTGTCGGAAGTCTCGCTGACTCAGTATGCCGGCAAGCGTAAAGTGCTTAACATCTTCCCAAGCGTCGATACCGGCGTGTGTGCCACTTCCGTACGCAAATTTAACCAGCTGGCAGGTGAAGTGAGCAACACGGTCGTGCTGTGTATTTCTGCCGACTTACCTTTTGCTCAGTCCCGCTTCTGCGGCTCTGAAGGCTTAAGCAACGTGGTCACCCTTTCCACGCTGCGTGGCAGTGATTTCAAACAGGATTATGGTGTGGCGATTGCTGATGGCCCGTTGAAAGGTCTGGCGGCGCGCGCAGTGGTGATTCTGGATGAGCAGGACAAGGTGATTTACAGCCAGTTGGTTAACGAGATCACCACTGAGCCGGAGTATGATGCGGCGCTGGCTGCTTTAAAGTAATGGCAAACGTTGAGTGAAGGGAGCAGGCCTCCTTTCGTCAGCGCGGCATATAAAACAGGGCGGAGTGTTTCCGCCCTGTTTTTTTTGTTTAAAGGTAGGGATAACGGGACTGGCGTTCAGGAACGGTTCTCAGGATCGGCTTTCTTTTGGCTGAGCCCGTATTCACGCAGTTTATTGGCAATCGCGGTGTGAGACACGCCCAGTCGTTTTGCCAGTTTGCGCGTGCTGGGATACGAGAGATAAAGCCGGGTTAAGATTGAACGCTCAAAGCGGCTGGTAATCTCATCCAGCGAACCTTCCATCACTTCCTCGCCTAACGGCATCTCCATGGCGAACTCCGGCAGGATGATATCCTGCGGACGCAGTTCATGACCTTCAAGCTGAGTCAGCGCCCGATACAACGCATTCTTTAACTGGCGCACGTTACCCGGCCAGGTATAACGGCTGAGGAACGCATTCAGCTGTGGCGCGAGTTTTGGTCTGGCCACGCCCTGCTCATCGGCAAACCGGGCCACAAACATTTCGGTCAACGGCAGAATATCCTGCGGTCGATCGCGCAGCGGTGGCAGGTTTAGCGTCAGGACATTGAGGCGGTAGAACAGATCTTCGCGGAACTCCCCGCGATGCACCATTTCGGTCAGATTCTTCTGCGTGGCACAGATCACCCGCACATCCACATGCACTTCATGTTCTTCGCCCACGCGGCGGAAGGTGCCGTCATTGAGGAAACGCAGCAGCTTGGTCTGCATCCTTGGGGTCATTTCGCCAATTTCATCCAGTAGCACGGAGCCGCCGCTGGCCTGTTCGAAGAAGCCCTTCTTGCCTTCCAGCGCGTTCGGATAGGCCCCGGCCGCATGGCCAAACAGTTCGCTTTCGGCCACATCGTCCGGCAACGAGGCGCAGTTCAGCGCCAGGAACGGCTTTTTGCCCCGCGCACTGCGCAGATGACAGGCACGGGCCAGCATATCTTTGCCGGTGCCGGTATCGCCGACAATCAGCAAGGGTGCATCAAGCATCGCCAGTTTGCGCGCCTGATCGACCACCTGACGCATTTTCGGCGTCACCGCGACGATGTGGTCAAATTCGCTGTCGTCATTCACCGCCAGGTTTTGCAACTGCTGGCCCATTCTGGCGGTGGATTTCAACATGACCACCGCACCCACCGGGTTAACCACCTCACCCGCGGCGTAAATCGGGGTGATCTCCATCAGGAAATCGCGCCCCTGAATCACCACATGGTGAGCCTGAGGTTCAATGCGCTCATTCTCCAGCCAGCGTTGAAAGTTGAAACCGGGGATCAATGCACCGGCGCCAAAATTACGCATCTTCTCTTCGTTGAGCGCAAACAATCCCTGTGCCGCCGGGTTCGCCAGCTCCACTTTGCTTTTCATATCGATAGAAAACACCGGTTCCGGCAGCGCGACCAGCAGCGCGCTGAGCGCACGGTGTTCACGTTCCGAAGGAAGGAAGTTGACCGTTCTGACATCGGTTACGCTGGGAATACGGCGGATTTCTGCCATCAGCTGGCTGAACAATTCAAATTCAACCGGACTGAAGTTGAGGTAGATGCGCCCGATTGAGGCAATTTCAATTCCGCGCAAATCGATGTTTCGCTCCACCAGGAGATCGAGCAATTCGCGGGTAAGACCAAGTCGGTCCTGGCAAAAAACTTCCAGACGCATAAGGGGCAACCTTTCATTATTCGGGCTTTGTCTGATGATACTCTATCGGCGTGAGCGCCAGTAGTGGTCTGGAAGGAAAAGTTGACAGGGACCGTGCTGAATGCGCACCAACCCAGCAATAATCCGGGTTGGCGCGTAAACTTTCGACTATTTTTCGGGGTTTACTGGCCCTTTTTGCAGGGTTTCTTTCAGCTGGATAATCAGATCGCGACGGAAATCACCCAGACGGGGTTTGTCACCTTCAATCCACGGCAGCGGACGGCACAATTCCATGGTTTTGATCCCCAACCTGGCGGTCAGCAGCCCGGCACCAATCCCCTGCGCGGCACGGGCAGAAAAGCGCGCGGCCAGATCCTGAGACATCCAGTCCATCCCCACTTCCCTGACCAGTTCGGACGCACCGGCAAACGCGATATTCAGCAGCACCAGACGGAACAGGCGGATACGGCTAAAGTAGCCCAATTCAATGCCATAAATGGCGGCGATACGGTTCACCAGACGCAGGTTTCGCCAGGCGATAAACGCCATATCCACCAGCGCCAGCGGGCTGACGGCAATCATCAGGGTCGACTCAGCCGAACTGCGGCCAATTTCACGCCTGGCCTGACGATCTAACACCGGTTGAACCAGCTGGGCATACAGACCGACGATTTCGCGATCGTTGTGGGTTTCATGCAGCGAGGCATGCCAGCGTTGCAGCGCCGGGTGTCCCTGATCCAGCCCCGCCTGTCTGGCCAGCTTTTCACAGAACGCCCGCCCTTTGCCCATGCCGTGACTGGTGAGTAATTCCCGCGCCACATCCCTTTCTTCCGCACGCTCACGCAGGCGATACAGGCGACGCCATTCGGCAATCAGTGAACCCGCGCCGGCAAACACTATTAACCCACCGGCGACACAGCCGCCCATCGCTATCCAGTCCTGCTGGAGCCAGGCATTGTGCGCCCACTGCACGCCCTGCGCGACCACGCTGATCCCCAGCACTGCCAGACCGGCCTTGACCATTTTGCGCCACAGACTGCGTTTTGGCCGCAGGGCCGCTTCAACCACGCGTTCACCTTCGCCCTCCTCAACAGGCTCAAGATCGGGATCTTCCGGGACGAAAACCGCATTCTGCTGCTCAAATGCCCGTGCCGCCTTCAGATTCGGCAGCGTTTCGGCTTCCAGCGGCTTGGCAAAATCAATTCGAGGTTTAATTGGCGTATTCATCGCAATTTATCTCCCAGTAAAAACTCCAGCGCCGCATCCATCCTGATGTGCGGCAGAGGACGATCCACATCCAAATCCTGTGGCCGGAATTGTTCAAAATGAAAACCCTGCTGCTGCCAAAATGCGTTGCCCGGCAGGCGTGGCGGCACTTCACCGGGATAGACGGTGAGCGGTTCATTATCCGCCAGGCGATGACCGCGTAATGCCGGGATCTTCTCACCCTGATGATCCACCAAGCCACTTTGGGTCGCCTGCACCGAAGCCAGGCCCATACAGTCCATGGTGATACCTTCAAACGCCGCGTTCTGCCAGGCGTCCTGCACCAGCTGCTGCAGCAGTGACACCAGATTGGCGTGCTGATCCGCGGTGACGTGATCGGATTTGGTGGCGGCAAACAGCAGCTTATCGATCACCGGCGAGAACAGGCGGCGAAACAGCGTGCGCTGGCCGTAGGAGAAGCTCTGCATCAACTGGGTCAACGCGAGGCGCATATCGTTAAACGCCTGCGGGCCACTGTTCAGCGGTTGCAGACAGTCGACCAGCACGATCTGGCGGTCGAATTTCAGGAAGTAGTTTTTATAGAAACCTTTGACCACATGCTGGCAATAGTAGTTAAAGCGCGCGCGCAGCATACCGATGTTGGTACTGGCATCCGCCTGCGCCAACCGGGCTTCATGACTTTCATCCAGCTGTGGCCACGGGAAGAACTGTAGCGCGGGCGCGCCGGCCATATCGCCGGGCAGCACAAAGCGACCGGGCTGAATAAAATGCAGGCCTTCCTGCTTACATTTCAGCAGGTATTCCGTCCAGGCCGCCGCAATTTCACCCAGCCGATTTTCATCAGCCGGTGCCAGCGGATCCAGACCTTCGCACAGGGTTTTCCAGCGTTCAGACCAGCTGGCGCGATCGCCCTGCAGCAACCCGGTCATCTGCCGCGACCAGCCGAGGTAATCCTGGGCCAGCATCGGCAAATCCAGCAGCCACTCGCCGGGATAGTCGACAATTTCCAGATAGAGCGTTGAAGTATCTTTGAAATGCCGCAGCAGCGATTCTCGTGAGCGATAGCGCAGCGCCAGACGCATTTCGCTGACGCCGCGGGTTGGCGTTGGCCAGTCCGGCGGCGACGCATAAAGCTGGGAGAGACCTTCGTCGTAGGTGAAGCGCTGAATGCCCATATCACGCTGTGGCACGCGCTTAACGCCTAACAGTCGCTCTTCGCGAACGGCGGAAAACATCGGCAGGCGCGCGCCGGAATTGACGTTGAGGAGTTGATTAACCAGAGAGGTGATAAAAGCGGTTTTCCCGCTGCGGCTGAGGCCAGTGACAGCAAGGCGCAGGTGGCGATCCGCGCCCCGATTCACCAGCGACAGCAATTCATTTTGAAGTCGGTTCATTGTGGTGTCGGCACCTTTTATTGTTCTGTTTACAGCAGTATTCGGGACGGCAAGTGTAGCAAATTAAGGCAAGGTTTTAGACTTATTCCAACGGGCGGAAGCGCCACGTACGGCACGACGCAGTAAGGGTTCCAGTGCCCAGGCAAGGAAGATTTTCAGCGGACGGTGGGCGACAGATTTAACCGCCCAACCAGCCAGACCGCCTGGTCCGTACGTCAGTGCGCTAATCAGCACAAATTTCCCCACCCTCTTGAACGCGGGCGCGGCGTTACTTTTTACAGATGATTGCCAGTTACGCATAAATGTACTCCTGAAAAGAAGAGAAAGGCCCGCGAACGAGCCCGCTCGGAGGGATTATAGCTGACGAAAACGGCTGCGGACGCTGAATGTTTCCGAGGTAACGTAACGCTCCATGTTCCTCAGGCTGGCTTCGCCGCCGTTGAGCTCGGCGCCCAGTTGATCCAGCAGCTGGTGCGCGGTTGGTGCTCTTTCGCCATTTCTGTCCAGTTCATCTGGCATCTCATCCAGCAAAAACGCCAGGCCGAAATAGGCGATCAGGGTGAAGAAAAACAGGCCAAAGAACATCGACAGCACCACAATCACCCGCACCAGACGTACCGGGATATCCAGATATTCGGCCACGCCGGCGCAAACGCCCTTCACTTTGCCGCGAGCAGGAATGCGGTAAAGCTTTTTTCCCTTAATGGTTACGCCGCTCATGGCTGCCTCCAGTTCGGGTGCTCTGCATCCAGAATTTCTTCCAGTGCCTGCACGCGCTCACGCATCCGTTTAGCATCCTGAGTTAACTGCTGCAGACGCTGCAGTTCACCTTGTGACAGCTCAGCGCCGTTGTTCTGACGGTTGCTGTAATGAAGCCATAACCAGATCGGGGCCACAAACAGCACGAAAATCGTCAGGGGTATGGCCAGAAATAACGCGCTCATTCATTCTCCTTGAAATATCGACCTGAACATTTTCAGGAACGGGCATCCAGCCAGGGATGCCGGGCACAGGCATTACTCACTGCGGTTCATTTTGGCTTTTAACGCCGCCAGCTGCTCACTGATTTCATCATCGGCGTGCAGGTCAGCAAATTCCTGATCCAACGTTTTCTTTTTACCAAAGCTCTGGCTTTCGGCTTCGGCTTCCATATGATCGATACGGCGTTCAAAGGATTCGAAACGCGCCATCGCTTCATCAATTTTACCGCTGTCCAGCTGACGACGCACGTCACGTGAAGAAGAAGCGGCCTGATGACGTAAGGTCAGGGCCTGCTGACGGGCGCGGGTTTCGGTGAGTTTTTTCTCCAGCTCGCCAATTTCGCCTTTCATACGGGTCAGCGTCTCTTCAACCTGCTCAGCTTCACGCTTCAGTGACACAATCAGCTCGGTCAGCTTCTGTTTTTCGATCAGCGCCGCACGGGCCAGATCGTCTTTCTCTTTACGCAGCGCAAGCTCGGCTTTGTCCTGCCATTCGGTCTGCTGTGCTTCAGCCTGGTCGATACGACGCACCAGCTGTTTCTTTTCTGCCAGCGCACGGGCGGAGGTCGAGCGCACTTCGACCAGCGTGTCTTCCATTTCCTGAATCATCAGGCGTACCAGCTTTTGCGGATCCTCTGCTTTCTCCAGCAGCGAATTGATATTGGCGTTCACGATATCGGCAAAGCGAGAAAAAATACCCATAATCAAAGTCCTCGGTAGTGTCTTATTGAATGTGCGCAGTCATCTGCGTCGACGCTATTACCTATTCAAATCGCGTGCCAACTTTTATCTTATTGATTTATGGGCATTCTCACTGTTTACAGGCTGATGCAGATTGGTTAATGTGGTGTAAATAACTAACATCTGGTGAATTTCATGAGCGAAAATAACGAGACGTTGCTCGGCGAGTCAAATAACTTCCTTGAAGTGCTTGAGCAGGTTTCCCGTCTGGCGCCGTTGAACAAGCCGGTGTTGGTCATTGGCGAGCGGGGAACCGGGAAAGAGCTGATCGCCAGCCGTCTGCATTACCTGTCCGACCGCTGGCAGGGGCCGTTTATCTCCCTCAACTGTGCGGCGCTGAATGAAAACCTGCTGGATTCGGAACTGTTCGGCCATGAAGCCGGCGCCTTTACCGGCGCGCAAAAGCGCCATCTGGGCCGCTTCGAACGTGCTGATGGCGGCACCCTATTCCTTGATGAGCTGGCCACCGCACCGATGCTGGTACAGGAAAAACTGCTGCGGGTAATTGAGTACGGGCATTTGGAGCGCGTGGGCGGCAGCCAGCCGCTGCAGGTGAGCGTGCGGCTGGTCTGTGCCACCAACGATGATTTGCCGCTGCTGGCGCAGGAGGGAAAATTCCGCGCCGACCTGCTCGATCGCCTGGCGTTTGATGTGGTTCAGCTGCCGCCATTGCGCGAACGCCGCAGCGATATTCTGGTGATGGCCGAGCATTTTGCCATTCAGATGTGCCGCGAGCTTGGCCTGCCGCTGTTCCCCGGCTTTTCGGCGCAGGCAAAGCAGATCCTGCTGGACTACGGCTGGCCGGGTAACGTCCGCGAGTTAAAGAATGTGGTTGAGCGCTCGGTCTATCGCCATAGCGAAGTCGATCAGGAGCTGGACAGCATCATTATCAACCCTTTTAAGCGCCAGCAGCCTGCCAGGGAGACTGAAGTGGCTGAGGCTGGCAGCCTGCCTGATTTACCTCTGGATCTGCGCCGCTGGCAGAATCAGCAGGAGAAAGATCTGCTGGATAAAAGCCTGGCTCAGGCCCGCTATAGCCAGCGTCGCGCGGCGGAATTACTGGGCGTTACCTATCACCAGCTGCGCGCGATGATGAAAAAGCACGGCATCAACGTCGATAAGTGAGCCCTGACGGCAGACAAAAAAAAAGCCCGCTCGAGGCGGGCTAAAAAATACTGGAAGCAATGTGAGCAATGTCGTGCTCTTCTTCGGTAGAGCCACCGTCGAAGCGAAGGAGAATAATAATCATTCGCAGTACCAACTGTAAAGCACTTTGTTGAGAATATTTCTCATTACCATAGCAACATTGGGCGTATTCTGAACACCCCTGAACAGTGCAGGGAAACCTTTTATTCCCTTTTTGTCGGAAAAAACGTCAGTTATCCCGGCAAACTTTGGGGCAGACCGGAGAGTGCGGTACACTCTGACTATTGCCTGATTTTTCAGATGACTTATGCGCACATTATTCTCCACGCTTCTGCTGGGGCTGAGCCTGTTCAGTGCCTCAACCTGGTCCGCTTCGCCCGGCGATATTCGTCAGAGCGGTTTTGTCTATTGCGTCAACGGCGCGGTCACCACCTTTAACCCACAGTTAGCCAGCGGCGGCCTGGTGGTTGATACGCTGGCGGCCCAGCTGTATGACCGTCTGCTGGATGTTGACCCCTATACCTACCGGCTGATCCCGGAACTGGCGCAAAGCTGGGAAGTGCTGGATAACGGCGCCACCTACCGTTTTCATCTGCGGGACAATGTCCATTTCCAGAAAACAGCCTGGTTCTCCCCTACCCGCACGCTGAATGCCGACGATGTGGTGTTCAGCTTTCAGCGCATTTTTGACCGCCAGTCGCCGTGGCATAACGTCAATGGCGGCAGCTATCCCTATTTCGACAGCCTGCAGTTCGCCGATGCCGTGCAAAGCGTGAAGAAGCTGGATAAAAATACCGTTGAGATCCGCCTGCACAACCCGGATGCCTCATTCCTCTGGCATATCGCCACCCATTATGCGCCGGTGCTTTCCGCCGAATATGCCGATCGCTTGACCAAGGAAGATCGCCAGGAACAGATGGATCGCCAGCCGGTCGGCACCGGTCCGTTTATGTTGAGCAGCTATCGTACCGGGCAATATATCCGTCTGGCGCGTAATCCGGAGTACTGGAAAGGCCTGCCGCGCATGCCGCAGGTGGTGATTGATATGGGCGCTGGCGGCACGGGCCGTCTGTCGAAGTTACTGACCGGCGAGTGCGACGTACTGGCCTATCCTGCCGCCAGCCAGATTTCGATTCTGCGCGACGATCCGCGTCTGCGTCTGACCTTGCGTCCGGGGATGAATATCGCCTATCTGGCGTTTAATACCCGCAAAGCGCCGCTGGATCGCGTTGAGGTGCGTCAGGCGCTGGCGCTGGCGATCAACAACGAACGTCTGATGGAATCCATTTATTACGGCACGGCGGAAACCGCGGCATCTATTCTGCCGCGCGCGTCCTGGGCTTACGATAATGAAGCCAGAGTGACCGAATATAATCCGAAAAAAGCCCGTGAAGAGCTAAAGGCGCTGGGCGTGACCGATCTGCATCTGAATTTATGGGTGCCGTCAGCGTCCCAGTCGTGGAATCCCAGCCCGTTAAAAACGGCTGAGCTGATTCAGGCGGATCTGGCGCAAATCGGCGTCACGGTCACCATCGTCTCGGTTGAAGGCCGGTTCCAGGAAGCGCGCCTGATGCAGATGAATCATGACCTGACGCTGACAGGCTGGTCGACGGACAGTAACGACCCGGACAGCTTCTTCCGTCCGCTGTTAAGCTGCGCGGCGATCGGCTCGCAGACCAACTATGCTCACTGGTGCGACCCGGCCTTTGACGAGGTGCTGCATAAGGCGTTGCTTTCTCAGCAGCTGGCTTCGCGCATTGACTATTACGATCGGGCACAACGCATGCTCGCCCAGTCGCTGCCGGTGCTGCCTCTGGCCTATTCCCTACGCCTGCAGGCCTATCGCCACGATATTCAGGGCCTGGTGTTGAGCCCGTTCGGTAACGCGTCGTTTGCCGGCGTGCACCGTGATAAAGGCGAGGAGAAATAACCATGGTGATTTATACGCTGCGACGCCTGGTGCTGTGGCTGGTTACCCTGTTTATGCTGACGCTGGTGGGCTTCAGCCTCAGTTACTTTACGCCGCATGCGCCTTTACAAGGGGCATCGCTCTCAGACGCCTTCTTCTTCTGGTACAAAGGCCTGTTCCAGCTGGATTTTGGCGTTTCCAGTATCAACGGCGAGCCAATTGGTCAGCAGATCCGCGAGGTGTTTCCCGCCACGCTGGAGCTGTGCATTATGGCTTTCGCGCTGGCGATGTTTATTGGTATTCCGCTGGGAATTGCCGCCGGCGTGATGCGCAATAAATGGCAGGATAAAACCATCAGCGCGCTGGCGTTGCTGGGTTTTTCGATGCCGGTATTCTGGCTGGCGCTGCTACTGACGCTGTTCTTCTCGCTGAACCTCGGCTGGTTGCCGGTTTCTGGCCGCTTTGACCTGCTGTATCCGGTGAAGAACGTCACCGGCTTCGCGCTGATTGATGCGTGGATCAGTCCTTCGCCGTGGCGCCATGAGATGCTGGTCAGTGCGCTGATGCACCTGATTTTGCCGGTCACCGCCCTCGCCGTCGCGCCGACCACGGAAGTAGTGCGTCTGCTGCGCATCAGTACCCGCGAAGTGATGGAGCAGAACTATATTAAGGCGGCTGCCACCCGCGGCCTGTCACGGTTTACCATCATTCGCCGCCACGTGCTGCATAACGCGCTGCCACCGGTGATCCCACGCCTGGGCCTGCAATTTTCCACCATGCTAACGCTGGCGATGATTACCGAAGTGGTGTTCAGCTGGCCGGGACTTGGTCGCTGGCTGGTGGATGCCATTCGTCAGCAGGATTACGCGGCGATTTCCGCCGGGGTGATGATGGTGGGCGGTCTGGTGATCACGGTAAACGTGCTGGCCGATATTCTGGGTGCCGCGTTGACGCCGCTGAAGCATAAGGAATGGAACGCCGTCCGCTAGGCGCAATCGCAGGGCAGCTTGAAAAATCGCCTGACTGCGCCAGACTTTAGGCATCGATTAAAGGAGGTCAGTCATGCCCTACGATTCACGAAGTGCCTTACCCGACAGCGTTCAGCATGTGCTTCCTGCTCATGCCCAGGACATTTATATGGCCGCATTTAACAGTGCCTGGGATGAGTATAAAGATAAAAAAGACCGCAAGGATGACAGCTCGCGGGAAGAAGTGGCCCATAAAGTGGCCTGGGCGGCGGTTAAGCATCAGTACGAAAAAGGCGACGATGATAAGTGGCATAAAAAGTCATCGTAATCAGAAGGCCTTAATGCTGGAAATCCTGATGCGGCTTGCTGAAAATTCTCACGCATTATGCTGACCTGAACCGCCGCACGGCGGTTTATTTTTTTGTGCCCGACCACACCCAGTGCTGAATTTCCGGCAGGTCTTCGCCATATTCGCGCACGTAATGATGGTGTTTCTGCAGACGTTGCTGCAGATCGTCAACGGCCTGTGGATGACGGTCGGCCACTCCCGGAACATGGCGGATGGCCGACAGCGCCAGGTGATAACGATCCAGCTCATTCAGCACCGTCATATCAAATGGCGTGGTGGTGGTCCCCTCTTCATTAAATCCATGCACGTGGAAGTTATGATGATTGTTACGCTGATAGGTCAGTCGGTGAACCAGGTTGGGATAACCATGGAAAGCGAAAACGACCGGCTTATCGCGGGTGAACAGCGCATCAAACTCCGTCTCAGATTTGCCATGAGGATGTTGCTGCTGGGTTTGCAATGCCAGCAGGTCGACCACATTAACCACGCGGACGCGTAATTCCGGCAAAATCTCACCTAACAGGTCGACTGCCGCCAGCGTTTCCAGCGTTGGCACATCGCCGGCACAGGCCATCACCACATCAGGTTCGCCCTCACTGCTCGCCCAACGCCACTCACTCATACCGGCTTCGCAATGGGCAATCGCAGCTGGCATATCCAGCCATTGCGGTGAAGGCTGCTTGCCGGCCACGATCACATTAATGCGATCCCAGGTGCGCAGACAGTGATCGCCTACCCACAGCAGCGTGTTGGCATCCGGCGGCAGGTAAATCCGCACGATGTCGGCTTTCTTATTGGCAACATGATCGATAAAGCCGGGATCCTGATGGCTGTAACCGTTGTGGTCCTGCCGCCAGACGTGTGAAGAAAGCAGATAATTCAGCGACGACACCGGCTTGCGCCACCCCAGTTTGCGCGTCACCTTCAGCCATTTCGCGTGCTGGTTGAACATCGAATCTACGATATGAATAAACGCTTCGTAGCAGTTAAACAGGCCGTGACGGCCCGTCAGAAGATAGCCCTCCAACCAGCCCTGACACTGATGTTCGCTGAGGATCTCCATCACTCTGCCATCGCGGGCTAACTGCTCATCATATGTCTTCAGCGGCGCCATCCAGCTGCGGCTGGTGGCGTCGAATACCGGGGTGAGCCGGTTCGATGCGGTTTCATCCGGACCAAAAAGACGGAAATTATCAGGATTGCGGTGGAATATCTCCGCGAGATAATGACCCAACTGTTCCGTAGCGCCTCCGGTTGTGCTGCCTGGCTGACCGGTCTCCAGCGCGAACGCATGGATATCGGGTGCGCTCAGCTCGCGACGAAGGCGACCGCCGTTGGCATAAGGTGACGACCCCATCCGTTTATTCGCCGCAGGCACCAGCGCGCGGAGTTCAGCTATCAGTGAGCCATTATCGTCAAACAGTTCCTGCGGCTGATAACTGCGCATCCAGTTCTCTAAAATTTCCCGATGCGCGTCGTTTTCCCGACAGGCCGAGACCGGCACCTGATGCGCACGCCAGAAATCCTCGACCTTTTTGCCATCTACCTCTTTTGGCCCGGTCCAGCCTTTCGGGCTGCGAAACACAATCATTGGCCATCGTGGAACAGTCTCTGAGCCATTACCCGAACGGGCCTGCTGCTGGATATCGGCAATTTTGGAGAAAGCCGAATCCAGTGCCGATGCCATTTGCTGATGCATGTCGGCAGGTTCGTGCCCCGAGACAAACAGCGGCGCGTAGCCATAGCCGCTAAACAGCTGTGTGAGGTCATCATCACTGCTGCGCCCGAGAATGGTCGGACTGGCTATTTTATAGCCATTAAGATGCAAGATGGGCAGTACCGCGCCATCACGCTGGGCATTGAGAAATTTTATACCGTGCCAGCTTGAGGCGAGCGGCCCGGTTTCCGCTTCACCGTCACCAATCACACAAGGCACAATCAGCTCGGGATGATCGAAAGCGGCGCCAAAGGCATGGGATAAAGAATACCCCAGCTCGCCCCCTTCATTGATTGAACCCGGCGTTTCCGGTGCTGCATGACTGGGTATGCCGCCGGGAAATGAAAACTGTTTGAACAGTCGCTGCATACCCGCTTCGTCTTCGCTGACGTCGGGATAAATTTCACTGTAACTGCCTTCCAGCCAGGTATTTGCCACCATCGCGGGGCCGCCGTGCCCCGGCCCACAGATAAACAGCAGATCCCGATCGCGCTGACGGATAATGCGGTTCAAATGGGCGTAAATAAAATTCAGGCCGGGAGTGGTCCCCCAGTGCCCAAGCAGGCGGGGCTTGATGTGCTCTGGCAAAAGAGGATTGCGTAATAACGGATTACCCATCAGGTAAATCTGCCCCACCGAAAGATAGTTTGCAGCGCGCCAGTATTTATCCAGCAGCGCCAGTTCGTGGGTCACGGTTTCTTCTGCCATCATTTTTTCTCCCGATAGTTAGCCTTTAACTAACCCTACTCGAGGATCACCGATCGCGCGAACCAGCGGACCGGTAGTGGCTGGGATCGGATGGACGCGTCGTGGCGGGTGAAGCGGTCACCCTTAGGGTATGAACGTTAGCCCACGTTGTAGCAGCGGTTAACACACCCAAACCTCATTCAGATATTTTGACAAACAGCAGCAAATAACCCGCCTTTCGCAAAATAATCATCAGGAGTATCATTCTTCACATCGAGGCAGAACGCCTCATTATGAATAAAACAAACTCAGGAAACAATCATGAAATCAGTCAAAAATTTAGTTGCGATTATTGCCTTCTCTACAATTTCTTTCGGTAGTTTTGCGCAAAGCATCACCGCTTCAGCCTCTTCTCTGGATGGTGCAGAAGCACAAATCGCCGCCCAGGCACAGGAACTAGGTGCAAAATATAAAATCACCGAAGCAAGCTCTAACAATTTCGTGCACATGACCGCAGAGCTGATTAAATAATAAAACGCTTCGGGTCGCCCGTCCGGCGGCCCTGATAGCGTTAAATTCTGCCCGCACAGTGACTTCGGAAGGAATACCTGTCTATGTTCAGCAAACTACTCAGCAGCATTTTCAAACGCGGGAATGAAAATTCCACGGAAATGCATTTCGATACTACTCAGCAACAGGAAAATACGATGTCTAATCACTTTCTGGACCTGGCAAAACAACGCCGGACTATTTATGCACTGGGTAAAGACATGCCTGTCGCGGATGAAGAAGCGATCGATACGATTAAAGAGGCGGTGAAACAGGCCCCTTCTGCCTTTAACTCCCAAAGTTCCCGTATCGTTATCCTGCTGGGAAAAGAGCATAACCGTTTCTGGGAAATCACCCGTGAGCAGCTGAGAAAAATCGTGCCGGCGGATCACTTTGCGGGAACCTCTGCCAAAGTCGATGGCTTTGCCGCTGCAGCAGGCTCGGTACTGTTCTTCGAAGATCAGGACGTGGTGAAAACGCTTCAGGAGCAGTTTGCTTCTTATGCTGATAATTTCCCGGTCTGGTCTGAACACAGCACCGGCATTGCACAGTACGCCGTATGGCTGGCACTGGCCGAAAAAGGCATTGGCGCTAACCTGCAGCACTACAATCCCCTGATAGACAGCGATGTGAAGACTGCCTGGCAGATCCCTGAGTCGTGGAAATTGAGGGCACACATGAACTTTGGCTCAATTGAAGCGCCAGCAGGCGAAAAAACCTACATTGATGACGACCAGCGCTTCATCATTGCAAAGTAAAACCTCTTCAGGCCGCCGCCAGGCGGCTTGTTATTAACGGCCCTCTATTCTCAACAATTCATTTCTCATGTTGTTCTTCCTGCCTGATTTATCTTTTTCACTGTCATCATTAACGTGTAGGTAATTAGCGTTTACGCTAAAGTCACTCACTGATTTTCATCCGGGCGCCCACTATGCCAGCAGTTATTTCCACAGAATCCTTCAACAGCATCGTTCATTTTGTGACGGCGGCAAACTCCAACAGCTTTACCGAAGCCGCTGAACAGCTGGGGGTGTCGAAATCGGCAATTGGGAAAAGTATTCAGCGCCTTGAACATAATCTGGGTACCGCGCTGTTCCACCGTACCACCCGAAAAATCAGCCTGACGACGGAAGGTGAAGCCTATCTCGCCAGTTGCCAGAGCGCGCTGGAAACGCTGCAAATGGCCGAGATGGCATTGCGCTCTAAGCTGACGGAACCCACGGGCACGGTGAGGATTGATTTGCCGGCGGCATTTGGCCGATCGGTAATGATGCCGATTTTGATGGATATGACAAAGCGCTACCCCCACCTGAAGCTGACGATCATCTTTAATGACCGCATCATCGACCCACTGGATATTGGCTTCGATCTCGCGATTCGTTTTGGCGCTGTAAAAGACACCACCGATCTTATCGCCCGCAAGCTGAACGACCAGCAGCTGATCATTTGCGCGTCTCCTGACTATCTGTCGGCTTACGGCAAGCCGGAGACTCTGGACGATCTCAATCATCATCGCTGTGTGCTCGCCTGGCGCGGTGGCGCACCGCTCAGCTGGTTGATTCGTGATAGTGAGGGGAAAGATGTCAGAATTAAGCCCACGCCTTTTCATCAAATAAGTGATGGCGATGCGATGATCGATGCCTGCATTGCCGGCGCGGGCCTGATTCAGTTTCCGCAAGCATTGTTGCGGCCTCATATACAAAGCGGCAAGTTAGTGCCGATACTTTCGGCCTGCAATCCCGCCCCCACCGAGCTGAATGTGATCTGGCCACGCGCCCGTCATTTACTGCCCGGCGTGCGCTTTATCATTGATGAGCTTATTGCGTTAGCCGGACAAAAAGCCTTCGCGTGATTGTAGAATTTAATTCTACACTCTGTGCCCTTTCAGCCTGTTTATCCACTTCCACGTTCGGCGTAGGATTTCTTCAACGTCAGGTGTTCTGACAGTTCATCAACTTATGAAGGGGTTCTACCATGCCAGTAGTAAATATTCAGATGTTCGACGGTCGTGATGATGCCAAACCGGCTATCGCTAAAGCGGTGACCGACGCTATCGCCACCCATGCCAACGTTGATCCACAGTATGTCTACGTCATTTTCAACGACGTCACCACCGACAACTGGGCAATTTCAGGTGAGATTTTTGCTGAGACGCTGAAAAAATCGGGCTGAGATGCAGCCATAGCGGCCGTTATGTCTTTGTCCTTAACGGCCTGTGCCACTTCAGTGCGCACTCCCCGCTTTCTCCGTTGTACTTCCGCCTCCTCCCCGATCTCTGGAGATCTTCATGAAAAATGAAATTACCTGCGTATTCCACCTGGCCGTCAATGACGGACAATTTCCGGCGTTTAAAGAGTTAGTTTCCCGCGTGGTCGAAGCCACCAGCAAAGAGCCCGGCACCCTCAGCTATGTCTATAGCATCTGCGACGACCAGAAAACGGCCCACATTGTTGAGCGTTATCGCCAGCAGGATGTGGTAAGCCATGTCGACATCACGTTCGCGCCTTTCGCCGAAGCCTTTCTCTCTTTGGTGACCATCACCGGCCTGACGGTTTACGGTGAGCCGGATGATGAAATTCGTGCACGACTGAACCCATTCGGTGCCGTGTATATGAAACCCTTCGATGGCTTTACCCGCTAAACTCCTGCCACAGACCAAAAAAGATACTGCTATGAAACTGTATGTTTACGATCACTGCCCCTTCTGCGTGCGATCACGCATGATTTTTGGCTTAAAAGACGTTGCCTGTGAAATCGTTACGCTGCCAAATGATGATGAAGCCACGCCAACACGACTCATTGGGAAAAAAATGCTCCCAGTGCTGGTCACCGAGAGCAACGAGGCGATTGGTGAGAGTCTGGATATCGTTAACTATATTGATGCCACCTACGGTTCGCCGATGCTAACTGGATCTGAAAACTCAGCGATAGAAGGCTGGATGGATGACGCTTCGACACGCATTTATCAACTGGCGGTCCCGCGCTGGGCGAGTTCAGATTTTGAAGAGTTTCGTCAAGCGCCAGCAAGGCAGTATTTTACCGCTAAGAAAGAAGCTGTTTTTGGCCCGTTCCCGTCTTTACTTGAACAAACCGATTCGCTGGTTGCGGAAATGAATGAGAAACTTGCCGCGCTGGAAACGTTAATATCAGTGACGAAGCGTGACGGTGAGACATTATCACTGACCGATATTCGCCTTTTCCCCCTGCTGCGTTCATTATCCATCGTCAAGGGAATGCACTGGCCGCCACGGGTTGATGCCTGGCGCAGAGAGATTGCCCTGCGATCTCAGGTCAATCTCAACGACGATATCGCTATATAATGCCGGTCTGCGGGTAAATCCCACGCCACGCCGGAGCCTATTGAAGCTGCATTTACTAAACTGGCCGATGAACTTTCCCACCATCCGCTGTCATTATCGACGGATGCACTACAGGTGCTGGCAGGGTTGGTATTTATCCGTGAGATAACACACCACCTGGCTATTACGGCCATCCACTGCGCATGACTTTCAGGCAAAAAATAGCCGGTTACTCCCAAGAGGTGTAACCGGCAATACGTCTAAGCACATATTATTATTGTGGAGAACTTTTTACGAAAGCTGACTGTTATTCGTAATGGATAACGGTGCGGATAGATTTACCTTCGTGCATCAGATCGAATGCATCGTTGATGTCATCCAGACCCATGGTGTGCGTGACAAACGGCTCAAGCTCAATATCCCCTTTCATCGCGTCTTCAACCATTCCAGGCAACTGACTGCGGCCTTTAACGCCGCCGAACGCCGAGCCTTTCCACTGACGACCGGTTACCAGCTGGAACGGACGCGTGGAGATCTCTTTACCTGCACCGGCGACGCCAATAATGATGGACTGACCCCAACCACGGTGTGAAGACTCAAGCGCGGCACGCATCACGTTCACATTGCCAATACATTCAAATGAGTGATCAACACCCCAGCCGGTCATTTCAATAATGACTTCCTGAATGGGCTTGTCGAAATCGTTTGGATTAATACAGTCGGTCGCGCCGAATTTTTTAGCCAGCTCAAACTTGCCTGGGTTGGTGTCGATAGCAATGATGCGACCCGCTTTCGCCTGACGCGCGCCCTGAATCGCTGCAAGGCCGATACCGCCCAGGCCAAAGATTGCTACCGAGTCGCCTGGCTGCACTTTAGCCGTATTGTGAACCGCACCAATACCGGTGGTCACGCCACAACCCAACAGGCAAACGTGCTCGTGATTGGCTTCCGGATTGATCTTCGCCAGCGAGACTTCAGCGACCACGGTGTACTCGCTGAATGTTGAACAGCCCATGTAGTGATAGATAGGCTGGCCGTTATAGGAGAAACGGGTGGTGCCATCGGGCATCAGGCCTTTGCCCTGGGTGGCACGAACGGCGGTGCACAGATTGGTTTTGCCGGATTTACAGAACAGGCACTCGCCACATTCAGCGGTGTAAAGTGGGATGACGTGATCGCCTGGTTTAACGCTGGTGACCCCTTCACCCACTTCAACCACCACACCCGCACCTTCATGGCCCAACACCGCAGGGAATACCCCTTCAGGATCGTCGCCAGACAAGGTGAAGGCATCGGTATGACACACGCCGGTATGGCTGATTTTCACCAGCACTTCGCCAGCACGCGGCGGCTCAACATCGAGCTCGACAATTTCTAAAGGCTTGCCTGGACCAAACGCAACCGCAGCACGAGATTTCATATATTGCACTCCACATAAATAGGGTTAGAGGAAGCGGAGGGAGAGATCGTGAGTCTCAGTTTCGCCGCTCTCTGCAGGGATGAATGATTCATCATGGGGAATAGTATAGATCGCATACCCCTACGGGGTATATAGACTATAGATATTAAATAGTGCTTAATGAATTAATTGATTGTTATCAAACGAATTTAAATGTCGCTAAAGGGTTTTGACAATATTTTGGCGGGTGCTTCTGATATTTGGCTGACTGAGCAGATGCGCAGTTTTTTGGACATAAAGCAGCCTGTGGGTGGGCTGCCGGCATCGAGATGACTGAACATACTAACAGGACGTTATTTGAAGTAGGATTTAACGAGCTTGACCAGCTCACCGATATCTTCACCCGCCTCGCTGTCAGGCTTCAGTTTGCCGGCAAACTCTTCTTTTATATAGCTTTCGAGGATTTCGGTCATCAGGCCATTCATCGCGCCTCTGACTGCTGCCATTTGCATCAGTACCGGGGCACAATCCGCACCCGCTTCCAGCGAACGCTGTATCCCTTCGCATTGCCCCTGAATCCTTTTTATTCTGTTTAGCGCGCGTTTCTTATCTTCGGGGGAGTGTGGCATACATCCTCATATAGGGTACCGGGGTATATTATGACATGACGTTATAACTGATATGGGCGAAAACTGACAGGATAATTATTCCCCCAGAAAGACCTTAACGCCTTCAGTGATGGACGTTAGCGGACAGTTTGCCAGAGGGGAACGGCTTCACCAATACCCCCACCCTCTACCTTCAGGTTTTTAATGCATCAATCACGATTCTTAATGCCGGTGACACATTCCGATGCGGATAATAGAGGAATGAACCGTCGAGGCGTTGGCTGAAACGCTGTAACACTCTGACCAATCTCCCCCGCTGCAGATCATCGGATACCAGTTCCTCTGGAACATAAGCCAATCCAAGACCACGCCTTGCGGCTTCGGCCTCCATATAACTGTCAGAAAAGGCCCATTGTCCCTGAGGCCGGTGGGTGATTTTTTTTGCCTGCTGGTTAAGTTCCCATGCATACACACTGCCGTCGGCAAGCTGGTAGGCAATACAGGGATGCGCCACTAAATCCTCCGGAGTTTGTGGAAAGCCGTAACGACGAAAATGTTCAGGTGTAGCAACAATCGCCATCTCCATATCGGGCGTAATTCGTACCGCGATCATGCCTTGTCCGACCTCAGGACCAAGACGTATGCCAGCATCGAATCTTTCCGCAATGATATCGACAAACCGGCTTTCGCTGATCAGCTCCAGCCGGATATCCGGGTAGCGTTGTTGAAAGATCGCCAGCTTGGGCAGGAGGACTTTATCTATGGCATGCTGGCTGGCATTAATACGCACGGTGCCAGAAGGCGTCTGACGATAATGTGCCAGTGTGGCCAGTCCACTATTCAGAGCATCGAATCCGGTCTCCGCCGTCTTGTAGAGCTGCTCACCGGCCTGGGTCAGCGATAGCCTGCGTGTGGTACGGACCAAAAGTTGTACCCCTAACCTTTCCTCAAGCTCGCGGACAGAACGGCTAATGCCAGACTGAGCGAGGCCAAGCCGCTGCGCTGCGGCAGTAAAACTGCCTTCCCGCACCACCTGCATAAACAGGTAAAGCTCATTGTAGTTTTCCCGTTTGGCCATCACCGTTCCCATGCATCTCGATCTATACCAATAGGGTATGAATCCTAGCACTTTCCGCCGTCTAATCATCACTATTTACGCTAAGTATAATCCCCCTTTCGAGCTCAAATGCAGCGCCTTCCCTTGCGGAAACTGCATTCACACAGTGTTTTTCAAGGGGAGTCTTTTATGAAAATTTTCACCCGTAAAGTCACAGCTGTCATACCCGCGTTACTGCTATGCACGTCATTAAGTGGAGTTACAACAATGAGTCACGCTGAATCAACCAATCCAAATGCGCCCGTGTCGATGGTGGCGAAATGGGACAAAACCTTTGTTGAAAGCAGTAAGGTCGAACATCGTAAGGTGACCTTCCCAACCCGTTACGGGATAACTCTGGTCGGCGATCTGTATATTCCTAAAGATCGTGGAGACCGCAAGCTTGCGGCAATTGCCGTCAGCGGTCCCTTTGGCGCAGTTAAAGAGCAATCCAGCGGTTTATACGCGCAGACACTGGCAGAAGATGGGTTTGTTACCCTGGCCTTTGATCCCTCCTATACCGGGGAAAGCGGCGGCTCGCCACGCAATGTTGCCTCTCCGGATATCAACACCGAAGACTTTAGTGCTGCGGTAGACTTCCTTGGTTTACAAAAAGAGGTCGATCGCCAGCGCATCGGTATTCTCGGCATCTGCGGCTGGGGAGGTATGGCGCTGAATGCAGCAGCAATGGATACCCGCGTCAAAGCGGTCGCGACCAGCGTTATGTACGACATGAGCCGCGCCATGGGCCATGGTGTTGGCGACGGAAAAGACCGCTATTCAACGGCCGACCGCCGTGCGGTATTACACTATCTGAACGAGCAGCGTTGGAAGGATGCAGAAAGCGGCAAAACCGCCTATGCGGGTCATGATATTTACGTTGATGAGAGCGGGAAAGTAACGACTTCCGAACGCATTCTACCGGAAACCTTACCCGCAAATCCCAATCCGGTGTTGAAAGAGTTCTTCGATTATTACCGTATGCCGCGCGGGTTCCATCCGCGTTCGGTTAACTCTGCCGGTGCCTGGACAGCCACAACGCCCTTATCGTTTATGAATATGCCATTGCTGAGCTATGCCAATGAAATCACTATTCCAACGTTAATCGTTACCGGTGAAAAAGCCCATTCACGCTATTTCGCGGAAGATGCCTTTAAGGCGGTGGGCAGCAAAGATAAAGAACTGGTGATTGTCCCAGGCGCTAACCATGTCGATTTATACGACAACGTTGCCGGTAAGATACCTTTCACCCGCTTTGAAACGTTTTTTAAAACCCGCTTACGTTAACCTCCCGAGAATGATTGGTTTATAAAACCGCCTGTCAGCGACAGGCGGTTTCTCATTCGGGACTGATATTTAGAGAAGTTAATACTATGTCGATAGTTAAAACATCCCATAACCCGCAGCGTGCAAACTGGAATGGTATTTTTGCGATGACCCTCTGCGCTTTCGTCCTGGTTGCTTCTGAATTTTTGCCTGTCAGCCTGCTCACGCCGGTTGCCAACGATTTAGACGTCACCGAAGG
This sequence comes from Erwinia billingiae Eb661, assembly GCF_000196615.1. NCBI lineage: Bacteria > Pseudomonadati > Pseudomonadota > Gammaproteobacteria > Enterobacterales > Erwiniaceae > Erwinia > Erwinia billingiae. Next base: position 2,627,660 of record NC_014306.1, read on the forward strand.
GCTGGCTGGGCTCGGGATCGCCATCTCCGGCGCACTGGCGGTATTGACCAGTCTGACAATTTCTGACATTGCCGCCAATATTAACCGCAAACACCTTCTGTTGGGGATGACGGTATTAATGGCCATATCGGGGATGATCATCGCGCAGGCTTCCAGCTATCTGGTCTATATGTCAGGACGTGCGCTGATTGGTATTGCCATCGGTGGATTCTGGTCTCTCTCTGCGGCAACGGCCATTCGTCTGGTGCCCTCGCATCGGGTATCCCATGCGCTGGCTATTTTTAATGGCGGCAATGCGCTGGCGACTGTCGTGGCAGCCCCCCTGGGGAGCTATCTTGGCGCAACCATCGGGTGGCGCGGTGCCTTCATCTGCATTGTCCCTGTTGCGCTGGTCGCCTTCATCTGGCAATGCTTGAGTCTGCCAGATATGCCCGGTAATAAGACAAATCAGCCTCGCGGGAGCGTTTTTAGGCTATTAAGCCGTCCTGTTGTTTTAATTGGCATGCTGGCGTGTGGTTTATTTTTTATGGGGCAGTTTACCTTATTTACCTATGTGCGCCCGTTTCTGGAAACCGTCACTCAGGTAAACCCGTCCGGCTTATCACTGATTTTGCTTATTATCGGTGTTTCAGGTTTGGTTGGGACGTTAATCGTTTCCCTCTTTCTCAACGCGCGGTTTTACCCGACGCTCATGGCCATCCCTTTTCTTATGGCCATTATCGCCGGGCTGTTAATGCTAGCGGGTCACAACGTCTGGTTGGTTGCGCCGCTATTAGGGCTTTGGGGAATGCTTGCAACTGCCGCACCAACGGGATGGTGGACATGGATCGCACGGACCCTGCCGGAGAATGCCGAGGCTGGCGGCGGTCTGATGGTGGCCGTGGTTCAGCTGTCGATCGCCCTGGGGTCAACGGCTGGCGGGATGGTGTTTGATCATCTGGGCTGGCTGAGCGCGTTTGGTCTGAGCGGTGTGTTGCTGCTTAGTGCGGTTGTCCTGACATTTTTCACCTCTCGATCTCAATAAAACGCCGGGGTTTCACACTGCCCCGCAACTTCTCCTGAAGCCACGCCGCCATTTTCCCGCGAAGAGTAAATGCTGTTTGACGGATGACGTTTTCATTTTCTTTAACGAAATATTTATACGGAGACGATACATTTATTTAATCACGGGAATGTTTTACTTTTTTCAGATGAGTGCCACAATAGACATACGACATAAGTAGCACGCTATTATAAAGTGCACTATGTAGTTAAGCGATACCCCTTATCATTTGCAATGACAGCACCAGGGAATACCTACACTACAACCCCAGGCACATAAAATTGCCTCCGCAGAATACAGTCAGCCGCGAATGTAAAATGACGTATTAACAACGACATAACCGGCGTCACCCTGCGAGAGGCATCAGGAATATCTTTATGAGAAATCAACTTATAGAACGGCCGGTGGCCGTAAAGCATAACATTCGTGAACTCAGGATCGCCGCCGGCTTCTCTCAGCAAACTGCCGCAGAGCGTTTCGATCTCAGCCTGCGCGTCTGGCAGATGAAAGAGACGGGAAAGAATCCAACCCCGCTCAGCCAGGGAGAATACGAATTGCTATTGTTACTGGCCGGAGAGCATCCTAATTTTGCCCTTTTGTCTCAAAAGAAAAAATAAGCCGTTCTGCTCACAGGGTTCCTGAGGCTTGTAATGTTGTATTGAACCCTATCCAAAATTAAAGTCCATTTCCCGCCCCTTATCCGCGCCTCAGCAATTCATTAGGCTGATAATGAATGATTGTTTCTCACTGATAGCGCGCGCAACGTCGCAAAGGCCCGAAAAATAAAACCATAACACCCTGAAAAACAATACTAAAAATTAATTTGGCTTTATTTTTACCTCCAGTAAATTTAGTCGTTTATTCACCTGTCAATTCTCTGATCGCCACCTATAATACAATTTTTCTGATTGACCGGGGAGGATGAATAAACCTCTAAAGCATCCACTAAAAGATAAAAATTAGCGTATCTACACCTGCAAAGATTGATGTTAATGGATAAAAAATAACTAAAAAAATTACCTAATGGGTCTGTCTGACCAAAAACAATCAGTACTCTTACACCAGGAAATAAGAATGAAAAACCTACTTAACCGCACCAGTTTGCCTGCTAAGTTTTTACTGCTTGGGCTGTTTTCAGCGATTCTGTTTTTTTTGCCCACGGCTTTATTCATTCAAAGCGGCAGTCAGGCTATTGATGCAAAAAAAATTGAACTCAGCGGCATTCCGGTAGAGAAAAAAATGCTGACGCTGCTTAATAAAATCCAGCGTCACCGCGCCGAAAGCGCCATTGCGATTTCTCAACATAAACCTGACAACGCGCCTCGCCTGGCGTTGGCTGAAGATGCCAGCCGGGATCTCACAACGATCATCACCGACCTCAAGCAGGTGGATAATACTGCCCAGCCCCTAACCAGTTTGGCGACGTTCAATGATGATTGGCGGCAGTTGCAAAACGATATTTTAGCCGGGAGACTGAGCCTGTCTGACAGCCTGCAGCGCCACGCCAGCCTGATTCAAAAACTGCTGATAGCGAATCAGAATGTGCTGGATTTTTATGGCTTAACGCTGGATGCCGATCTCAATACTTATCAGTTTATTATCAGTATTTTTAGTCGCTTACCTCAGCTGACCGAAACCCTCGGACAAATCAGAGCCAGTGGCGCGTCTGTGATTGCTGCGGGCAATAACGTCACCGACGCGGATCGCAGTCGTATGGCGTTTCAAATCGAAAGTGGCAAAACCGCCCTCGCACAGTTCAATAGCAATATGGAAAAAGTGTTCACTATCGAACCCAGCCTGCGTGAAATCTTTGCCCGTTCAGATCAGGATGCGAATAAGCAGGCCAATGACGCCCTGCAACTGGCGGAGCATATCTTTGTCAGTAAAAGCGTTACCGTCGCGCCCGCCGAATACATTCGCGTTTTCACCCAGTCAATAAACCGTTACGCAGAGTTAGGGTCGAATAGCGCGGATAAACTGTCCCAGATGCTGGAAAGTCAGGCAACCGAAAAACGCCATGCTCAATTTTGGCTGCTGGCCGGCTTATTCAGTATCGCGTTACTCGCGGTGTATACGGCGGTTATGATTTCGCGATCGGTCACCGGACCGGTGGAACTGGCGGTTAATGCGGCAAGCAAAGTGGCTGCAGGCGATTTAACGACCTCGTTTACGGTGACAGGAACGAATGAGATGTCCATGTTGTTAAACGCGTTGCTACTGATGCAGAACCGTTTGGCAGAGCTTGTCTCAGGCATCAAATCCAATGCTGTCACCATCGCAACCTCTTCCGAAGAGATAGCCAGCGGTAATGGCGATCTCTCTTCTCGTACCGAACAGCAGGCGGCTTCGCTTGCTGAGACTGCCGCGAGTATGGAGCAGTTAGCGTCCATCATCAGTCATAACGCAGAAAATACCCGCTACGCGTCCACCATGGCAGAATCGGCAACCAATGCTGCCCTTCTCAGTGGTAATGCCATGGAATCCGTTATGGAAACAATGCATAAGATCCGCGGCAGTTCCGGAAAAATTGAAGAGATCACCAGCGTGATTGACGGCATCGCTTTCCAGACCAATATTCTGGCGCTCAATGCCGCGGTTGAAGCGGCGCGTGCCGGAGAATCAGGCAAAGGATTTGCCGTGGTCGCCTCTGAAGTGCGCGCCCTTGCGCAACGTTCGGCTGCTGCAGCGAAAGAGATTAAAGGATTAATTGAGCAGTCGGTTGATCATGCCCATGAGGGGATCGCGATGGCTAAGAATGCAGGAGATAGGGTCAGGCAGAGCGTGGAGGCCATTGAGCAGACCTCACAATTGATCCGCGATATTTCAACCTCATCCGCTGAGCAAAGCAGCGGTATTACGCAGATTAATATCGCCGTAAATCAAATGGATCAGGTAACCCAACAAAACGCCGTGCTGGTTGAGGAATCGGCCACCTCGGCAGATGATCTGGCACACCGTGCGGCTCATCTTCGGGACATGGTGGCCGTTTTCCGTACCGCATCCTGAGCCTCTGACCCACAAGGGCCCGTCACCTCAGGCAACGGGCCCATTTGGGAAAAAAGACCGCTCGGTAAACCAGACGGTTTCTTTTAGTTACCGCGATAGGTCGAGTAACCGTACTGGCTCAGCAGTAACGGGATATGGTAATGCCCGCCATTTTCCACATGGAACAACACCGGGATTTCAGGGAAAAACGTTGGCTTGCCCGCGCTCTTATAGTAATCGCCAGTTTTGAATACCACCTTGTAATCGCCTTCAGTCATCGGCTTATCCTGCGGAAACAGTGCAGCGATGCGCCCATGGTCATCCGTTTTGCCTGACGCCAGGTTAACCCAGTTATCCTTTTGGCGCTGTTGGAGTTCAACCTCCACGCCCGGCGTTGGCGTACCCGTTTCCAGGTTGAGGACATGGACGCTGAGCGGATTGGCAACGGGCGCAGTTTGCGCAGCACCGGCTGTGCAGGAGGCGGCGAAAAGCGATAAAAAGACAATTTTAGAGAAAGTGTTCATGAGTTAGCTCCGCGTTGTAATTGCTAGCTATATTCAACGACATTGATAGCTCACTCAATTTTTCTCTCAAATATCTGAAATTTCCCAGATTGTCTTCCCGCGCTCTTCCCGACCGATCACCTCCCACCTTCCCGGTATTGTTTATCCGCGTTTAAAACGTCCTTAATGTTGTCTTCATCAACCGGATGGGGAGGGTTCCCCCACTGACCTCTGACGTAATTGACAATATCCCGCATCTGCTGGGGCTGAAGCAGGCCATGATAAGCAGGCATTTTGTAGGGAATGTTTCCCTGGGTGACCGGTGTTTCTGCGCCGAACGCGATGACCTTGATCAGATTGTCGGGCTCCTCAGCGCTGACAGACGGGTTATTCACCAATGAGGGGACATTGTCATCGGTTCCCTGCCCGGTTGTACCGTGACAGGTTGAGCAATAACGCAAATAGAGCGTCTGCCCGGAACTGCCTGCAGCGATCGCCCCGCGGGTTTGCGATGCAGCCGCATGGGTATGTGAGGCCGGTTTTTTATCGCTGAGGCTGGCCAGGTAACTGCTGATGGCATTCAGGTCATTGTTATTCAGATACTGGGTACTTTGTGTCACAACGTCGCTCATCGGGCCCGAAATAGCGGAGTGCTTGCTTCGCCCTGTTTTCAGTAAATCTTTTATTTCTTCAGCCGGAATAGCCCCATTCCTGAGCGAGGGTGCATACCAGCCGTCAATCATCGCACCACTCAGGAAAGTGGCATCAGAACTGTCGTACGATTTTTCCTGCATGCCAATCCCCCTTGGCGTATGGCAGGCACCACAATGGCCAGGACCTTCGACAAGGTATTTACCGCGCTGAATTACCCCGTCGTCGACTCCCGCCGGGGTGCTAACCTCTTCTTTGCTATCGGTGAACATCCAGTTCCAGATACCCATCGGCCAACGCGGAGAGAATATCCACGGTATTTCTCCCGGACTATTTTTTTGAGCGGATGCTTTCACATCCTGTTTGAAATAGGTGTAGAGCGCGTGCATATCTTCATCGTTCATTTTGGCATATGACGGATAGGGCATCGCCGGATAAAGATAATGCCCATCGCGGGCCACGCCTTTTCTGACCGCTTTTTCAAAATCTGCGTAACTGTATAACCCGATTCCCTCTTTCACATCCGGCGTAATGTTGGTTGAAAAAATATCCCCTAAGGGAGTATGAAATCGTTTACCTCCCGCCATTACATCGCCGCCCTCTTTGGTATGGCATGCGACGCAGTCCGAAATACGCGCCACATACTCTCCCTCTGGAGACGCGGCGAAACTGCTGGCAGAGATAATCAACGCGCTTGTCAGGATAATTTTAATCATGGTGTTAACCCAGGTTCTTCAGTTCATTGACGGCTCGCCATGCCTGATCAATGGCTGCATGAGCATAAGCACTCCAGTCGGAGTCAGAATTGGCGATGGCAATACGCCCAATTGGCTTGCGTGCTTCTTTGATGATCTCCGGCATTTTATCCATGTCATCGAAAAGTGAACTGGCATAATAGGCGTAGCCATGGGCCCAACGGTTAACCGTGATGCCCGCAATATCCCGTTGATGATCAAATCCTGTCGAGCCAAGCATTTCCTGCAACTGCTCACGGATCATCTGTTCGTGAGTCTCGAAGGTTGTTCCTAATAACCAGGCGCGTCCGCGTTGAAACTGCTCGCGTGCGGTGAGGTTACTGCCGGGATAGGTGGGAACGTAGACCATATGAATAAGCATCGGGTCATCCGCATTACGCGGGTGATGGTATTTCCCCATACTGACGGGATAATCAAGTTTGACCCGACTGTACGGCGCGGCGGGAGAATAAAATTCATGGATACCCAAATCGGTAAAAGATCGCCAGTTGCGGATGGCCACGTTGGTATACACCAGTGGTGCCTTAACGTTCATTCGCAAATACGCTTTCTGTTCCTCCGGCGTTTCGGGGACAAGGAACGGAATCATCATGTTATAACCGGCCATGATGGTATTGCGACCGCGTACGCGATAAGGGTGTCCCTGATGGATATAGGTGACGATAACGCCGTTGTCGGTATTTTTCGCATTGATCACAATGCTGTTCAGGCGCAGTCGCGTGCTAGTTGCTTTCGTGTCCAGACGGCTGTAATCAAGCGTTGAGGTCACGGCGTCTGCCATCGACTCTCCGGGTAATGCATCCGGTATCAGATGCCTGACCAGCATCCGCGTCAGGCCTGCATTGCCATCCGGGAAATGATAGGTGTACGGTTCTTCCAGATCGGCAAGGGATTCCTCATCCAGCGGCGGCAGATGCATTGCCTCCATGCCTGGCAAGGCACATACCCGTGCGTCACTGCAGGAAATGCCCTCAATGCCGATGGCGAAAAAATCATTGGTACGCTGCTGAAAATAGAGCAACGCTATTTTGCTCAGACCGACTTTTTCAGACAGAAATTCGCTGTAACTGTGCTTATCCATCCACGCGAGTTTTTCGTCGACTTTCATCCCCGGCAGATAGTCTTTTGGTCTGACATGCAGTTCGATTAACGCCGCTTTGTCGGTTTCACTGAGCGGGAAATCGTTGATGAAATCTTCAATTTTACGGCCGTTCAGTCTGTCAGCGGGAATATCGTCTGATACTGCCCGTCCCGGATCGCCGCTGACTATGCGGGTTTCCCCGAAGTTCTTTTTATCGAAGAATACCCCACGACTCAGATTCAGGTCGGGATAAAAGTTTTGGTCAAAGCCCGCTTTCATTTTAACGACGCTGATGCCGACATCGGCCAGCAGTTTATTCACTTCAGGACTGAAATTATGTTTTGGCGATTGAAAGGATTCACTGCCACCGTATCCAATCAGTGTGCTTTTTCCCGCGGTAAATTCGTTGCGTTTAGCATGTCCGCCAAAATCGTCATGATTATCGAGGATCAGGATCTTTTTATCTTTGCCTGCCACCTGCTGCCAGAAACAAGCGGACGCAAGACCGCTGATGCCGCCCCCCACGATCACCAGATCGTATTCTTCCTCAACCGTCAGGGAATCGAAGTCGAATTTTTGATGCTCACGCCCGAGGGCATGCGCCATCTCAAATGAACCGGGGTGATTTCCTCGCAACCCCATCAAAGAGGGAGGATAATACTCTCCAGCTTTCTCAGCTATACCGTTTTCTTCCGCCCTGGCCAGATCCCAGGGCGTTAACCCGGCAACGACCGTCAGCGCAACACCGTTAAGAAAATCACGTCGGGTAATGGACATTTTTAACCTTTAAAGTCTGTTAATTATCGGGTGAAGCAAAATGCTTAAATGTGACCCACTCTTTTCCGCCGCGCCTGATGGAAAAGAGCGTCAAGGTGGCGTTATCACTTCGAGGATTGCAGCTCAGCATCCAGTTTTTTTGAATCGTAATAATCGCCCTGATAGGTAATTTTGCCCTTTACCACCTTAATAAAGCTGACGCCTTCAAATTTGATTTTGTTATTTGTTGCAGGACTCCCCGCCCACTCACCCGAATTGGTTCCTGTAAACGTCCACTGAAAGGCAATGGTGTCTTTGTTGTAAACGGGCTTGCTGGTCATTTTCCATTGCAGGTCGGGCACCGCATGAATAAACGCGCCAATCACCTCTTTTTCTGCCCTGTCCTTGCCGTTAACGGGTGAACCCGTTGCCGCGTCGTAATAAATGACATCGTTAGCCAGATAACGCGACGCCTGCGAAGCGTTGTGTCCATTCCAGGCGGCCATATAATCGTTAACCACCGATTGCGGTGACTCTTCTGCCAGTACGCTAAATGAACTCAGCACAACCGTCATTGCCGCGATTTTTAGTAATTTCATGGTGAGCCTCTAATCGTTGATGTCGCACATAATGTGTTTTATGCGGGTGTACTCATCGAGGGAATAGGACGACAGGTCCTTGCCGTAACCCGATTTTTTGAACCCTCCATGGGGCATTTCTGCACACAGCGGGATGTGGTTGTTGATCCACACCGTGCCAAACTCGAGATCGATACTGAATCGCTGCGCGCGGGCATGGCTGCTGGTCCAGATGCTGGCGGCAAGACCATATTCGACGTCATTCGCTTTATTCAGCGCATCCGCCTCCTCTGAGAAGCGCTGGATGGTCATCACCGGGCCAAAAACCTCATGCTGTATGGCTTCGTCGTGCTGTTGCAGACCGGAAATAATGGTGGGTTCAAAGTAGAAGCCAGGCCCCTGGCCCGGATGGCCGCCGGCTTCAATGGTGGCGTGTGACGGCAGGCGTTCAATAAAGCCTTTAACCTGCTCAAGCTGACTGCGACTGTTCAGCGATCCGTAAAGGGCGTCGCGGTCATCTGGCAGGCCAAATTTTATCTCTCGCGTTCGCGACACCAGTTTTTCGAGGAAATCCTGATAGGCCGATTCCTCGACGAGGATGCGGGTTGCCGCCGTGCAGTCCTGCCCCGCATTGAAAAATCCGGCGGTGGTGATGATGTCCACGGCTTTGTTCATATCGGCGTCGGCAAACACGATCACCGGCGCTTTGCCGCCCAGCTCAAGGTGGGATTTAGTGAGGTTGGCGGCGGCAGACGCAGCGACCTGCAGGCCAGCCCGCACCGAGCCGGTGATCGACACCAGTGAGGCGACAGGATTCGACACCACCAGCGATCCGGTATTGGCTTTTCCCAGCACCACGTTAAAGGCGCCCGCTGGGAAGAATGGCGCCGCTAATTCCGCCAGCAAAAGTGTGCTGATGGGCGTGGTATCACTTGGCTTCAACACCACCGTATTCCCTGCCGCTAATGCCGGGGCGATCTTCCAGACCGCCATCATAAAGGGGTAATTCCATGGCGTGACCTGCCCGACAATCCCCAGCGGCTCGCGGCGGATCACCGAGGTGAATCCCGCCGCGTATTCGCCGGCGGCTTTACCTTCCAGGCAACGCGCGGCGCCGGCAAAAAAGCGGATGGCATCGCATGACGCTGCGATCTCTTCTTTCTCAATAAAATGCCTGAGCTGTCCTGTTTCTTTACTCTGCAACTCGGCCAGCCGCGTCACGTTTCGTTCAATTTCATCCGCCAGACCAAGCAGCGCCTTTTGCCGCTGGGCAGGCGTGGACTTTTTCCACACCGCAAACGCCTCTTCAGCCGCAGCATAGGCAAGATCCACCTCCGCCGTTCCCCCGTCTGGTGAAATAGCATAGGTTTCACCATCAACCGGACTGATCAGCTCAAAAAAATCCTCCCTCTGATTCGGGACATACTGTCCGTTGATAAAGTGCTGTAAGGTTTGCATCGCATTCTCCACGTCGGTTAATACATATAAGATATTATGTAATATATATTGGCGTGGTTTTTTTCAATGACTCTCTCCTTACAACATGAAGCGCCTCGCATTTTTAACAAAATGATTACAATGTTGCCCTTCCCTCTGGCATTTTGGGGGAAACCCGATGCAGTGAATTGGCATCAGGCCTCCGGTAAATAACGGATTTCACACCCCATTTCTGCGGTCTGCCTGGCAAAAGACGCCCCTATTTACTGCTTCCTTGCCAGGGTGGTTTATGTTAAGTATGGCGGCCTGCATAAGGGATTTTCAGAGAAGATTATGATTACTCACGCGGTAATTTTCGCACCGATAGGACAGGCCAGCCGTTCTGATCAGATTGTTCAGCGGCTCTCCAATGCCATTGTTACCGGACTGTTAGAACCGCACGAACAGCTGCCGAATGAAACGGATTTGGCAAAGATGATGGGCGTGTCGCACATTACCATCCGGGAAGCGCTAAATACCCTGCGGGCCAATGAACTGATACACACCGTCCGGGGCCGAAATGGCGGCAGTTTTGTCTGTGAAAATGTTCTGCATTCCGGCAGAAACCTCCACCCTTTCAGGGGCATCAGTACCGATTATCTTTCCGATCTGGGAGAGATGCACAGTGCTGTTATCAGCCACAGCGCCAGGCTGGCCTCACGTAGGATGACCGACGTAGATTTGCAGCGACTGCGCGAATTTACGGCATTGCTGGCCTCGGCAGAAACCCCGGAACAGAGAACGCAGGCCGACATGCGTTGCCTGCTGGCCATCGCGGCAAGTTCACAGTCTGCCAGGCTGGCAAATCAGGAACTGCAACTGCAGGCCGAATGGGCGTCGTTGATTGCGGTGCTTTATCGCTCTGATGACGTGCATCGTGAGGTTACCGGGCTTTATGCCACGCTTACCGATGCCCTGGCGTCGCATTCAGAACAGGCAGCCGTTCAAGCCGCTTCGCAACTGATTGATACCTTCACCGTCTATTTATTAGAAAAGAAAATGAATTACCCTTCTGAAAAATAACCCGTATAGGCAATGTCGAAAATGAATTATTCAGAGCACATTCATGCGCTAACCCTCAAAATTGACGACATCTTTCAGTCATCTGTCGACAGTACCGGTTTATTAGCTGAGAAGATCGCCCATTGCCTTTCCGCTCATCCGCAACCCGGGCCCGAAGCATTGCTGGAAACTGGCGTCAAAGCGGCCATCCAACCAATCATCAAACTGACGCTGGATGAAAACCCCTACTGCTCGGGCGCTGGCGTTGCCAGCCACATTGAAAGCACCGCCTCAGTCGGTGAGTACTGGGTGCTGGAATGGTGGTATAAAAAAGATAACGGCTTAAAACAGGTCAGTCTGGACCTCGATCAGTCTACCCAGCAACGGCTGGATTTCCGCACCTTTGCCTGGTTCCAAACCCCGATCGCCGAAGGTAAACCCTATATCCATGGCCCTTACGTTGACTATATCTGCAATACCTCGCTGACGCTGACCGTTGCGGTCCCGGTTCGGGTTGCAGGAAACGTTTTGGGGGTTGCCGCGCTGGATATTCTGGTGAGTCGGATTGAGGAAGAACTGCTGCCGTTGTGTGCGAACGAAAAAGTCGTCCTGACTAACCTTGAAGGCCGCATCATTTTTTCGTCAAATCCCCGGCTGCGCATTGGCGAACTGTTTACGGGTGAAGCGCAACAACGGGCTTACCAAAACAGCTATGCGGCACTGTACTGGCTGTAATCCTGCACCAGGTGCAAACGCATTGCGCCGCGCCAAACGAGTCACCCTCCCACGTCACGCAGTGCAAAAAAAACCGTAGGACCAGGCTACGGTTTTAGTCGCTCGTCTTATAAGAACATTAGCCCGGCAACACTCAAAACTCCTCTTTTGCTCTGAGCTTGCTGGCATATTCGATCGCATCGTTTTCCGGCGCGCTTGAACGACCGAACGGGTTTGCGACAGTCATATAAACCAGCCCGGTCAGCAGCACGACTGCGAGCCCAATCAACACCGTCCAGCGGTCCAGGAAGCCCGCGCTATCAGCAGGCTGCGCCAGCAGCCAGATGCCGCAGAGACCATAAAGTAAGGCGAAGACATTCACCAGAATGCCCCATGCACCCAGCGACCATTCCCCTGCTGGCTTCCAGCCTTTCAGGCGCTGACGTAACGCGGCAAGCACCACCAGCTGGAAAGAGATGTAAATGCCAATCACGGCAAAAGCGGTGATCCGCGAGAGGTTATCCGGCTGGAAATAGACCCAGACGCAGATGATCACCGGCAGAATGCAACTCACCAGCATGGCATTGTCCGGCACGCTATTTTTAGAAATTTTGGACATCCACTGACTGCCCGGCAGCATTTTATCGCGTGAGAAAGAGAAGATAAGACGGCTCAGCGCAGCCTGAAGCGAAAGAATACACGACAGCATGGCAATAATGGCGATGACGATGAAAACGGTGGCGCCGGTGCTGCCCAATGCTTCATTGAGGATCACCGGGATAGGATCGGCGGTTTTACCGGAAACAATGCTGGCCAGATCGGGTGAAGACAGCAGATAGCCCATGACGGAAATCACGGCCGAAATTGCGCCGAATACAATACTCAGGATCATCGCTACCGGGATCTGCTTGCCGGGGTTCTTAACCTCTTCCGCCACATTGCCGCAGGCTTCGAAACCAAAAAACATAAACAGGCCCATCAGCGACGCCGACATAAATGCGGTGGTATAGCTGCCGTCCTTTGCCAACATGCCCATTGAATCAAACACCACCGAGAACGGCTGCGAACGGTGGAAGATCAACAGATAAATCCCCAGCGCGATCACGCTGACGATTTCACACCAAAACCCTATTTTTGCCACCCGCGCCAGGTTTTTAGTCCCCGACATGTTGACGCCCATCATCATCAATAACAGCACCACTGAGGTCATTAGCAAATTGAGCGGTGACTGAACGAAGTGAAATAGCGACGCCACAAAGGTCGAGGTGTATTCCGCAATCGAGGTAATGGTCACCACCAGCGCCCACAGGTAGATCCAGGCGGTAATCCAGGCAAACTTTTTGCCCCACAGCCGTCTCGCCCACGGGTAAAGGCCGCCGGTGATCGGATATTGCGATGCCACTTCACCAAACACTAAGGCAACCAGTAGCTGACCACAGGCAACAATCAGGATCCACCACACTGCGGGCGGCCCGGCTAAGGTAATGGCCAGTGCAAAGAGCGAGTACACGGCGGTTAAAGGAGAAAGGTAGGTAAAGCCGAGCGCAAAGTTGGAAATCAGACCGATTGACCGGTTGAACTGCTCTTTGCTTTCAGGTTGATGGTTATGGCTATTTTTTTCAGATGTCTGTTCCATATGTCGCTCTCTGTTGGGGCATAATCGCAGGCGATAGTGACTAATTTATAAAACATAATAAGTTATATGTATATTGCGTATGTCACACTTTTGTTAATGGCTTGCTGCGGAAAGCGGGATAAAAAAAACCGACGAGTAATAACACTCGTCGGCGCTCGTGTGAGCGAAGTATTCCGGCACAGGGAATGAGGAAGCGTTAGTCCTTCAGCTTTTTATCACCGATTTAAGGATGTTGAGGGCGGCATCAAACTGGTCGTCGGGAATGGTCAAGGGATAAAGGAAGCGGATCACATTGCCATATTGACCACAGGTGAGTAGCAGCAGACCCTGTTCCAGCGCGCGTTTCTGGATCCGCTGGGCAGTGATTGCGGATGGCGCACCCGTCTCCGCATCACAAAATTCCGCCGCAATCATCGAGCCCAGGCCGCGAACCTGCACCAGTTCCGCACAGGACTCTTTGCAATCCACCAGTGCAACACGTAAACGGTCGCCAAGAACGTCCGCACGCTGGCAGAGTTTTTCATCGTCAATAACATCCAGCACTGCATGGGCAGCAGCAACCGCCACTGGGTTGCCGGCATAGGTGCCGCCTAATCCGCCCGGTGACGGCGCATCCATTATTTCTGCCTTGCCCACCACACCTGACAGCGGCATCCCTCCCGCCAGGCTCTTGGCCATGGTCATCAGGTCGGGCTGATGGACATAATGATCCATGGCGAAGAGTTTCCCGGTGCGGGCAAAACCACTCTGCACTTCATCAGCAATCATCACCATGCCGTGCTCATCACAAAGATGACGAATGGCGGCGATAAGCTCAGCAGGCGCGACATTAAATCCGCCTTCACCCTGTACCGGCTCAAATATAATGGCGGCCACCTGGCTGGGATCAATATCCGCTTTAAACAGACGTTCAATGGCGATCAAAGCATCGGCTGTTGAAATGTTATGCAGCTCGGAAGGATACGGCACGTGGTAAACGGATCCGGGGAATGGGCCAAACCCTTTTTTATAGGGCGCCACTTTGCCGGTCAGGGCCATCGTCATGTAGGTGCGACCGTGGAAACCGCCGCTAAAGGCGATAACCCCCGGACGCCCGGTATGCGCGCGTGCAATCTTAATGGCGTTCTCCACCGCTTCCGCTCCGGTTGAGAAGAAGGCGGTTTTCAGTGGGCCGGGGATCGGCACGGCAGCATTAATTTTCTCAGCCAGCGATACGTAGCTCTCGTAAGGCACAATTTGATAGGCGGTATGGGTGAAGGCCTGCAACTGCTGCTCCATCGCCTTCACCAGCCGGGGATGCCGATGGCCGGTGTTCAGCACCGCAATGCCCGCCGCAAAATCGATATAGGTCTTCCCTTCGACGTCGGTGATCGTGCTGTTTTCAGCCGACGCAGCATAAAAATCACACATGACGCCAACACCGCGCGGAGTGGCACTCAGACGACGCTGCTGCAGCTCGTTATTGTTCATAGTCATTGCCTCATCTCTTTACAAAGTGTTTGTAATACCAGAGACAATCTGTCAGCGTTTGGTACCTTAAACGAGAGCCAGACTGTTTTATTTATAGGATCCAAATGCGTTCACTTGCTGGAGATGTGATCAGACAGGCATTTTTTCACCGTGTGGAAGGAAAACTGCATAAGCGACTCTACTCGGCGATCTCTGAGTCGATTCTGAATGGCAACCTCAACCCCGCTGCCCGCATGCCGCCGACGCGCGATCTGGCAAACGAACTTGAGATCTCCCGCAATACCGTGCTGCGGGTGTATGAGCAATTGCAGGCCGAAGGGTATATTTCTACCCAGCAAAGCAATGGAACGTTCGTCACCCACAGCGTACTGGATAATCTGGATGCCCGGCCCCAGGCGTCGGTCAATTCCGAACACCCCGTGGCAGAAGATCGGTCGGTGCTTTCAGACCGATGCCTGCAGCTTCTGCATCATGCCAGCGCAAGTCCCAGCCAGTGGGGGCCTTTTCTTCCCGGCGTACCGGACGTCATTCATTTTCCCCACCGGGTGATGAAGAAGTTCCAGGATCGTCAGGTACGTCATCCCCTTCCGCAGCACCTGACCTACGATTCCACCGGCGGCGCGGAGGTGCTGAAGGTGGCCCTGACCGACTATCTGCGGACGGCGCGTGGGGTGCGATGTACGCCCGACCAGATCCTCATCACCCAAGGTATTCATCAGGCGCTGGACCTGGTAACGCGTTCGTTGTGCAATCCCGGTGACAGCGCATGGACTGAGGAACCGGGGTATTGGGGAATAAAGAATATTCTGCGCATCAACGACGTCGGCATTACGCCGATGCCGGTGGATGAACAGGGTCTTATTCCCGGGCAGACGGTGGGTGCCTCGCCCAAGCTTATCTTCGTCACCCCGTCTCATCAGTATCCTTTGGGGTCGGTGATGAGCCTGAGTCGCAGACAGCACCTGTTGTCGATCGCCCGGACCTCAGGGAGTTGGATCGTTGAAGATGATTATGACAGTGAGTTCCGTTTTTCCGGCCAACCCGTTCCCTCCTTGCAGGGACTTGAAGAGAACAGTCCGGTTATCTATATCGGCACCTTCAGTAAAACCCTTTATCCGGCACTGCGGCTTGGCTATGTGGTGTTGCCCAAAACGCTCTCAGCACCGCTTAAAAAGATGCACAGTGAACTGTATCGCGGTGGACACCTGCAGGTTCAGGCAGCGCTGGCCGAATTTATTGGTGAAGGATATTACGCGGCGCATATTCGCAAGATGCGCCAGCTCTATGGACGCCGCAGGCAGATTCTGGTCGATTTGATTACCCGCGTTATGGGGATCGATGCCCTGGGGCTGTACAACAGTAACGCCGGTCTTCATCTGATTTTGCAACTGCCCATTGATAGCGATGATGCTGACATTGCGCGGCAAGCCAACAACAGTGGCCTGCTGGTGCGGCCCTTATCGCGCTATTTTGTCGGCACGGTGACATCAAGGGGATTACTGCTGGGATTTGCTCATATGGATGAGCAAGAGCTTGAACCTGCCTTCCTAAAGTTGGCTGCCATCATAAAAGCCAGCCTGGCGGACTGAATCCTGTCATTGTCAGAAGGCATAAACGCACAACAGGCATTATGCTGTTAGCATCTCAGCAGCACTCCCCGGAACAATATGATAATCAACAGCATGGTTTACCGGCCTGGCCGGCAGGATGAAGTCGTGGACATGGAAGATATTAGCGAGGTGATCAAAGAGCCTGACGCCTTTGTCTGGCTGGGTCTTTACCAGCCCGAGCCCGACTTTATGTATAAGGTGCAGGAAGAGTTCGGCCTGCATGAGCTGGCAGTCGAAGACGCCCTGACTGCCCATCAGCGCCCTAAGATCGAGCAGTACGGCGACTCCCTGTTTATCGTAGTGAAAACGGTGAAGGAGCATGAAGGTGACTTCAGCTTTGGCGAAACGCATCTCTTTGCCGGTAAAAACTTTCTGATTACCATCCGCCACGGCGCGTCTGAAAGCTATGCCCCGGTCCGCGCCCGCGCCGCGCAGAATCCGGAGATGCTGTCGCATGGTCCGGGCTATCCGCTGTATTGCATCCTCGATTTCATTACCGATCGTTATTCCGAACTGACTGCCGCGCTGGGCGAAAAAATCAGCGATATGGAAGAATCAATGTTCCGCAGCGATTTTGATCGGGACGCGGTGCAGGTTGTTTACAGCATGCGACGTCATCTGCTGGCGCTGAAGAATGCCGCCGCGCCGGTAGAGGAAATCTGCACCCAGCTGATCCGCATTCATGAACACATCATTCCCAAACCGCTGCGGGCCTATATTCGTGACGTGCAGGATCATGCCAGCCATGTGGTGGCGGATACCGATGACATGCGGGAAATGCTGACCAGCGCCATGCATGTGAATCTGGCGCTGGTGACGGTTCAGCAGAATGAGGTGGTGAAAAAGCTGGCCGGTTGGGGTGCCATTTTGGTGGTTCCAACGGTGGTATTCAGCATGTACGGCATGAATTTTACCCATATGCCGGAACTGCAGGCGCGCTATGGCTATCCGGCAACGCTGGTCGGCACGCTGTTATTGTGCGTGCTGATGTGGCGGAAGCTCAGAAAGTCCAAATGGATTTAACCCGTCGCCCTTAAAGGCTTCCCTGCCCTTGCACTGAATGCTATTTTTTCGCCGGCTTGCCGGCTGGCGGTTCCGATGCCGTTTCATTTTCAATCGGTGGGACGGCACCAATATCGGCACCGGTCACCGGATTGACCTGGGGATCGGAGGCTGTTCGGGCCGCAAGGGCATCCAACGCCGCCTGCTGTTTCGCAGGAAGCGTCACGCTTGCCGTTCCGTCTCCGCCATCCACGGCAGGGGCCGGATCGGCAACGTAATCGAAGTTTTCATCCGAGTTCCAACTGCCTCTGACGTCCCCGTCGGCAGACATGTTGTAATAGGCACTGGCGTATTTCTCAATCGGCGGGAGTTTGCCCGGTGGGAAGTTATTGCGGATGGAATAGAGCGCTTTTTCGAAGGAAATCTGGTGCGCGACTTCACGGGTCATCAGGAAGCCAAGCGCATCCTTAACGCCCGGATCGTCGGTCATATTGATCAGGCGTTCATATAAAATCTTCGCTCTTGCTTCGGCAGCAATATTGGAACGCAGGTCAGCGGTAACTTCGCCGATGGTATCGACGTATGCCGCAGTCCAGGGAACCCCGGCAGAATTGGTTAACGCCGGACCGCCTCCGTACAGCAGCGCAGTCAGATGGCTGTCATTGCCGTTGCCGGTAATACTGCGGTACAGATCCCCTTCCTTCTCGGTGCCTTCTGCCAGGTCACCCTTGGCGCCTTTGTTCAGCATCCCGACCAGCGAACCAATAATTTCCAGATGGCTCAGTTCCTCGGTCGCAATATCCATCAGCATATCTTTGCGTCCCGGATCCTCATCACCCAGTCCCTGAGTGAAGTAACGGCAGGCCGCCGCAAGTTCTCCCTGAGGTCCACCAAACTGTTCCAGCAACAGATTTGCCAGCCCCGGATTTGGGCCTGCCACGCGAACCGTATACTGCAGTTGTTTTACATGTCTGAACATTGCTTACTCCGGATAACCAGTATTAATAACGAAAAAATGCACACCGTAGCGGGCATAAAGGAACAGGCTTATTTTTTTGCTTCCACGCCGGGGGTGGCGGAGCGGATCATAAATTGTTCTGTGACGTCAGGGAGATGCTGCAGACACCATTCGGACATGGCGATTTCCTGCTCACGAATTTGGGTGAAAACACGCACGCCTTCGGCGTCACCGACCAGTTTTGCCGCCGCAATCAGGGAGGTATAGCTGGCGATTTCGAGGTTCTCAAAGACATACCCGCTGATGGCACCTTTCACCACTTCATCATCGGCCATCATTCCGCCCATGGCCTGACCCATGGCCGTCAGTTTGCCCATCGCGTCTTTGAAGGTGGAACTTGAGGTGTCGTAACGGTCGATGACGGACTGGACCAGACCCTGCTGCTGCCGGGTTTCTTCAATATGCTGGTCAATACGCGCCTTGAGGTCGGGATAGTGTTCGAGCCGATCGGACATTTTCTCCAGCATGCTTTCAGCCTGCATTTCCATCGCATGGGCATCTTTTACCCAGGCGAGATAGTTTTCTAAATGCGTCATGATGATCCTCTCAGGTTGATGTTATGCCCCTTAATTTAACTATTAATTTCCCGTGCAGGATGGGGTTCACTTTATTTCATCAGTACAATCATCGTAGATGGCATTTAATAATTACTTTGGATATTGCAGGAATAAATGGACGATTAAGATTAATCCTAACGTGGTTTTTTTCACTCATTTTCCGCTAGCACTTAAATGCAATTACTGCACTGCCAACTTATCACCGTAGGTTGCGATAAAATATTCCTTTCCGGCCAAATAAAATTCACAACATACTGAATGAAATAGATTTTAATAATTTCCGATCTTGCATGATATTTATTATCAAAGAGAGGGTAATGAAAAAATTAAGACGTTGATGTCTTTACAGTGCCCTGATTTACATCAGCTAAATAGTGGGAAGCGTTTTTCCAAAAATTTTTTCTTGGGATGGCGTTATTAGATTAAAAACTAACACGTCTGCAAAATAATTTCGGCGGGCTGAGATGATTTTATTCCTCGCCACTTCACATGCAAAAACGCGGGAAATCGCGTCCGCTAAAAGCAACCGTCGCATGCGCTGGCGTTAACAATATTCCGCCAGCGTTCGTAAGCTTCTGTAATCCATCAGTGAAATTGTTCTCTGCGTTCCCTTGCCTGCGACAGTGATATAGAAGGATAATCGCCTATGCTGAGTTGTACGGGCCGATCTTCACCCGCGTCGCGCTTGTGACGCTGCCGGTGGCGGATAGCCTGACATTGAGCCCGCGCGAAGCATAAAAGAGAGCAAATTACTGATATGAATAAAGAATTTAACCCACGCCCAGGCCTGATTACCCCGCATCACGTGGCATCACATGCCCGCTGATAATATTTATGCCGAAGAGCGGCTCCCCAGCACGCTACGCAACGCCTGGCGTCTGTTCTATCACGACACCAGCGCGATGGTCGGTTTCTATGCCTTTATTGCGCTGCTGCTGATTTGCATCTTTGGCCGCTTGCTGGCGCCTTACGGGCTGGATCAACAGTTCCTGGGTTATCAATTGCTGCCACCTTCCTGGTCGCGTTATGGCGACGTGTCGTTCTTCCTCGGCACGGACGATCTCGGGCGGGATATTCTCAGCCGCCTGATAAGCGGCGCTGCGCCGACCGTCGGTTCAGCGATCCTGGTCACGTTTTTTGCTGCAGCATGTGCCATGGTTTTAGGGGTGCTGGCCGGCCTGACCAAAGGATTACGCTCGGCGATAATGAACCATATCCTCGATACGCTACTTTCCATCCCGTCGCTGCTACTGGCGATTATCGTGGTGGCGTTTCTCGGGCCGCGCCTCGAACATGCCCTGCTGGCGGTGTTCCTGGCGATCATTCCCCGGCTGGTTCGCGCCATTTATACCGCGGTGCATGACGAGCTGGAGAAAGACTATGTGATTGCCGCCAGGCTGGACGGCGCAAGCAGCCTGAATATTCTCTGGTATGCCATCCTGCCGAATATCCTCGCCCTGCTGGTTTCTGAATTTACCCGCGCCCTGTCGATGGCGATCCTCGATATTGCCGCGCTGGGGTTCCTGGATCTGGGTGCCCAGCTCCCTTCACCCGAATGGGGCGCGATGCTGGGCGATGCGCTGGAACTGATCTATGTTGCCCCGTGGACGGTGATGCTGCCTGGCGCGGCGATTATGCTCAGCGTGCTAATCGTTAACCTGTTGGGTGACGGTATTCGTCGGGCCATCGTTGCGGGAGTTGAATAGATGCCGTTGCTTGATATTCGTAACCTGACGATTGAATTTATGACCGCCGACGGTCCGGTGAAGGCGGTGGACCGCGTCAGCATCACGCTGACCGAAGGCGAAGTGCGCGGGCTGGTGGGCGAATCGGGTTCCGGCAAAAGCCTGATTGCGAAAGCGATCTGCGGCGTGACAAAAGATAACTGGCGTGTCACCGCCGATCGGATGCGTTTTGATGATATCGATCTGCTGCATCTCTCCCCGCGTGAAAGACGTAAGATCATCGGCCACAACGTCTCGATGATTTTCCAGGAGCCGCAGTCCTGTCTGGATCCGTCCGAAAGCATTGGCCAGCAAATCGTGCAGGCCATTCCCGGATGGACCTACAAGGGTCGCTGGTATCAGCGATTCCGCTGGCGTCACCGCCGGGCGATTGAATTGTTGCACCGCGTCGGCATCAAGGATCACAAAGATATTATGGGCAGCTTCCCGTATGAGCTGACCGACGGCGAGTGCCAGAAAGTGATGATTGCCATCGCGCTGGCAAACCAGCCGCGCCTGCTGATTGCGGATGAACCCACCAACGCCATGGAACCGACCACTCAGGCACAGATTTTCCGCCTGCTGGCGCGTCTGAACCAAAACAACAACACCACTATTCTGCTGATCAGCCATGACTTGCAGATGCTCAGTCACTGGGCCGACCGCATTAACGTGATGTATTGCGGGCAAACGGTCGAGACCGCCCCGAGCGAAGCGCTGATTGTCGCGCCGCACCATCCTTATACTCAGGCGCTGATCCGCGCGATGCCCGATTTTGGTCTTGCGATGCCCCATAAAAGCCGGCTGAACACCTTGCCCGGTGCCATTCCATCTCTGGAACACTTGCCGATCGGCTGTCGGCTGGGGCCGCGTTGCCCCTATGCGCAGAAGAAGTGTATTGAAACGCCGAGGTTGTCCGGTGCCAAATCACATCTGTTTGCCTGCCACTTCCCACTTAACATGGAGAGTCAGTAATGGTTGAAACGCTACTGGAAGTGCGCAATCTCAGCAAAACGTTCCGCTATCGCACCGGGCTGTTTCGTCGTCAGCATGTTGAGGCGGTCAAAGAGGTCAGCTTTACGCTGAGAGAACGGCAGACGCTGGCAATCATTGGTGAAAACGGCTCGGGCAAATCGACGCTGGCGAAAATGCTCAGCGGCATGGTGGCGCCCAGCACCGGCGATATTCTGATCGATGACCATCCGCTGGAGTATGGCGATTATGGTTATCGCAGCCAGCGTATCCGGATGATTTTTCAGGACCCGTCAACCTCGCTTAATCCGCGCCAGCGCATTGGCCAGATCCTCGATTTTCCGCTGCGCTTAAACACCGAACTCTCTACGGAAGCACGCGAGAAAAGGATTATTGCCACGCTGCGCCAGGTCGGCCTGCTGCGCGATCATGCGGCGTACTATCCACATATGCTGGCACCGGGTCAGAAACAGCGTGTTGGCCTGGCGCGTGCGCTGATCCTGCAACCCAAAGTGATTATTGCCGATGAGGCGATGGCGTCGCTGGATATGTCGATGCGTTCGCAGCTGATCAATCTGATGCTGGAGCTGCAGGATAAGCACGGAATTTCGTATATCTACGTTACCCAGCATCTGGGGATGATGAAGCACATCAGCGACCAGGTGATTGTGATGCACCAGGGCGAAGTGGTGGAACGCGGCAGCACGGCAGAGGTGCTGGCCTGCCCGCTCCACGATCTGACCAAACGCCTGATTAACAGCCACTTCGGCGAACCGTTAAAAGCCGACGCCTGGCGTAAAGACCTGGCATAAATTCCGCTAAGCTTTGCCAGAACCGTGCGGAATGTCTGATTTCTGCACGGTTCACGCCCACTCCCGCGCCGTTATACCATTCCGCTATGTGTTAGCACCGATCATTCTTTGGTTCACCTCAGCGCTTGCGCGAGGATAGTCAGGCTCTTCAGGCCCGTTGACGCGCATACCCCTCTTTTTTGGTTCACCGGGCCGGTTAACTTGAAAAGGAATGATCATGGAACAGCGCCGTTTTCCCGGCAACAGCCACTGGTATCATGAAACGCAGTCCACATTAACGCCCCATGCTGCGCCGCTGTTTCCAGAAGCGGCCGAGATTGAAGACCGCTTTCTGCTTGGTCTGGCTCAGCAGTATGCCGACACCTTAGGGCCGACCATCAGCCAATGTCAGCCTGCGATGCTGGCTTCTAGAGATTTGTATCAGCTGCTGTTGCCGCAGCAGCTGACCACCAGCAAAACCCATACGCTGACCATCTACGATCGTCTGAGCACCGCGCTGACCGTGGCTCAGGTCACCGGCATTCAGCGCTTGTGTAACCACTATGCCGCGCGTCTGAACCCCCTGTCCGGCCCCGACTCTTCACGCGAGAGCAACCGACGCCTTACCCAGATCACCGAATATGCGCGTCAACTGGCAAGCCAGCCAACCCTGGTTGACAATGTGGCGCTGGCCCGTCTGGATGAAGTGGGATTAACGGCACCGGATATCGTCACCTTCCATCAGCTGATCGGTTTTGTCAGCTATCAGGCGCGTATTGTGGCGGGGATGAATGCCCTGCTGGCCTTGCCGGTGCGCTGGATCCCCGGTGTTACCCTGCCAGAAGATGCGGAGACCGACTGCTTCCAGCATCTGGACGCCTGGCGCCCGTTTTTACCGCCGGTTGAGTTACGTTACGCCTCCGCCAGTCAGCTGGAAGCCTTAACCTGGTGCCAGCCTCAGGAACTGTTGCGTGATAGCGCCTGGCTGCTGGCCCACGATGGTGAAGCATTGTATGGCTGGGGAAATTTACTTAACGCGATGCAGGACGTGACCGGGACTGAAGCCGGTCGGCTGGCTTCCGCCGTCAGTGCGCGCATTAACGGAAGCCCGCTCTGTTTCCAGCAGTTTGCCGATCCGTCGTTACGTGAAGCGCTGCTTGAAGGCGTGGAACAGGCGCTGAATAAAGCCATAGCGGAACAAAAAGCGGTGATCCACTGCGCGGCCCAGTTGACCCGCTCTCCTGAGCGATTCAGTGCCGCCCACCTACAACCGCTGAAAGAAGCCGGTTTTAGCGATCGCGCGGTGTTCAGTATTGTGCAAAGTATCGCGCTGGCGGCGTGGAACAATCGCCTGATGCAGGCTTTGGGTTCCACCGCGCCCGCAGTGGATTCAGCCCGTTAAACTCGGGGCGGATAGCCTTCCGCCCTGTCCTTCGCTTAACCAGCGACGCACCTCATCGAAGAAGTGCTGCGCAAGCGGCGTCGCCCTGCCCGGTTCAGCAATCACCACCGCAGCCTGACGTGACATCGGCGCAATCGCCAGCTTGCGGCTGTGCAGTTCCGGGGTCATTTCCGGCAGCAAATGGCCGCACGGCGAAATCAGACAGCCCAGCCCCACCTGAATCCCCTGCACCAGCTGAAATATCGAGGTGGTTTCCAGCACCACGCGCAGCCGGATATCCGCTTCACGAAAATGCGTATCCAGATAGCGGCGGAAATAGCGCGTCTGCTCGGCAAGGCACAGCGGTACCTCGGCAAGATCGTTCAGTTCCAGCGGCGTGTCCCCAACCAGCTGGGGAAAATGCTGCGGATGAAACACCACTTCCACGCCGTCATCCCGCAAGGGTTCAGCCTGAAAATGCAGCTCGCGCAGGGTGGCCAGCTCAAAGAAACCGATGCCAACATCCACCGTGTGGCTGTTAAGCGCATCCAGCAGCTGGTCCGCGCTTAACACCGCGACGCGATAATCCAGCTGGGGATAGCGTTCGCTGATGCCCTTCAGCATCAACGGCAGGGAAATACTGCACTGCGGCACCACGCCGATGCGCAGCGTGCCTTTCACGCCGTGCTTGAGTGATTCCACTTCCAGTTTCAGTCCCTGATATACCGAGACGATTTCACGCGCCCAGGAGAGCACGCGCTCACCTTCTGCGGTGAAGCCATCAAAGTTATTGCTGCGGTTGATCAGCGATAATCCCAGCTCTTTTTCCAGATTCTTCAGGCGCATCGACAGCGTAGGCTGACTGACAAAGCTGGCTTCCGCCGCACGACCAAAGTGGCGCTCGCGCTCCAGATTGACCAGATAGGTAAGCTGTTTAATGTCCATCGTTGTTAACTTTCATGTGGTGAAGGCGGTCCTTAATGCTGGCATTCGGGTTATCAGATTGAATGAGCGGGCTATTTTCTGGAAAACCCGCTGAAGTTTACTCCCCTTAACAGTCTTCACAAGATGCTGTCCATCATACCGGCTTCGCAGCCGGTATTTTTTTATCGGCAGATTTCAGCCAACGCCCAGCGCTGTTTTCACCTCGTGGGCAATTTTTTCCACCTGCGGACCGTAAATCACCTGCACGTCATGATCGCTGACCCGGTTAACGCCATTGGCACCCGTCGACATTAAGGTTTGATCGACCACTTCCCGCATTTCTTTCACCCGCACACGTAGCCGGGTGAAACAGCAATCGACGTCCTCTATATTGGCTTCGCCGCCCAGACCGCTGATGATCACCTGGGTTCGCTGATCGGCGGTGACTTTTGGCGGCGCGGTGTCGGCTTCATCCGACTCCCGCCCTGGGGTTTCAACACGCATTTTGGTGATGACAAACTTGAAGCCATAGTAGTAAACCGGCACATATATCAGTCCGAGCACGATGGCCCACCACCACTGCGTTTTACTGCCGCCGAGAATACCAAACACCACCAGATCGATGGCGCCACCCTGGATGTTACCAATCATCAAATGCAGCGCGGACATCAGCATAAATGAGAGCCCGCTGAGCACGGCGTGGAACAGATAGAGCACCGGCGAGACAAAGATAAAGCAGAATTCCAGCGGCTCGGTGATGCCGGTGGTAAAGGAGGTTAGCGCACCCGCCAGCACCAGGGCTTTCACCCGCTGCTTATGCTCCGGTCGCGCGGTGTGGTACATCGCCAGCGCGGCGGCGGGCAAACCAAACATCATTACCGGAATTTTGCCCTGGGCGAGGAACTTGGTGGCATTTTGCACCGTTTCATCGGGGATCGACCCCGGATGGGTTAAGGCGGTGTTGAAGATGTTCAGCGCGCCGACAATGGTCTCGTTGTTTACGGTCGCCACCCCGCCGATGGGCGTAAAGCGCACGGTTTCATTCAGAATATGGTGCAGACCGGTTGGGATGAGCAGCCGCTCACTGGTGCCATAGAGGAATGCGCCATACTGTCCGCTTTTACCAATCAGCTCGCCAACCCAGGCAATGCCTGCGCCGATGGTCGGCCAGATCATCGCCAGCAACACACCCACCAGCGGCAGCACCAGCACGGTGATAATCGGCACCAGCCGCCTGCCGCCAAAGAAGCTGATTGCCGTTGGCAACTGCGTGGTATAGAAACGGTTATGAATCATTACCGTCAACAGCCCGGAAATTACCCCACCCAGCACGCTCATATTGTAAGTAAAGATGCCCAGCATCTGAATATATTCGGCGGAAGTCATCATCGCCGCAGTCTGCGCCATGCCTTTGGCCTGCAATGCGTCTGGCGTGGTGGTTGCCGCAGTCAGTCCCTGTGCACCCAGCGTGGCGCTTACGCCAACATGCATAGCGATAAAGCCGATCACCGCCGCAAACGCCGCCGTAGGTTTTTCGGCCTTCGCCAGGCCAATGGCGCTGGCTACCGCAAAGAACAACGGCAGATTGGCAAACAGAGCCCCGGCCACCTTACGAATAAAACCAATGATCAATTGCGGCGTATGCAGGCTGGCAAAGGCTTCGCCAGTGATCGCCGGGTTCTGCATGGCGGCGGCCACACCAAGGAAAATACCGGCGGCGGCGATCACCGAAATCGGCATCATCAGCGCCTTGCCGAACGCATGGATTTTGCTGGCAAATTCTTTCACAGGCACCTCGTCGTCACTGAAGAAAGGTTAATTATTAGCCTGTTCCTGGCAAGGAGCCTGGTAAAGACACAATGCGACGGGCGATTCTTTGAGTCAGTTCACGCTTTTGCGATAAACACCGCCTATCGCACCATTAAACCAATCAATTAGACAATTTTTTTACCGGGTTGCAGACTAATCCCACAAAAGAAGCAATAGTTTCTTAACAACTCTAAAACAATTAAGACACCTGTGAAGCCCAATGAAATTTAAAACTGAAATTAAGCCGTATAAGGCTGCGGCAGGCGGCTGGGGATCTCTTGAAGCCACCACCCGTTTTGTCTTTGACAGTAAACAAGTCCTGAAAAACATGCGTAACCTGATGCGCATGAACAAAGCCAAAGGCTTTGACTGCCCGGGCTGCGCCTGGGGTGATGACAATAAAAGCACCTTCAGCTTCTGCGAAAACGGCGCGAAAGCCGTGACCTGGGAAGCGACCCGCCGTTATGTCGATGCCAGCTTCTTTGAAAAGTACAGCGTCTCTTCCCTGTATCAGCAGAGTGACTACTTCCTTGAGTATCAGGGGCGTCTGACTGAACCCTTGCGTTATAACCGCGAAACGGATCACTACGAACCGATTAGCTGGGATGATGCCTTTAAGCTGATCGCCAAATATATCAAGGCGATGGACAATCCGGATCAAATGGAGCTGTACACCTCCGGCCGCGCCAGTAATGAAGCGTCCTGGCTGTATCAGTTGTTTGGTCGCATGAACGGCAGCAACAACTTCCCTGACTGCTCCAATATGTGTCATGAAGCCAGCGGCACCGGCCTTAAACGCAGCATTGGCGTGGGTAAAGGCACCATCCGCCTGGACGATTTTGACCATGCTGATGCGATTTTCGTCTTCGGTCAGAACCCGGGCACCAACCATCCACGTATGCTGCACAGCCTGCGTCACGCTGCCGATCACGGCGCGAAAATCGTCACCTTCAATACCCTGCGCGAACGCGGTCTGGAACGCTTTGCCGATCCGCAAAAACCGCTGGAAGTGGTCACCAGCAAAGCCGGCACCATCAGCTCGACCTATTACCAGCCGAACCTCGGTGGTGATATGGCGGCGATCCGTGGCATGGTCAAAGCCCTGTCGCAATCCCATAACGAACTGATTGCCGCCGGTGAAAAAGGCCTGTTTGATGAAGTGTTCATCAATGCCAAAACCGAAGGGATGGAAGAATATCTGGCGGTGGTTGAAGCGACAGACTGGGCGCAAATTGTCCAGCAGTCGGGGCTTACCGAGCAGCAAATCCGGGAAGCGGCGGCGATTTACCAAAGCGCCGAGCGGGTGATCTGTACCTGGGCGATGGGTATTACCCAGCACAAACACTCGGTTGATACGGTGCGTGAAATCACCAACCTGCAACTGCTGTTTGGACAGTTAGGTAAAAAAGGCGCGGGCCTCTGTCCGGTGCGTGGCCACAGTAATGTGCAGGGCAACCGCACCATGGGCATCGATGAAAAGCCCTCCAAGGCCTTCCTCGACAGCATGGCGGCACATTTTGGCTTCGAGCCGCCACGCAACATCGGTCATAACACCGTTGAAGCGCTGGAAGCGATGCTGCGAAATGAAATTAAAGTGCTGATTGCGCTGGGTGGCAACCTTGCCGCTGCGGCACCGGACAGCCCGCGCACTGAAGAAGCGCTGCGTCGCTGCGAACTGACGGTGCAAATCAGCACCAAACTGAACCGCAGCCACCTGTGCCCGGGTGCGGTTGATGCGCTGATCCTGCCAACCATTGGCCGTACCGAGCAGGATATCCAGGCGTCCGGACCGCAGTTCATCACCGTTGAAGACTCCTTCAGCATGGTTCACGCCTCTGAAGGCGTCGGCAAACCGATTGCCGATACCCAGCGTTCAGAAACGGCGATTGTCGCCGGCATCGCCAACGCCGTGCTCGGCAATCAGAAGCTGGACTGGCTGGAACTGGCCGCCGATTACAACAAGATCCGTGACCATATCGCCGCCACCATTCCGGGCTTCGCCGACTTCAATCAGAAGTGCGACATTAAAGGCGGATTCTACCTCGGCAATGCCGCAGCCGAATTCCGCTTCAACACCCTGAACAATAAGGCCCAGTTCAGCAGCGCACGCTTGCCAGACTCTCTATTCCCGCAGTTGGGCGATGTTGAGGTGCCGTTCACCCTGCAGACGCTGCGTTCGCATGACCAGTACAACACCACCATCTACGGCCTTGATGATCGTTACCGTGGCGTTTATGGTCAGCGCGAAGTGCTGTTTATGCACCCGGACGATATGGCAAAAATGGGCTTAACCGCTGGCGATGATGTCGATATCGAAACCCTGTGGAATGACGGTATTATCCGTAAAGTGTTCAACTTCAAGTTGGTCTCTTACAATATTCCTCAGGGCAACCTTGCCGCCTATTATCCGGAAACCAATCCACTGGTTCCCCTTTCCAGCTTCGGTGACGGCAGCGGGACGCCAACCTCCAAATCGGTGCCGGTGAAAATCACCCTCTCCGAGGCGAAACCGGGCCTGCGCATCGCCTGAGTTCACTGCGTTTTCAGAAATTAATCAAAGCCGGGTTTCCCGGCTTTTTACTTGCCGCGAAGCGGTTAATCGCGTAAAACTGTCTGCCGCTCTTAGGCCACGAAAACTGTTGAGATTATGTTCCAGGATAACCCGCTGCTCGCGCAGCTCAAAGAGAAACTCCACTCCCAGACGCCGCGTGTTGAAGGGGTAGTGAAAGGCACCGAAAAAGGCTTTGGCTTCCTGGAAGTCGACGCACAAAAAAGTTACTTCATTCCACCGCCGTTCATGAAAAAAGTCATGCACGGCGATCGCGTGGTCGCCGTCCTGCAAACCGATAAGGATCGTGAAGTTGCCGATCCGGAAAAGCTGATTGAGCCTTTCCTGACCCGTTTTGTTGGCCGCGTACAGCGCAAAGACGATCGCCTGTCGATCGTTCCCGATCATCCCCTGATGAAAGACGCGATTCAGTGTCGTGCCGACCGTAACGTGACGCATGATTTCCAGAATGGCGACTGGGCCGTGGCGGAAATGCGCCGCCACCCGCTGAAAGGCGATCGCACTTTCTACGCTGAACTGACGGCGTTTATCACCACGGCTGACGATCACTTAGCCCCCTGGTGGGTCACCCTTTCCCGTCACAATCTTGAGCGTGAAGCGCCAGACGCCACCGCCGGCGAAATGCTGGACGAGCAGCTGGAACGTGAAGACCTTACTGCCCTTGAATTCGTTACCATCGACAGCGCCAGCACCGAAGATATGGATGATGCGCTGTATGTGGAAGAAGCCGCCGACGGTGCGCTGCGTCTGACCATTGCCATCGCCGATCCGACCGCCTATGTGGCTGCCGGTAGCGAGCTGGATGCCATTGCCGCTGAGCGTTCATTCACTAACTATCTGCCGGGCTTCAACATCCCAATGTTGCCGCGTCAGCTGTCTGATGACATCTGTTCGCTGCGCCCGAACGAGCGCCGTCCGGTGCTGGCTTGCCGCGTGAACGTGGCAGCAGACGGCACCCTGAGTGAAGAGATTCACTTCTTTGCCGCGTGGATTGAGTCCAAAGCGAAACTGGCTTACGACAACGTCTCCGACTGGCTGGAAAGCGACGGTGCCAGCGAATGGCAGCCTGAGAACGACGCGATTGCGGCGCAGATCCGTCTGCTGCATCGCCTGTGCCTGGCGCGCAGCGAATGGCGTCAAACCCATGCGCTGGTGTTCAAAGATCGCCCTGACTTCCGCTTCCTGTTGGGCGAGAAAGGCGAAGTGCTGGATATCGTGGCTGAGCACCGCCGCATTGCTAACCGCATTGTGGAAGAAGCGATGATCACCGCCAATATCTGTGCCGGCACCGTGCTGCGTCAGAAACTGGGCTTCGGCATCTACAACATCCATCTGGGCTTTGATGCCGAGAAAGCGGAACTGGCGGCCACCATGCTGGAAAACCACGGCCTGAAAGTGGATCCGCTGGCGATCGCCACCCTGTCAGGTTTCCGCGAACTGCGCCGCGAGCTGGATTCACAGCCGACACAGTTCCTGGACAGCCGCATCCGTCGTTTCCAGTCGTTTGCTGAAGTCAGCACCGAGCCGGGCCCGCACTTTGGCCTGGGTCTGGAGGCGTATGCCACCTGGACTTCACCGATCCGTAAGTATGGCGATATGATCAACCATCGCCTGCTGAAAGCGATGATCAAAGGGGAAGAAGCCCGCCGTCCAAATGATGACATCACGGTGAAGATGGGCGAACGTCGCCGTCAGAACCGCATGGCGGAACGTGACGTTGGTGACTGGCTGTACTCGCGCTTCCTGCAGAGCGCGGCGGGCACCGACCAGCGTTTCGGCGCTGAAGTCATCGACGTTTCTCGCGGCGGCATGCGCGTCCGTCTGACGGCGAACGGCGCGGTTGCCTTTATCCCGGCACCGTTCATCCACGCCGTGCGTGATGAGCTGGTATGCAGCCAGGAAAATGGCACCGTGCAGATCAAAGGTGAAGTGGCTTACCGCGTGACCGATTTGATCGAAGTGACCATTGCTGAAGTCCGTATGGAAAACCGCAGCGTGGTTGCACGCCCGGTAGCCTAACGGCTTTTCAGGTGGGATAGCGTCCGTTATCCCACCTGACATCTCTTCCCCTCCTCCGCAACAGAAAAAAAGCTTCTCGCCTCACACTTCTCCCTGCCTTCGCTTTCATTAACAAACAATTACATTACTTTAAGTTCTTGTTCAGACCTTCTTATGGATCCTGCAAGGAGTAATGTGATGAAAAACGTCAAAACCGGCGTCACCTGGTCCGCGGTGGCGTTAATCGGAGCCGGGGCGTTTGCTATGCTGGCGCTCAGCCGTGGCGAACATGTTAATGCATTGTGGTTGGTGGTGGCTTCCATCGCGTGCTACAGCATTGCTTACCGTTTTTACAGCCTGTTTATCGCTAAAAATATCTTTGAGTTAGACGATCGTCGCCGCACACCGGCGGAACGTAATAACGACGGTCTGGATTATGTTCCCACCAATAAATGGGTGCTGTTCGGCCACCATTTTGCCGCCATCGCCGGGGCCGGTCCGCTGGTTGGGCCGATCCTCGCCGCGCAGATGGGCTTTCTGCCCGGCACCATCTGGATTCTGGTGGGCGTGATGATGGCCGGTGCGGTGCAGGACTTCCTGATCCTGTTTATTTCGACCCGCAGAGACGGACGCTCGCTCGGGGAAATGGCCAAACAGGAGCTCGGTGCCTTTGCCGGTGTGGTCACCATGCTCGGGGCGTTGGGCGTGATGATCATTATTCTTTCCGCCCTCGCGCTGGTGGTGGTTAAGGCGCTGGCAAACAGTCCGTGGGGATTGTTCACCATCGCGGCAACCATCCCGATTGCGTTGTTTATGGGCATTTATATGCGTTTTATTTGCCCCGGAAAAATCGCGGAAGTGTCATTAATTGGCTTTGTGCTGATGATGGCAGCGATTATCTATGGCGGTGATATCGCGCAACATCCCTACTGGGGACCGTTCTTCACGCTGAAAGGCACGACCCTGACCTGGGTGCTGGTTATTTACGGCTTTATTGCTTCGGTTCTGCCGGTGTGGTTGTTACTGGCTCCGCGCGATTATCTGTCTACCTTCCTGAAAATTGGCGTAATTGCAGGCCTTGCGGTCGGGATTCTGTTTGCCATGCCGGAAATGAAAATGCCGGCGGTAACCCGCTTTATCGACGGTAGCGGCCCGGTGTTTTCCGGTGCCCTGTTCCCGTTCCTGTTTATCACCATTGCCTGCGGCGCGATCTCCGGGTTCCATGCGCTGGTTTCCAGCGGGACCACGCCGAAGCTGATTGAGCGTGAGAGCCATATTCGGTTTATCGGCTACGGTGCGATGCTGATGGAGTCGTTCGTGGCTATCATGGCGTTGATTTGCGCCTCGGTCATTGAACCTGGCGTGTACTTCGCGATGAACTCACCCGCCGCATTGATTGGCACCACGGTGGAAACCGCCTCGCAGGCAATCAACAGCTGGGGCTTTGTGGTGACGCCTGAAATGCTGACCGGCATTGCCCGGGACGTCGGCGAAAGCACTATCCTCTCCCGTGCCGGCGGTGCGCCAACCTTCGCGGTAGGCATGGCGCATATCATTACCGAGGTGTTTAACAGCCGGGTGATGATGGCGTTCTGGTATCACTTCGCAATCCTGTTCGAAGCGCTGTTTATTCTTACCGCGGTCGATGCCGGCACGCGCGCCTGTCGTTTTATGGTGCAGGATTTGGTCGGCGTGGTGGTGCCTTCAATGGCCAACAACCGTTCCTGGTTAGGCAATATGGCCGGCACTACGGTGGCGGTGGCCGGCTGGGGCTTCTTCGTTTATCAGGGCGTGGTCGATCCGCTGGGCGGCATCAACACGCTGTGGCCGCTGTTCGGCATCGGTAACCAGATGCTGGCGTCGATGGCTTTGATCCTCGGCACCGTGGTGTTGTTCAAAATGAAGAAGCAGCGTTATGCCTGGGTGACCATCCTGCCGACCGTCTGGCTGTTTATCACCTCGATGACCGCGGGCTGGCAGAAGATTTTCCATGAGAAGCCGAGCATTGGTTTCCTGGCGCAGGCCAATAAGTTCTCTAAAGGGATCGATAACGGCATCATTATTGCCCCGGCCAAATCCGTGGCAGATATGCAAACAATCGTCTTCAGCAATCAAATCAACGCCGCGCTCTGCGCCTTCTTTATGCTGGTGGCGGTGACGATGTTGATTTCTGCCTTCTTCGTGATCCGTCGCGCGCTGAACAGCGCAACACCGACTACCCACGAAACCGCCGTTTCCTTGCGCAGTGAGGCTCGCCATGTCTGATGCTATTTATGCGATACCTAAACGACGTTCTCTGATCATTTATCGCTGCCTGGCGATGAATAGCACAAAATCACCAGAGAAATTAACGTTACGCCTTCTTATGTCACGTGTGGCGCAAACCTTCCGCCTGATGGTGGGCGTACAGGATTACCCTGGTTATCTTCGGCACATGAATCAGCAGCATCCTCAGACTAAACCTATGACAGAGAAAGAATTTCATCGCTACTGTCTTGATGCCCGCTTCCCGAGTAAAGCTGGGAAGTTAGGCAAATGCCCCTGCTAATCCACGCCCCCGATCGCCAGATCGGGGCATTTTCTTCTCCCCGTTAATTTCTGCTGGAAAAATATATCTGAGATACACCTTGAGATTATACTGGTTGCCGAATACTGTTGCTAAAATAAGAAGATACAGCCTTCATTGCATCCCTCAAGGAGACACCAGATGACCGATGAACCGGGGCAATCATTACTTTATACCTATTTTGGTACCACCAGCCCTCATTGGCGTTTAATGGCAGACAGCGATGCACTCCTTTTTGCTGAGGATGAACAGGCAAGTACACATATCGCCGTGGCGCTAACTGGCCCACAGGCCAGCCTGATCCGCAGCATGACGGTAATTACGTCCAGCGTTAACCTGACACTGTCCCTGTACGGTGAGCCTCTTTCTATGCATCTGGTCGGCAGAAGAGTTAACCAAACCTCATGGGCCGGCAGCGCGTCTGCGTGGGGAGATACCTCCGCCGTGGCGCGCGATCTGGTACTGGGACTCTCATTTGCCGAACAGGTGGTTTCTGAAGCCAATTCGGTGATTGTGATTGTCGATCAGCGCGGCAACATTCAGCGCTTTAATCGATTGAGCGAAGAATATACCGGCCTGAAAGAACAAGAAGTGATTGGCCGTAATGTGTTCCAGCTGTTTATGACCAAGCAAGAAGCCTCGTCTTCACGCCGGAATATCAGCGGCTTTTTCCGCGATGGCAGCTCTTACGAAGTCGAACGCTGGATCAAAACCAAAAAAGGCCAGCGCCTGTTCCTGTTCCGCAATAAATTTGTCCACAGCGGCAGCGGGAAAAATGAGATCTACCTGATCTGCTCGGGGACAGACATTACTGAAGAACGTCGCGCTCAGGAGCGCCTGCGCGTGCTGGCGAATACCGACACCATTACCGGCCTGCCAAACCGCAATGCGATTAACCACGCTATCGCTGAGGCGCTGGAACAGCGTGTTGAGCAGCAGATTGGCATCGTCTATCTCGACCTCGACAATTTTAAGAAGGTCAACGATGCCTACGGGCACATGTTTGGCGATCAGCTGTTGCAGGCGGTCTCGCTGGCGATTTTAAGCTGTCTGGATAAAGATCAGACCCTGGCACGTCTGGGCGGTGATGAATTCATCGTGCTGGCCACCGCCGCCAGTCAGGCCTCGCTGGAAGCGATGGCATCGCGCATCCTCGATCGTCTGAAGCAGCCGTTCCGTATCGGCCTGATTGAAGTCTATTCAGGTTGCTCCATTGGCATCGCGGTCAGCCCGCAGCACGGCGAAGATAAAGAAAGCCTGATGCGCAATGCTGACACCGCCATGTATACAGCCAAAGAAAATGGTCGTGGTAAATTCTGCATCTTCTCTGCCGAAATGAACCAACGGGTATTTGAATATCTGTGGCTGGATACCAACCTGCGCAAAGCGCTGGATCAGAATCAGCTGATTATCCATTATCAGCCAAAAGTTGACGGAAATGGCGAGGTGAAAAGCGTGGAGGCGCTGGTGCGCTGGCTTTCGCCGGAACGTGGTCTGGTTCCGCCAGGCGATTTTATCTCTTATGCCGAAGAGTCGGGATTGATTGTGCCGCTCGGTCGCTGGGTGATGCTGACTGCGCTTGAACAGGTTGTTCGCTGGCGGGAGAAAGGCATCGATTTACGCGTGGCGGTGAATGTCTCCGCCCGTCAGCTGACCGATCAGAGTATCTATACCGATCTGAAACTGGCGCTGGAGCAGTTGAATCTGTCGCGCTGCCCGATTGACATTGAACTGACTGAAAGTTGCCTGATCGAGAATGAAGAAAAGGCGCTGGCGTTGATGTTGCAGTTCCAGCAGCTGGGCGCAGAGGTGCATCTGGACGACTTCGGTACCGGATATTCCTCGCTTTCACAGCTGGCTCGCGTGCCCATTGACGCAATTAAGCTCGACCAGAGTTTTGTCCGCAACGTAAACGATCAGCCGGTATCGCAGTCGTTAGTTAAGGCGATTGTGGCGGTGGCGAAGGCGCTGGATTTGCAGGTTATTGCTGAAGGGATCGAAACCAAAGAGGAAGAGGCCTTTGTCCTGGCGAGTGGTGTGGATACCCGCCAGGGTTATTTATATGCCAGACCCATGCCCGCCGACGATATCGAGCACTGGCTGGCGAACCGGACTAATGCTTAGCCGACTTTACGTAAAACCTGCGCACTGTGACGGTTCTGCAACTGTACCAGACGTTCCATATAGGCAATATCTTTCGGTTCAATGGTGAACGCGAAGTCTACCCAGTCTTCCGTGATATCCATCAGCTCTGCGCGCGTCAGCTGTAACACACGCTGACGCGCTTTCAGCATCGCCTTCACGCCGTTCAGTTTTGGCTTCATGGTGTCGATAAACGTACGCGTCGCCTGGTAACCATCACCCGGCTGGAACAGCTTATCGACCAGTCCACGTTGTTCAAACCATTCGGCGGTATGTGACTCCCCTTCACAGATCAGCTCTTCCGCCAGTTTCATCCCTGAACGACGGGCGACCAGTGAATAGCCCCCCATGCCAGGAAACAGGTTGAACGCAATTTCCGGGAAGCCCATGCGGGCGGTGTTTTGCGCCAGGATAAAGTGGTGGGCCAATGCAGCCTCGAAGCCACCACCCAAAGCGCTGCCTTCAATCATAGCAATACTGACTGCGCCGGTATCAAAGCCGCGTGCTGCGGCATGAATGCAGTCCACGCAGGCCCGGGCATACGCCCTCAGTGCTTCACGCCGTCCATTTTTAATCGATTCAACAAAGAACCGCAGATCGCCACCGGCGTTAAACATCGTCGGAACCAGCGAACCGGTCACCCAAAAGTCGATGGGTAAGCCAGAACGCTGAGCGGCATAACTGAGGTTCATGATCTCTTCGATCAGCTCGTGATTGAAGCTTGGACGCGGTTGCGCGCGAAGTAACATCCACATGGTGCGACGCCCTTCCTCGTAGTACGCGGAGAGCTGTGTGGTTTGTCCAACTTCGCTAAACAACCTGCATGTAGTCTGATTAATTACTGTCATTATCTTATCCTCTGGTTATGGGAGCGCTTAAGCGCGGTTCCAGCGTAATCCAGAGCGGGTAATCACAAAATCTGGTTTTGATTTTTAAGATAAAACAGGTGGGAAGGATGAGCAGTCAAGCGAAAAATAGTGCTAAATATTGCCAGACCGTAATTCAGACAAAACGTTTGCCTGAATTACGTTAACGGGCCTGATAAAATTATTTTTTCTGACCATACCAGGCGTTAGTGCCGTGCTTACGCAAATAGTGATTATCCAGCAGTGGTTGCTGGATGGCAGGCAGGTTGGCCGTGAGTTGCTGACTGAAGATCCCCATGTAGGCCACTTCTTCCAACACCACGGCTGAGTGAACGGCCTCATCTGCTGTTTTGCCCCAACAGAATGGCCCATGCGAATTCACCAGCACCGCAGGAACCGCCAGCGGATCGATTTCACGCTGCTGGAAGGTTTCGATAATCACTTGCCCGGTTTCCCACTCGTATCGCGTCTGAATCTCTTCAGGCGTCATTTGTCGGGTGCAGGGAATGGCGCCATAGAAATCATCCGCATGGGTGGTTCCCCAGGCAGGAATATCCCGGCCAGACTGGGCCCAGATCGTCGCATGGCGGGAATGGGTATGGACGATACTGCCTACCTCAGGCCAGGCCTGATAAAGTGCGCGATGGGTATCCGTATCAGACGAAGGTCGTTTGTTGCCTTCAACCACCTCCCCCGTGGCGACGTTAACCACCACCATATCGTCACGCTGCATAACGTCATAGCTGACACCCGACGGTTTAAT
Source organism: Erwinia billingiae Eb661 (assembly GCF_000196615.1). Lineage (NCBI taxonomy): Bacteria > Pseudomonadati > Pseudomonadota > Gammaproteobacteria > Enterobacterales > Erwiniaceae > Erwinia > Erwinia billingiae. The sequence continues at coordinate 2,665,001 of NC_014306.1, forward strand.
CACCATCAGCCCACTGTCGCGATCCAGCGCACTGACGTTACCCCAGGTAAAGACCACCAGACCGTGTTTTGGCAGCGCCAGATTGGCTTCCAGTACCTGTTGTTTTAACTGTTCTAACATTTTTCTTCTCCAGCCCCATTTTCTCCATTTTCCCCCGCGACTTACGGACTGGGTATGGAGCTATTCGCTGGATGCCCGGCAGGAACTCGCTGTAGGCCAGTAAATGCGTGAACAACAGGGATCCCCTCTGCGCACGAATAATCAAAAACAGTGCGTAAACATTTTTCTCTTTACAAAATAAGACATTAGTTTACGAGTGTAATCGTTTCCACTCGCGATTGATTTATATCAACTTAAACCAATCCTAAACGGCGTAATTTGCGCACCGACGAGAAATGGCATGTCGATTCCATTCCGACATTGTTTCCATCGTTTTCATTCCTGGTGAGCTTTCCCCCTGAATGCCTGGCAGGTTTCAGGGGGCTTTTTCCGTGCAGTGAAATAAGTTTCGGTTAGATGTTGATGCCCTGTTATCACCGTCAAATGGGGAATCTGACCGTCATGAATGCGCACAAACCCAAATTACGGAATACCTGAAAATGAAAACCAGTATCAAAATGCTCGCCCTGGCTGTTGCCACTGTTTCAACCTTTGCTGCTGTTGCGGCACCAGAATCACCATCACTCACTGGTTTAACAGGTGGCGCGTTGTCTGATTCAATTAACAACAATTTTGGCAATTCATACATCAATGCTAAAAATACCCAGAGCGTAGGCTACGCAACTCCTGACGCAGTTCCATCAAAACAGCCACAGGTGCCGCAGATTTCACCACAACGCACACCGCAGAAAACTCCTGTTGCAATGGTGCAATCAGTACCACAGCGGATGAATGTTCCGCAGGCAATTCCGCAGGCCACGCCACAGATACAACAAAAAACACCAGTTGCTCAGTTGCAGCCATCCGTTGCGCAGGCCGTGCCACAGGCCGTGCCGCAAGCCCCACAGCGGACGCCAGTGCCTCAGTTGCAGCCCGCTGTTATGCAAGCGGTGCCGCAGACTACTCCGCAGATCCAACAACAAACGCCGATCGCTCAATTGCAGCCTTCAGTACCGCAGGCCGTGCCTCAGACTACTCCGCAGATCCAGCAACAAACGCCGATCGCGCAATTGCAGCCTTTAGTACCGCAGGCCGTGCCTCAGTCGGTACCACAGCGAACGCCAACCCGCATCAATGTCTATATGACACTATTACAAAAAACGCCGGTTGCACCTGTTGCAGTTAACCAGCGCGTGCCAACTATCAACGTCGCGGCATCAACCCTAAACCCGTCAACGCAGGTTTCAGTAACGATCAACGGCGTTACGCAGGTAACAACCGCCGCGCAACTTGCTGCGACGATGCCCGGCGTACAGGTGGCGGTTCCTTACGTCTCAGCCTTCCAGATTAGCCACACCGGTAACCGCCACGACAAAGCGGGCCATAACAAAGGCAGCATTGGCCATCAGGGTCGTGGCGCAGAGAATGCCCAGGCATCAGCGCATAACAGCCCTAATGGCCGTGCGCATGGTCTCTGATTGCTGATTAACTGAATGCAATAAACCGAGGTACAGAATGACTCACATCCCAAGCCGTTACCTTTCCCGCGCGCTGTTGATCCTGGCGATTACCGCAATGTCTGCCGGGCCAGCCTATGCCATCAGTGCTAAATATCGCGCTCAGCTCGAGGCAAGCGGCTGTACGCAGATGACTGATGGCGTGAGCTGCGATATCCATAAAACCAAGGCGCAGAACGCCTCACGGCAGACGCAACCTGAAGAGATTGATGCGATGATCGGGCAGCCAATAAGTGACACTGCCGAACGTCTGCTGGCAGAGGGCTGGAAGCCGCAGAACGGACGCTGGTATCAGGGCGATCGGGTATTGACGCTGACGGTGGTTGATGAGGTCGTTAAACATGCCAGGTTAGCGCAACGAAACGACCGTTAACAGAGCGTTTCAGTGGCCATGCATCTCAGGGAACGGGGTGCGCGATTTGATGGCGGAAACTGGATGGTTCAGGGGAATGCGTTTTAGGACCAGAAATGTCTAAGCATTTAGGATTTTTTACCTGTGAAGATGATCAGCGGTGAATACAATACAGAAAGGCAATAGAACCCGAGGTTATAGTTAGACTTCTATCTATATCCGCTCTGTTGTCAGCGATTAATTGCGTTCCAACTGCGGGCTATGCACAGCATTTTTTATAGCGGTTAATTTCCTTTAAGTGAGATAAACCACTCATAAATATGCCCGGATTGGGCCTTCAACGCAAAGCAGACGCTATACTGAGAAAGATATCTCTGTAAAAGACATTAAGGAGAATTGATGATGTCAATGACCGCAAAACGTATTACCGCTGGCGTGTTAGCCGCAACTCTGGTGCTTTCACTGAGCGCATGCTCGAACTGGTCTAAACGCGATCGTAATACGGCAATTGGTGCTGGTGCTGGTGCTATTGGCGGAAATATTCTGTCCAACGGTAGCGGACTGGGCACCGTGGGTGGTGCCGCTGTTGGTGGTATTATCGGCCACCAAATCAGCAAATAATAACCATAATAAATTCAGACTATGCAATGCATCTACAGCAAAAGGCCGCGAAATTCGCGGCCTTTATTATGGCTTCAGATGATCGGCCTCAGTTGAGATTGCTGCAGCGATGTCGCTTCAGCCTCCTGCCAGCTTCACCTTCAAACCCTTCGCTTCGAGTAACGTTTTTAACAGGTCACGCTTGTCGCCCTGTATTTCAATCACGCCCTCTTTCACCGAGCCGCCGCATCCACATTTTTTCTTCAATTCCGCCGCCAGCTTTTCGATTTCTGCATCATTCATCTCCAGCCCGGTAATCAGACAAACACCCTTGCCCTTTCTGCCGCTGGTTTGCCGTTGCAGACGCACGATGCCGTCGCCCTTAGGCCGCTGGACTTCCTGCTTCGGCTCATCAATACGGCCATACTCCGTCGAGTAAACGAGGCGGCTGTTATTATCGGCCATTATGCCTCCTGTAATGATGCAAGAATGGTTTTCAGCGTGGCTTGCGGATCGGCCGATTGGGTAATTGGACGCCCGATCACCATATAATCCACGCCAGCCTGCTGCGCCTGTTGTGGTGTCATGATCCGACGCTGGTCGCCCGCGTCGCTGCCTGCAGGACGAATGCCCGGCGTCACCAGCTTGAAGTCTGATCCAAAAGCCTGTTTAAAGCGAACCGCTTCATGCGCTGAGCACACCACACCGTCCAGCCCACACTGCTGGGTCAGACGCGCTAAACGCTCGGCATGGTCGGCCGGGGATACATCGATACCAATATCTTTCAAGTCTGAAGCCTCCATGCTGGTCAGCACGGTGACGGCAATCAGCTGCGGCGCATCTTTGCCAAAAGGCAGAAGCGCCTCACGCGCGGCGGTCATCATCCGCGCTCCGCCGCTGGCATGGACATTGACCATCCAGACACCCAGCTCTGCGGCCGCCGCAACGGCGTGTGCGGTAGTATTAGGGATGTCGTGGAATTTCAGGTCGAGAAAGACGTCAAAACCCCGCGTGTGCAGGTCTTTCACCAGCTCAGGTCCGAAAAGGGTGAACATCTCTTTGCCTACTTTCAACCGGCAGCTCTGTGGGTCAATTCGATCCACAAAAGCCATAGCGGCAGCGCGATCGTTATAATCCAGCGCGACCAGAATGGGGGAACCGGTGACCGAAAGTGATTGCATAGAAGAGCCCTCTTAAGAGTGATGCGCCTTTGGCACAAGAGATAAACGGCAAGCATTCTACCTGCGACACCGGCAAAATCACAGGTTGGCGCGTCAGTTTTCGTCAGCCTGCCCTGTCAGACAGCAAACAACGCCGATGTCACAGGTATCTTATTAATAATATTATTTAGTATGTTGTAACTAAAGTTGGGGTGTAAAACAGGCCAGTGACCCAATTACGGGTTACTGGCCGTCGAGACCGCGAATAGGTTTTACCGAAGACCAGGCACGGCATGAAGGACAATGCCAGTAAAGTGCATGGGCGGTGAAGCCACATTTGTGGCAGCGATAACGGGGCTTGGTGCGGATTTGCTCGCCTACCATGTCACGCAGCACCATCAGGCTCTCTTTCGCCCTGCCATCTTCCGCTTCATGCAGGTGATAATCCATCAAACGATGGAACACCCGCATCGTCGGATGGCGCTGAAGCTGACGATTGATATACAGCTGAGCCACTTCCCCGCCCTCGTCATGTTCAATCACATCAGACAGGTACAGCTCTGCCGCCGCTCCGGTGTTCTCTTCCACGCAACGCTTAAGGTACTCTGCCCAGGCATTCGGCTGATCGAGTTGCTGATAACAGGTTTCCAGCATTTCCAGCGTTTCACTGACCAGCTCTTTATCCTGCTCAAGCACGCGCTGCAGGTGGCCAACGGCTTTGGCATACTCGCCTTTGGCCATATGGATACGGCCCATCATGATTGACACGCGTGCGCTCTGCCGGTCGGCTGACTCACCCTTCCGCAGCAGGCCCATTGCGCGATCGAGATCGTCACTGCCCATTGCCTGCAAGGCCAGTTCGCAATAGAAATGCGCAATTTCCATCCGCTGCTTATCTTTGCCCAGCTTCACCAGGCGCTCGGCCACTTCAATCGCTTTAGGCCAGTCGCTGGTTGCCTGATGGATGATCAACAGCTGTTGTAAGGCACCCACGCGGAAATCCGTTTCATCCACCAGCTGGCTGAACATCTCTTCTGCCCGATCGTAAAAGCCAGCGGCCATATAGTCGCGGCCCAGCTGTTGTACCGCTAACAGGCGCTGATCGTAAGTGAGTGAGGCACTTTCCATTAATGCCTGGTGGATACGGATAGCGCGGTCAACTTCGCCACGCGAGCGGAAAAGGTTGCCTAACGTCAGGTGAGCTTCAACGGTGCCACTGTCCTCTTTCAACATATCAAGGAACAGATCGACCGCTTTGTCCTGCTGATTGGAGAGCAGGAAGTTAACGCCCGCCACATAATCGCGTGACAGGCGGCTTGCTTCCTGTTGCTTGTCCTGTTGCGCGCTACGGCGCCCCATATACCAGCCGTAGGCGGCGGCAACAGGTAATAACAGAAACAGCAGTTCCAACATAAGAGATTATTCCTTAACGGCAGGGACTTGTGACACTGTCACTGTCTCTTCTGCCTGCCCCAGCTGTTGCTGAAGGCGTTTTAATTTACGCTGAGTGTGGCCCAGTGAAACACGTACGCGCAGCCAGAACAGACCGCAAATAGCCCAACCAAGTAAGAATCCGGCGGCAAACAATACGGCCAGCAGCGTGGATACGCGGTATTCACCCTGCGCTAACAGGTAGTTGAATGAAACAACCTGATCGTTGTGCGCCCCAAGCGTAATAGAGATGATAAAGATCACCAATACCAGTAAAAAAATCAGCAAATATTTCACAGTCCATCCCATAGTCTGGTGTTAACCAGATGAATTATGCCAAAAAAAAAGCGCTGTTGCTTGTCCGATGCGTCTGGAAACGCGGAGACCATGAAAAATTCCTGCACATCCCTCAGTTATGGGGACAAAAGCCAGAAATTCAATCACTCCGCATCGCGCTGCTGGATTTCCTGCTCTTCCTGCGGTGGCACGGTCAACGGTCCGCAATAGCGCTGCACCAGCCAGGTTGCCAGCGTGACCAGCGCCCAGCTGATCGCGGTGGCGGTAATCAGATCCTGTGGCCAATGCATGCCCAGCGCCAGTCGACTGCCCATCACACCGACCGCCCACGCCACTAATATCACCACCGTGACGATGCGGCGACGCGGCCAGAGCAGCCCAATCCCCAGCAATGCCCAGCTGGCGGCAAACATCGTATGGCCTGAGGGAAACGCATAACCGGTCTCGAATTCCCAATGTTGCTTTAACCAGTCAGGCAGCTGCGTATTGTTGAACAGCGCATTGCGCACCAACGTGCTGCGTTCCGGGCGTTTCTGCTCGTAGAACGTTTTTTCATCAAGCCCATTACTGTGTTCAAGCCAAAGAACATAAGGACGAGGCTCCTGCACCTGCTCCTTTATAAAGCTCTTGGCATACTGCCCGACCAGAATGGCCGAAATCACAATCACCAGCAACAGGAGTGCCGGTTTGAAACGAAAACGCAGGCACCATAAAAACCAGCCACACAGCACCGCACTGGTCAGCGTTCCCCACGGGCTGGTCACCGTTTCGGTCAACCAGAACAGCATTTTATAACCGATGCCCATTTCAACCGGTTGCCAGTGCCAACCCGATAGCCAGACGGCTGCTGGCATAATAAGCAATATCAGTGCACCCAATGTGGTGCGAAGCGCAATTTCTCTCATAGTCATCCTTTACCGGACCGGGTGTTTGATCAAAACAAGATAAGTTTATGATAAAAAATAATAACATACTGACTGACAAGGTGATAATTGTGCGGTATCACTACAATCGCTCTAACTCGTTAACCGCCTTCGCCCTGATTGTGGCAAAATAAGCGTTATGAATTGTGTCAGTTTGCTGACAGCGCGCTACCATGATGATAGCGCAACACTTGATGGTTCTGGAGAGTCACATGCAGCTTAAACGGGTAGCAGAAGCCAAACTGCCCACGCCATGGGGAGATTTCCTGATGGTTGGTTTTGAAGAACTGGCAACCGGTCACGATCATGTGGCACTGGTTTATGGAGATATTACCAACAGCGATGCGGTACTTGCTCGCGTACATTCTGAATGTCTGACCGGCGATGCGCTGTTCAGCCTGCGCTGTGACTGTGGCTTCCAGCTTGAAGCTGCACTGAACCACATCGCCGAAGAAGGACGGGGCGTGCTGCTCTACCATCGTCAGGAAGGACGCAATATTGGTTTGCTAAACAAGATCCGCGCCTATGCCTTGCAGGATAAAGGCTATGACACGGTTGAAGCTAACCACCAGCTTGGCTTTGCTGCTGATGAACGCGACTTCACCCTGTGCGCCGATATGTTCAAGCTGTTAGGCGTGAACGAAGTGCGTCTGCTGACCAATAATCCGCGGAAAGTTGAGATCCTCAGCGAAGCCGGGATCAACATCGTTGAACGCGTCCCGCTGATCGTCGGGCGTAATCCCGAAAACGCGCACTATCTGGATACCAAGGCGGCCAAAATGGGCCATCTGCTGTCAAAAGACTGAGCCGCGATTAGCACAAAAAAAGGGCCGACTGAGATCGGCCCTTTTTCATTTCAGATTGCTTTTGATGACTACGCGTCCAGCATATTACGGATGACATAGTGCAAAATGCCATCGTTTTTGTAATAGGTCAGTTCATTGCCGGTATCGATGCGGCAGCGGGTTTCCAGCACTTCCTTGCGGCCATCAGCATAGGTCAGCGTCACGTTCACCGTCCCGCCAGGCTTAAGCTGCGTCAGATTTTCCACGTCAATCCATTCGTCGCCGGTTAATCCCAACGTTTTACGGGTTACGCCCTGCGGGAATTCCAGCGGCAGGATCCCCATACCGATCAGGTTGGATCGGTGGATACGTTCGAAGGATTCAGAGATCACCACGCGTACACCCAACAAACGCGGTCCTTTGGCGGCCCAGTCACGACTTGAGCCGGATCCGTACTCTTTGCCCGCGATGACGGCCAGAGGCGTACCTTGCTGCTGATATTTCATCGCCGCATCGTAAATGGCTAACTGCTCATCACCCGGCACAAATCGGGTTACGCCACCTTCCACACCCGGCACCATTTCGTTGCGAATACGAATGTTCGCGAAGGTCCCGCGCATCATCACTTCATGGTTACCACGACGCGAACCGTAGGAGTTGAAGTCGTTACGTTCTACGCCATGATCGAGTAAATAGCGCCCTGCCGGACTTTCCGCTTTGATACTGCCCGCAGGAGAGATGTGGTCAGTGGTCACCGAATCGCCCAGCATTGCCAGGATCCGCGCACCTTTAATGTCTTTAACCGGATCGGGCACTTTGCCCATATGATCAAAGAACGGTGACAGGCGAATATAGGTCGATCCTTCATCCCAGTCATAGGTCGCGGCTTCGCTGACTTTGATTTGCTGCCATTCTGGCGTGCCTTCAAACACCTCGGCGTACTCTTTATGGAACATATCGGTCGACACCAGCTGCACAGCTTCGGCAATCTCTTCCGGCGAAGGCCAGATATCTTTCAGGTAGACCGGATTACCGGCCTTATCTTGCCCGATGGGATCCTGTTGCAGGTTGATATTCATGTTACCGGCGAGCGCATAAGCCACCACTAATGGCGGTGATGCCAGCCAGTTCGTTTTCACATAAGGGTGAATACGACCTTCGAAGTTACGGTTGCCGGACAATACGGCGCCAACGGTCAAATCGCCCTGTTTAATGGCGGTTTCCACTTCGTCAGGCAGCGGGCCTGAGTTACCGATACAGGTGGTGCAGCCATAGCCCACAAGGTTAAAACCGAGCTGATCAAGATAGGTTGTTAAGCCTGCGGTCGCGAGATAATCCGAAACCACTTTGGAACCCGGCGCAAGGGACGCTTTCGCCCAGGGCTGGCGTTTCAGGCCCAGCGAAACGGCTTTCTTCGCCAGTAATCCGGCGGCCATTAATACGCTTGGGTTTGAGGTATTGGTACAGGAGGTGATGGCGGAGATAACCACAGCACCGTCTTTCAACGTTTGCTGCAGGCCGGTTTTGCTGTCGGTATAGGTAATGGCCTTGTGCTGTTTCTGCGACTGATTGATTTCAAGCTCGTTACTGGCCTGGAAGGCTTTAGGCACATCGCCCAGCGCCACACGATCCTGAGGACGTTTCGGTCCGGCCAGACTGGCTTCGACTTCATTCATGTCCAGCGCCAGCGAGCTGGTGAACACCGGTTCATCGCCAGGATTGCGCCACATTCCCTGAGCTTTGGCATAGGCTTCAACCAGCGAGACCTGTTCGCTACTTCTGCCTGTCAGGGTCATATATCCCAGCGTAACCGCATCCACCGGGAAGAAGCCACAGGTTGCACCGTATTCTGGCGCCATATTGGCAATGGTCGCGCGGTCAGCCAGCGGGAGGTCGTCCAGCCCGTCGCCATAAAACTCGACGAATTTGCCTACCACCCCATGTTTACGCAGCATTTGCGTAACGGTCAGCACTAAGTCAGTGGCGGTGATGCCGGGTTTAAGTTTGCCGGTAAGCTTAAAGCCGACCACGTCCGGGATCAGCATCGAGACCGGTTGGCCGAGCATTGCGGCTTCGGCCTCAATCCCACCGACGCCCCAACCGAGAACGCCCAGCGCATTGATCATTGTGGTGTGGGAATCGGTCCCCACAAGGGTATCTGGATAAGCAAGCTCTTCACCATCTTGCTGCTCATGCCATACCGCTTTGCCGAGATATTCCAGATTGACCTGATGGCAAATTCCGGTGCCTGGCGGAACCACGCTAAATTTATTAAAGGCTTTCTGCCCCCAGCGTAAGAAAACGTAACGCTCATGGTTACGTTCCATCTCCAGCCGGACGTTTTCTTCAAACGCATCGTCGTCACCAAAGCGATCCACGGTGACCGAGTGGTCAATCACCAGATCGACGGGCGATAACGGATTCACCTTGGCAACATCGCCACCCAGCCGTTTAACCGCCTCGCGCATCGCCGCCAGATCGACGACTGCCGGCACGCCGGTAAAGTCCTGCATCAGCACCCGCGCCGGACGATAAGCAATTTCACGATCGGCATGCGCCTGTTTTAGCCAGCCGGCCAGCGCCACGATATCGGCTTCAGTGACTGAGTCTTCATCCTGCCAACGAAGCAGGTTTTCCATCAGGACTTTCAGGGATTTAGGCAAACGTGTCAGGTCACCCAGTTGCTCCGCGGCGCGGGGCAGACTGTAGTAGCTATAACGTTGGCCTTTAACGTCCAGTGTTGTCCTGGCTTTATTATGTAGGGTCGACGACATTACTCCTCCTTTTTTCAACTCAAATCATAACCTGAGTTATTACAGGGTCTGATTTAAAGATAGTACAAACGAAAGGTAACGTTTTGATAACAACACGAAACGACAACATTGGAAACAACCGGTAAAAACAAAAACGCCCCACTGTACTAGCCAGTGAGGCGTTTCTATATAAATTCGTTTGTTTATGTATGCATTAAAGATGCATCAATAATCCTGCCCAGACGGCGCTTGTCCAGAATAAGGCGGAAAAAGTCCAGGTACTGAACCAGGTCATTTGAGTTAAATTCATTTGCACTCCCCAGGTCTCTGCGACCTTAAAAACGTACTTCATATAAACCATTGCTAAATGCGAATGATTTCACCGTTTTTTTGATGGTTTTCCCATCATTCAGGCAGTAAAGTGCCCGGCCAGATTAGGTGGCCAATTGCAACGTAGGTAACTATTTGTATTATAATTTTCAGCCAACTGGCCGAAGAAAGAATTAGACGCTTATTATTATTTGGTTTTCTTGTCGATCATTGAATCTATAAAACTGCGCTGCAATTCACTCAGGCCCCATGACTCTGGAACAATGACTTCATCGGAAGATTTGCCTTTGCAAAAGCGCTCTTTCATCTTGCTGGTTTGCTGTGACTTCTGATTGCAAGTCTGAAGATGCATAGTTAACCCCACACACGCCAAATCATGAATGCAGCTGCAATCCAAAACACCGCTGAACCAGCGAATACTGCCAGCCAGGCTTTGCGTTTCATGTTAGCGCTACGCTGAACTTTCATGGTCTTATGACCGAAAACGGGTTGTACTGTTAATTTAGTGTTCATAGTTTTTGATAATCACTCTCATTGAAAACGATTGTTTGAACCAATCAGAAATTAGGATGAATCCTAAACATTATTCTGAGCGAAATCCAGTAATTTTTATTGAACAAAACGATTAATGGCATTTATCAAACAAGAAAAACTATATCCTTTGTGATTAATCAAACTTAAGTCAATTAATTACGCCTTAACCCAAATAACATTGATCTCATCAGCTTTCAGATCCATTTAAAACTAGAGTTTTCTTTACCTTCCCTTAAGAACCGCCCTTCTCCGCTGTTCTATAACAAGAGTATGAGAATCATCCTAGACAGACGCAAAGTCCGTCGACCAAAAGTGTGTACCAATTCTCATTTAATGAATAACAATCAGAAAACATGTGATACATGTTTCATTTACGTAAAAAGAATAAAAAGGGTTAATCGTTAAGAGCAATTTAAAGGTCCATTGAAATAAAAAGGGCCGCATGAGCGGCCCTTGACATAACACTAATATTCACGGGGGAAATTATCTTGCAGGAAGTTTAATGTCTTTAAACATCGCTTCAATGTCTTCATTGGAGCGTAAACCTACTGAAGTATCAACCACATCGCGCGTCAGGTGCGGTGCGAATCGTTGGATAAAGTCATACATATAGCTGCGCAGGAAGGTGCTGCGGCGGAAACCGATTTTGGTCGTACTGAAGCTAAATACATCAGTTGCTTCAATCCTTACCAGGTCAGGATCGGAAACCGGATCGACCGCCATGCTCGCAATCACTCCAACACCCAGTCCCAGGCGTACATAGGTTTTAATCACATCCGCATCGGTGGCAGTAAAGACTATCCGTGGCGTCAGCCCTGCACGGTTAAAGGCAGTGTCCAGTTCTGAACGGCCCGTAAATCCGAACGTATAGGTGACTAATGGGTATTCTGCAAGTTCTTCAATCGATACTTTGGCCTTACCCGCCAACGGATGATCGGGGGTAACGACTATCGCCCGGTTCCAGTGATAGCAAGGGAGCATGATCAAATCGTCGTACAAATGCAGCGCTTCTGTGGCAATCGCAAAGTCCGCGTTGCCTTTAGAAACGGCTTCAGCAATCTGCGTTGGCGAGCCCTGATGCATATGCAGCGACACGCGAGGATAGCGTTCAATAAAACCTTTAATCACGTTAGGCAGCGCATAGCGTGCCTGGGTGTGCGTGGTGGCTACATACAGCGAACCTTTATCAGGCCAGGTATGCTCACCGGCGACCGACTTAATGGCATCGACTTTAGACAGCACTTCACGGGCGATGCGGATAATTTCTTGCCCTGCCGGCGTCACCTGAGTCAGGTGTTTGCCACTGCGGGCAAAAATCTGGATCCCCAGCTCATCCTCCAGCATGCGCACCTGCTTACTGATGCCCGGTTGAGAGGTATAGAGCCCTTCTGCGGTGGAGGAGACGTTCAGGTTGTGATTGACCACTTCAACAATGTAACGCAGCTGCTGCAATTTCATTTTTCATTCCATCTGAGGTTTGAAGCTACGCGCCGAAGTCCATGCAGAAAGCGGTGAAAACATCGCTGCAGCAGTGGGGAGTCCGGTCTAATGCGATTTTATAATAAGGAAAGGGATATCTATAACAACTATAACAAAATCAGGGGAGATGTATAGCTCAGCAAGGCGCAGTGGAGGAAGAAAGGGCCAGCTGGCGCTGGCCCATCAGATTACTTCTTCGCCGCTTTTTTCGCAGTGGCTTTGGTGGCCGTGGCTTTATTGGCGGCAGCTTTAACCGGAGCGGCTTTGGTCGCGGTCGCTTTGCTGGCGACTTCCCATTTGCCATCAACGTAAAACGCTGACCAACCCGTCGCCTTACCGTCTTTCTCGGTACTGACGTACTGCTGTTTGGTTTTACGGCTGAAACGCACGACCGCTTTGTTGCCTTCTTCATCGCTGACCGGCGCATCGGCCAGATAGCTCAGTTTTTCAGGCAGACGATCGCGGAAGCGTTGCAGCTCTTCCACCAGCGGCGCACGTGTTTCGCGTGATTTCGGGAAGGTGTTGGCTGCCAGGAACACGCCAGCAGCACCGTCACGCAGCACGAAATACGCATCTGACTTCTCACAGGTCAGCTCTGGCAACGGCACCGGATCTTCTTTCGGTGGCGCAACATCGCCATTACGCAGGATCTTACGGGTGTTTTTGCATTCCTCGTTGGTACAGGCCATGTACTTACCGAAACGTCCCATTTTCAGGTGCATTTCAGAACCACATTTTTCGCACTCAACAATCGGGCCATCGTAGCCCTTGATGCGGAATTCACCCTGTTCGATCTCATAACCATCACAGCCTGGGTTGTTACCACAGACGTGCAGCTTACGCTGGTTGTCGATCAGGTAGCTGTCCATCGCAGTGCCACACTTCTGGCAACGATGACGGGCACGCAGCGCGTTGGTTTCAGCATCATCACCCTCAAGAATATTCAGCACTTCATTCTCAGGGATTAAGTTGATGGTCTGCTTACAACGCTCTTTTGGTGGTAATGCATAACCTGAACAACCGAGGAACACACCGGTACTTGCGGTACGGATACCCATTTTGCGGTTACAGGTCGGGCAGTCAATCGAGGTCAGGATCATCTGGTTCGGCTGCATGCCACCCTCTTCAGGATCCTTATCCGCTTTTTCCAGCTGCTGGCTGAAGTCAGCAAAGAACTGATCCAGCACGCCTTTCCACTGCGCTTCGTTATTCGCAACCTTATCGAGGTTGTCTTCCATATGCGCGGTAAAATCGTAGTTCATCAGCTCGCGGAAGTTAGCTTCCAGACGATCGGTAACGATTTCACCCATTTTCTCCGCATAGAAACGACGGCTCTCAACGCGGACGTAACCACGATCCTGAATGGTCGAGATAATCGACGCATAGGTAGAAGGACGACCGATACCGCGTTTTTCCAGCTCGCGCACCAGCGACGCTTCGCTGAAGCGAGCCGGTGGCTTGGTGAAGTGCTGACTTGGCTTCAGCTGTTGCAGCTTCAGCTCTTCGCCCACTTCAACCGGTGGTAAGGTCCGGTCTTCATCGCCTTTACGCAGCGCAGGCATCACCGCCGTCCAGCCATCAAAACGCAGCGTACGGCCTTTGGCCTTCAGTTTGAAGTCTCCAGCCGCCACGGTCAGCGTGGTGGAGTCATACTGCGCTGGCATCATCTGACAGGCGACAAACTGGCGCCAGATCAGCTGATATAATTTCTGCGCATCGGCTTCCATATCCTTCAACTGCTCGGACTGAATAGCCACATCAGAAGGACGAATCGCTTCGTGCGCTTCCTGCGAGTTTTCTTTGCTGCTGTACACATTGGCGGCTTTCGGCAGGTACTTCGCGCCAAACTCAGTTTCAATGTAGCCGCGAACCATGCTGACCGCATCCTGGCTCAAATTCGTTGAGTCAGTACGCATGTAAGTGATGTGACCCGCTTCATACAAGCGTTGTGCCATCATCATGGTTTTCTTCACGCCGTAACCCAAACGGGTACTTGCCGCCTGTTGCAGCGTGGAGGTGATAAACGGCGCGCCTGGCTTGCTGCTGGTTGGCTTATCTTCACGATCGGCCACCACATAGCGGGCTTTTTCCAGCAGACTAACCGCAGCATGGGTCTGCTCGCCGTTGACCGGGCGGAATGGCTTGTCATGCTGATGCGTGACTTCCATCGGCAGACCGGTGCCTTTCGGCGTGTTCAGGTCGGCGTGCAGTTCCCAGTATTCTTCTGGGGTGAACGCTTTAATTTCGCGCTCACGCTCAACCACCAGACGCACGGCCACAGACTGGACGCGGCCAGCAGACAGTCCACGGGCAATTTTTTTCCACAGCAGCGGGGAAACCATATAGCCCACTACGCGGTCCATAAACCGGCGTGCCTGTTGCGCATTCACACGGTCAATATTCAGTTCACCCGGCTTTTCAAACGCCTGACGAATCGCATTCTTGGTGATTTCGTTAAACACCACGCGGCTGAAGCGTGAGTCATCGCCACCGATCACTTCCCGCAGGTGCCAGGCAATGGCTTCCCCTTCGCGGTCAAGGTCCGTTGCGAGATAGATGTGGTCAGCGTTTTCGGCCAGAGCCTTCAGCTCTGCAACCACTTTCTCTTTGCCAGGAAGGATTTGGTAATCCGCTTCCCAACCATGAAAAGGATCGACGCCCATGCGGCTGACAAGCGCCGCTTTCTCGTCCTTTTTGACTTTTTTTGCTGGTTTACTGGTTGTAGAGTCAGCGCTCTTTTTAACTGTTGATCCACTGGTCGGCAAATCCCGGATATGACCGACGCTGGACTTCACCACGTAGTCATTTCCAAGATATTTATTGATCGTTTTGGCTTTTGCCGGGGACTCAACTATTACGAGAGCTTTGCCCATATTTACCTTTACCTGATTAAAACATCCGAGAGTAAAATGTGCCGTTTGCCAGAGCAAGCGAGACGCGTTAACGATATGGCGACCGGGGAAATAATTTTCAACCCGACGCTTTCTGCTCTGTTGATGCTCCCTGCTTAAGAAGCCAACCTGCTGATTAACGACACTTTTTACAACCTGTTCTGTGCATTTCAAACATTGCGTAAAGCTAGTTTTACGCCCGGAACCCGAAACGCCCACACTGTACCTGATAAAATTCGATACGCAACTTAATTAGCATCTGCCCGCGATTTACGCCAGAAAGTCGGCTAAAAAGAGTCGGCTGGCGCATACACCTATAAAGCCTGTGGAATTGTTAAGCGCGGACGTAATATACTCTTACGCACACGCCTACTATAAAGGAGAGAAAACGTGAATCAGACCCAGACGATAGATCGTCCCGCCCTGCTGGTGATTGCCAATGAGCTGATTGCCGGGCATAAGGATGTCTTCCCAGGATTAGTGGCGACCGATGTGGAACAGAAAGGGGACGTGCTGATATTTCGCGGCGACTACTTTTTAGATGAACAGGGATTACCTGGCGAGAAAAGTACGGTGGTGTTTAACGTGTTCAAGTATCTGGCGGTTGAGCTCTCTCCCCTGTACCGGATCGCGTAACCGCGCCCGCTGAGCGGGCGCAGTGTCTTTTACAGCAGGGGTTTTTCACCACGCTGCCAGAGACGCAGCAGCAGACGTTCTGCGCTACCGGCGGCACTCTGGGTAAAACGGTCGATCATTTTCTTACGACGGGTGAACCGAACGGAAATCACCTCATGATTGGCCATCTGATCGATAATCAAATCATCACTGGTGCCGATGGCATCAACCAGCCCTTTCTCCAGTGCCTGAGTACCGAACCAGTGTTCGCCGGTGGCAACGCTGTCGATATCCAGTGAAGGACGCATCTGATGCACAAACTGTTTGAACAGCAGATGCGTTTCATTCAGATCTTCACGGAATTTCTCACGCCCCTGTTCCGTGTTCTCACCAAACAACGTCAGCGTGCGCTTGTACTCGCCAGCCGTGTGCAGCTCTACATCAATTTCATTGCGCTTCAGTAAGCGATTGAAGTTAGGGATTTGCGCCACCACCCCAATCGAACCGACAATGGAGAATGGCGCCGCAACGATACGATCGGCCACACACGCCATCATATAACCACCGCTGGCGGCAACTTTGTCTACGGCGACGGTCAGGCGAATACCTTTATCCCGCAGGCGCTGAAGCTGTGAAGACGCCAGACCGTAACCATGTACAACGCCGCCCGGGCTTTCCAGACGCAGCAGCACTTCGTCCTGCGGTTTCGCCACCGCCATTACGGCAGAGACTTCTTCACGCAGCGAGCTGACTTCATGGGCATCCATGCTGCCTTTGAAATCCAGCACGTACAGCGTAGGCTTAGTACTCTCGCTTTTCAGGCCCTGCTTCGCCCGTTGTTTGGCGGCTTTTGCTTCCTGTTTATCCTTCTTCTTTTGCTCTTTGTGCCACAGTTTTTGATCCTGATGCTTCATTTTTGCCAGCATCATGTCATCTTTCATTTCCTGGTAGTTTTCACCCAGGTGAGTCAGCTTTAACTGCCCGCCCTGTGCACGCTTGCGCATCGCCAGGTTAGTGATCAGAATGGCAATTGCTGCGATAGCAACCACTACGGTGACCGTTTTGGCCAGAAAAAGCCCATAATAAGAGAGTAAATCCACTCATTCCGCCTTATTTAACATCGTATTAGATCAGCAGCTATTGTAGCCGAGTCACGGCCAGGAGTCGCCCGAATCCCCTTCCTGCCGCACGCTTTTACCCTTATTGAAGATTGAACTGCTCACCAATTTAGGGCATAAAGCACATTATCTATTGCGGGCAATGGCTTAGCAGCGAAGCTGCCAGCGCGATCCATCACCACCGCCAGAGGAATTCAACGTGTACTATCAACCTAAAGACAACCTGCTCACTGGCCGAATCATTCTGGTCACCGGAGCCAGCGATGGAATTGGCCGCGAGGCCGCCGTGACCTATGCACGTTATGGTGCTGAGGTCGTCCTGCTGGGCCGTAATGCAGAGAAACTGCAGGCCGTGGCCGATGACATTGCGGCGACCGGTAAACCGGCGCCGCAGTGGTTTATTCTGGATTTAGAGCAGGCTTCTCCCGCGCGTTGCCAGCAGTTGGCCGCAGA
The DNA here is from genome assembly GCF_000196615.1 of Erwinia billingiae Eb661. Classification (NCBI taxonomy): domain Bacteria; kingdom Pseudomonadati; phylum Pseudomonadota; class Gammaproteobacteria; order Enterobacterales; family Erwiniaceae; genus Erwinia; species Erwinia billingiae. The sequence continues at coordinate 2,682,338 of NC_014306.1, forward strand.
GGTGGCGCAACATGTGCCGCGCCTCGATGGTGTGCTGCACAATGCCGGCCTGCTGGGCGATATTGTGTCCATGGAAAAGCAGGATCCTCAGGTCTGGCAGCAGGTGATGCGCGTCAACATTGATGCCACTTTCTTTCTGACCCAGGCGCTGCTGCCGTTGCTGCTTAAATCCTCTTGCGCCTCGCTGGTGTTTACCACGTCCAGCGTGGGACGCCAGGGCCGCGCCGGTTGGGGAGCTTACTCCGTGTCGAAATTCGCCACTGAAGGCATGATGCAGGTGCTGGCTGACGAATATGACAGCAAACATTTGCGGGTTAACTGCATCAATCCTGGCGGCACGCGCACCAAAATGCGCGCCAGTGCCTTCCCGGAAGAAGATGCCAACAAGCTGAAAACGCCGGCTGATATCATGCCGCTGTATCTGTTCTTGATGGGCGATGACAGCAAGCGTAAAACCGGGATCAGCTACGATGCTCAACCCGGACGTAAACCCGGAGCGGCTGAATAATGACAGAAGATCGGCACCAGCAGCGCCAGCAAAAGTTGAAAGAGAAAGTCGATGCGCGTATCGCCTCAGCGACGGAAGTGCGCGGCATTTTGATGGTCTTTACCGGAAACGGCAAAGGCAAAACGACTGCAGCATTTGGCACCGCCACACGTGCGGTTGGCCACCAGAAGCGCGCGGGTGTGATCCAGTTCATTAAAGGCGAATGGCCTAACGGCGAGCGGAATCTGCTGGAGCCGCATGGCGTCGAGTTTCAGGTGATGGCCACTGGCTTTACCTGGGACACCCAGAACCGCGAAACCGATACAGCAGCCTGTTTGCAGGTCTGGCAGCACGGCAAGCGCATGCTGCAAGATGAGACGTTGGATTTGGTGGTGCTGGATGAGCTGACCTATATGGTCAGTTTTGATTACCTGCCGCTGGAAGAGGTCCTCACCGCGCTGACTAATCGCCCTGCCCATCAAAGCGTGATTATCACTGGCAGAGGTTGTCACCGTGACATTCTGGATCTTGCAGATACCATTACCGAGATGCGACCGACGAGGCATGCTTTTGATGCCGGCATTCAGGCTCAGCAAGGCATTGACTGGTAGCGAGTGTTGAGCCTGCTAGCAAATAAAAAGCCCCCTGATGCAAAACATCAGGGGGCTTTTTCTTCAGGTCAGGTTACCGGCGTTTAACCCCGTTTAGCGGACGGTTTGCCTGAGGTACGCGCTGAAGATTTGCCTGCGGGTTTAGCCGCAGCCGCTTTACCGGATGCTTTGCCCGAAGGGCGACGGCTACCCGGCGCAACCTGCGAGTGGCGCTTAACCGCACGGCGGATCTGGTTGGCTTTGGTGCGACGGCGATCTTTTTCTACCGCAACTTTACTGGTGATTTCTGGCGGCAAGTCGACCAGTTCACGCAGATAGTTGGTTGGAGCCAGCTCCAGCTCAGTCCAGCCGCCACGTGGCAAGCCTTTCGGTAACTGGATGTCGCCGTAACGGGTACGGATCAGACGGCTAACCTGCACGCCGACGGATTCCCACAGACGACGCACTTCGCGGTTACGGCCTTCGGTCAGGGTCACGGTGTACCACTGGTTGATGCCTTCACCGCCGGTGAATTTCAGGGTTTTGAAAGAGGCCGGGCCATCTTCCAGCTGAACGCCACGGCTCAGCTGACGGATTTTATCATCATCAATGGCGCCGAATACGCGCACGGCATATTCCCTTTCAACTTCACGGCTTGGGTGCATCAGACGGTTGGCCAGTTCACCATCAGTGGTAAACAGCAGCAGACCGCAGGTGTTCACATCCAGACGGCCAACGGCAATCCAGCGCGCGCCGCGCAGTTTGGGTAAACGGTCAAATACGGTAGGACGCCCTTCAGGATCGTTACGCGTGCAAAGCTCGCCTTCTGGCTTGTAGTACGCCAGTACACGACAAACTTCTGCGGTGGATTCTGCTACGGAGACCAGATGGCCATCAACGCGGATCTTAATAGAAGGGCTGGAGTCCACGCGGTCACCCAGCGTGGCGAGTTTGCCGTCCACGCTGACGCGTCCGGCAGAAATCATGGTTTCAATTTCGCGGCGGGAACCGTGTCCGGCGCGTGCTAATACTTTCTGTAATTTTTCGCTCATGGCGCTAACCTCTGTGTCGCCTTCCCAGGCGTCATGCTATTCAAGTGGCCCGTGACAGCAGCAGAGGTTGCTGTGCCGCGCCCTGCGCGATGCACACCACCGATCCTCTGCCCTTTTTCAGGGGAAGCGCATTCTACACTAAGTTGACTTCTATTGATAACGGTATGCGCGTGTTTCAACACCCTCGCAGATACATCAGTTTCACCGCAACGAAACAGGCCGTTTTACCGTCGCGGCGACAACGCAATCAGCCATTACCGCCGGACAGACTCATTTGTCTGACTTAACAGAGGCTTGCCACAAACCCGCTGTCACGCTAATGATTTCATTGGAAAAAATAACCAATGTTACTAACCTGTTAAATAATATTAGATGGATTTCGCCGATAATAATGATCCTTGTCATTAAGCCTTAACGCCCGCCAGCGCTCGTTTTCGCATGAAGATAAAGCCAAATAGACCATCATGTAGCTGACTCAACCAGCTTTAAAAGTATCGATAGCTGTTAACACCACTTTTAAATGCAACAATAGCAGATTGTTCTGTCGTAATTAAAATGCACCTTGATATAAGTCAGGTTAAATCAAAATATTCAGACCAATTATATAGAAGGTTGAGTTAAATCTTGATCATCACTATTTTTAACTCTGCCGTGCATTTATTATATTTGCGGCATTAATAAGTTTGTGTAGAATTCACTGAAGCAATTCGGTAATGAATTAACTGGATTGTTAAATAAATATTATAATTTAGTTTAAGTACGTAAAATTTAAAACATAAGACTTATTGCTAGTTTATTAATAAAAGAGGAGCCCGACTCCTCAAAAAAATACGCTGAACTTGTGTCAGCATCGGCATTACACGTCATCTATCTTCACCAGGGATTTACTGACGTGTCCGACTAAGTGTGATCATCATGAAAACTATAATGACCCTTCCGGCATTAGCTGTGCTAATGCTGACCGGCTGCTCTGTCGGTAAATATGAGTACAGCAGTGAAGCCATGAAACGTGTCGATATGAACTTTACCGGGATCCCCACCATCCTGGGCATCGGCGCGCTTGGCACCAGCATCCCCATCACCCCTGAGTACAGTCTCACCGCGGCCCACGTGGCGAAGCTTTCTGTAGAAAAAGTAAAGGCCTACCATCCCTATTGCGACCTCGCGATTATTTATCATAAGAACGATCTTAAATCCTTACCCAAATTCCGTAATGGCGAAATTGGCGACCCGGTAAAGATGTACGGCTACAGCTTTATTAGCGCCATGCCGGTGGAATCGTCTGGGGTAAATCTGGCCCTGACTGGTATTCGTAATGAATGGAATAAACGCCCATGCGTGGCGATGGTTTCGAATGCGGGCGTGGTAAAAGGGATGTCAGGCGGTGCCGTTTATAATCACGATGACACCATTGGCGGTGTGATCGTTGGCTTCACCAAAGAGATAAAACGCCACAAGAATTCAGCAGTTCCTCTTAAGGATGTCTCGCTTTATATTCCGTATGAAGACTTTAAGGACTGGCTGACCAAGTCGACGACTTAACGCAAATAAGATGGATTCACACATTTAACGGACGATTAAATGAAGCTTATTAAATCCGGGCCCACCGAAGAATAATTCCTTTGGTGAGCCCGCTAATATTATAAGAACGGCTGGACGTCGCCGACACCCTCACGCACAACTTCTGGCGTATTTTCGGTAAGGTCGATCACCGTGGTGGGATGCTGCCCAAGATAGCCGCCGTGAATAATCAAATCCACCAGCTTACCAATGCTGTCCTGAATGGCTTCCGGATCCGACTCGGTAAAGTCATTACCGGGTAACATCAACGACGTCGACATCATCGGCTCATTCAGTGCTTCCAGCAGCGCCAGCGCAATCGGATTCGACGGTACACGCAGTCCAATCGTCTTACGCTTGTCGTTCATTAAACGGCGTGGCACCTCTTTGGTCGCCTTCAGAATGAAGGTGTAGTTGCCTGGCGTATTGTTTTTGATCAGCCTGAAAGCGGTGTTGTCCACATGCGCATAGGTCGATAACTCAGACAGGTCGCGGCAAACCAGCGTGAAGTTGTGGTTACCATCCAGCTTCCTGATCTTACAAATCCGTTCCATCGCACTTTTATCTTCCAGCTTACATCCCAGCGCATACCCCGAATCCGTCGGGTAGACAATCACGCTGCCTTTATTCAGTAACTCAACGGCCTGCTTAATCAGTCTTGGCTGCGGGTTTTCCGGATGAATATAGAAAAATTGACTCATAACTAACCTCTTATCTGACGCACCGCAGAGAGATCACTCGGGTGCGATTTCCGGGAAGCGAAGCCAGACTGCTTCGACGCCACCCGGAAGCCATAATTTTTTTCCCAACTCGATCCACGGGCAAGGCTGATGGAAATCAGAGCCTTGCGAGGCCGCGAGTTGATAATCCTGTGCATAACGTGCCAGCTGCGTGCGCTCGTTCGGCGCCTGCTGACACTGAGCCACTTCCATCGCATCGCCGCCCTCTTCACTGAAGTGAGCGATCAGTCGCTTCAGCCACTTGGCAGAAAGCCCGTATCGACCTGGATGGGCCAGTACGGTGCGCCCGCCAGAATGATGAATGGCATCAATGGCTTGTTTAATTGTACACCACTGTGGCGGAGCGTAACCGGTTTTGCCGCGGGCCAGGTAGTTTTTGAAAACCTGCGCCATATTATCGGCCTTGCCCTGCGCAATCAGGAAGCGGGCAAAGTGTCCACGGGTGATGGCGCCACCTTCTGCCAGCGCCAGCGCGCCGGCCAGCGCATCGGGGATATGTGCTTTCTCTAAACGCTCAGCAATCAGTTCGGCTCTCGCCATGCGGCGTTCGGTTTGCTGCTGTAGAAATTCGGTCAGGATCGGGCTGGCGCAATCGACGCCCAGGCCGACAATATGAATCTCGTGGTTTTCCCACAGCGTCGAGACTTCCACCCCGGCCATTAACTTCAGTGGCAGCTGATGCTTAGCAATCGCCTCACGCGCGGGCTGCACACCGTCAATGGTGTCGTGGTCGGTAATTGCCAGCACGCCAACGCGATGCTCTACCGCCCGCAATACCAGCTCTTCAGGCGTAAGCAGCCCATCGGAAGCACGGGTGTGGCTGTGTAGATCATAAATTGGGTAGGGATTCAGCGGGGTTGGATCGGTCAAAACGGCTCCGGCGTTGGCGGATAAATGTCGCAGCATGATACCCAGAATTATCTGCGCGGGGAAAAAGAGTATTGACTTTTTTACCGCGAACCAGTTAACTAGTACGCAAGTTCACATGAAAGGGTATCGCAATCATGACTATGACACAGACGATGATGACTGGTTGGTGGCGCACTTCTCCCTGAATGGGCGAAGGAGTCATGCACGCAACCAGACGTTGTGCAGATACCCAGGCCCGCCAAAAGCGGGCCTTTTTTTTAGTAAAATGTAGAGAACAGACCTCATGCAAAATGCCAAACCTACAGTGAAGTTGATTACCGGCAACGCACCTTATCGCGAGGATCCGGCCGCCGTGTTTCATCAGTTGTGTGGTGCGCGCCCGGCTACGCTGCTGCTTGAGTCTGCTGACATCGACAGCAAAAAAAATCTGCAAAGCCTGCTGATCGTCGACAGCGCGCTGCGCATCAAGGCGCTGGGAAACAGCGTGACCGTTCAGGCGCTTTCAGAGAATGGCCGCGCCATCCTGCCTTTGCTTGATGCCGCACTGCCGGATTCGGTCATCAGCACCGTCCGCCCCGATGGGCGCGAACTGACCTTCCCGGCCAATACTGAAGTGCAGGATGAAGATTCCCGCCTGAAAGCCACCTCGGTGTTCGATGCGCTGCGTCTGATCCCGCAGCTGGTTAACAGCCCGGCTGAAGAGCGCAAAGCCGTGCTGTTAGGCGGTCTGTTCGCCTATGACCTGGTCGCCAGTTTTGAAGACCTGCCGGCGCTGGAGAACCAGCAACGCTGCCCGGATTACTGCTTTTATCTGGCCGAAACCCTGCTGGTGATTGACCATCAAAACCAGACGGCGCGCCTGCAGGCTTCTCTGTTTACGCCTGCCCCAACCGAGTTCTTACGTCTGCAAAGCCGTATCGAACAGTTACACGCTCAGATGTTGCAACCCGCTCACCCGCTGCCGGTTCAGCAGGTTGAAGAGATGGCGCTGAGCGTCAACCAGAGTGATGAAGAGTATTGCGCAGTGGTTCGCCAGATGCAGGACGCTATCCGCATCGGTGAAATTTTCCAGGGTGGTGCCTTCCCGCCGCTTCTCGCTGCCTTGCCCTTCTCCGCTGGCCGCTTATGACACGCTGAAAAACAGCAACCCAAGTCCTTATATGTTCTTTATGCAGGATCAGGACTTCAGTCTGTTCGGCGCGTCACCAGAAAGCTCGCTGAAATATGATGCCATCAGCCGTCAGATTGAAATCTATCCTATTGCCGGTACGCGCCCACGCGGTCGCCATGCGGATGGTTCCCTGAACCGCGATCTGGACAGCCGCATCGAGCTGGAAATGCGGACTGACCATAAAGAGCTGGCTGAGCATCTGATGCTGGTTGACCTGGCGCGTAACGACCTGGCCCGGATTTGTGAACCCGGCAGCCGCTACGTTGCCGACCTGACCAAAGTCGACCGCTACTCGTTTGTGATGCATCTGGTGTCACGCGTGGTGGGAACCCTGCGTGAAGATCTGGATGTGCTGCACGCTTACAGCGCCTGCATGAATATGGGCACGCTGAGCGGCGCGCCGAAAGTGCGTGCGATGCAGCTGATTGCCGGCGCGGAAGGCACCCGTCGCGGTAGCTACGGTGGCGCGGTGGGCTACTTCACCGCCAGCGGCGATCTGGATACCTGTATTGTTATCCGTTCAGCCTATGTGGAAGACGGCGTGGCAACGGTTCAAGCCGGCGCCGGCGTGGTTCTGGACTCTGTGCCTCAGGCTGAAGCCGATGAGAGCCGCAATAAAGCTCGCGCAGTGTTGCGCGCTATCGCAACCGCACATCACTGCAAGGAGATTTTCTGATGGCCGATATTCTGCTGCTCGACAATATTGACTCGTTTACTTACAACCTCGTCGACCAGTTACGCGCCTTTGGCCATAACGTGGTGATTTATCGGAACAACGTGCCTGCAGATACGCTGATTGAACGCCTGCAGAGCATGGAAAATCCGGTGCTGATGTTGTCACCGGGCCCTGGCGCGCCGTCTGAAGCGGGCTGCATGCCAGAAATGCTGACCCGCCTGCGCGGCCGCCTGCCGATTATCGGCATTTGTTTGGGTCATCAGGCGATTGTGGAGGCTTACGGCGGCCATGTGGGCCAGGCAGGCGAAATCCTGCACGGTAAGGCGTCGGCGATTGCGCATGACGATTGCGGCATGTTTGCCGGGTTGACCAACCCACTGCCCGTCGCCCGCTATCACTCGCTGGTCGGCAGTAACGTGCCAGAAGAGCTGACGGTTAACGCCACCTTTAACGGCATGGTGATGGCTGTTCGTCACGATAAGGACCGGGTTTGTGGCTTTCAGTTCCATCCGGAATCCATTCTCACCACGCAAGGCGCAATTTTGCTGGAACAAACACTCGCCTGGGCGCTGGCGTAAAACAAGGAGACACTGATGAACGCTATTCTTGAAAAACTTTACCAGGCCAACACCCTGACGCAGGCGGAAAGCCACCAGCTGTTTTCAGCGATTATTACCGGACAGCTGGAACCCACTCAGTTGGCCGCCGCGCTGATTGCGATGAAAGTCCGCGGCGAACGTCCGGAAGAAATTGCCGGTGCCGCAACCGCACTGCTGGAAGATGCGAAACCCTTCCCGCGCCCGGAGTATGCCTTTGCCGATATCGTCGGTACCGGTGGTGACGGCAGCAACAGCATTAATATTTCGACCGCCAGCGCCTTTGTGGCCGCGGCCTGCGGCCTGAAAGTCGCCAAGCACGGTAACCGCAGCGTCTCCAGCAAATCCGGTTCCTCTGATTTGCTGGCCGCTTTCGGCATCAGTCTGGATCTGCCGGCTGAGCAGGCTCGTCAGGCGCTGGATGATCTGAATGTCTGCTTCCTGTTTGCGCCGCAGTATCACACCGGCTTCCGCCATGCGATGCCGGTTCGCCAGCAGTTAAAGACCCGCACAATATTCAACGTGCTTGGTCCGCTGATTAACCCGGCGCGTCCGCCGCTGGCGGTGATTGGCGTTTACAGCCCTGAGCTGGTGCTGCCGATTGCGCAGACATTGAAAGTGTTAGGCTATCAGCGTGCTGCGGTGGTTCACGGCGGCGGCATGGATGAAGTGGCGTTGCACAGCGCAACCCACGTTGCAGAACTGCGCGAAGGCGAAATTACCAGCTACCAGCTGACGCCAGAAGACTTTGGTCTGAACAGCTATCCGCAGGAGGCGCTGGCAGGCGGAACGCCGGAAGAAAACCGTGACATTCTGACCCGATTACTCCAGGGTAAAGGCGAGCGCGCGCACGAAGAAGCGGTTGCCGCTAACGTCGCTCTGCTATTGAAAATTTTTGGTCATGAAGATTTACGTGAGAATGCTCAGCACGCGCTGCGCACCATACGGAGTGGTCAGGCTTACGAGCGCGTTGTCGCTCTGGCAGCAAGAGGATAATCATGCAGGAAACCGTACTGAATAAAATTGTGCAGGACAAAGCGGTCTGGTTGAGCGAACGCCAGCAACAGCAGCCGCTGTCCTCCTTTCAAAATGACGTCAAACCGTCCACCCGCAGCTTTTACCATGCGCTGCAGGGCGCCAGGACCGTTTTCATTCTTGAATGCAAAAAAGCCTCGCCGTCCAAAGGGCTGATCCGCGAAGACTTTGATCCTGCGACCATCGCCGGGATCTACAAGCACTACGCGTCTGCGGTTTCAGTACTGACCGACGAGAAATATTTCCAGGGAAGTTTTGATTTCCTGCCAATCGTCAGTGCCGCGATCACCCAACCGGTACTGTGCAAAGACTTTATGATCGATCCGTATCAGGTGTACCTGGCACGTTTCTATCAGGCAGATGCCATCTTACTGATGCTTTCAGTATTGAATGATGACCAGTACCGCCAGCTAGCGGCCGTGGCCCACAGCCTGAATATGGGCGTGCTGACGGAAGTGATCAGTGATGAAGAGCTTGAACGCGCTACCGCATTAGGCGCGAAAGTCATCGGCATCAACAACCGCGATTTGCGCGACCTGTCGATCGATCTGGACCGCACGCGTCGCCTCGCGCCTAAAGTGGCGCATGGCGTTACGGTGATCAGTGAATCCGGTATTAACCGTTATTCTCAGGTGCGCGACCTTAGCCACTTTGCTAACGGCTTCCTGATTGGCTCTGCCCTGATGTCCGAAGACGACCTCTCTGCTGCGATTCGCAGGGTGATGCTCGGTGACAACAAGGTCTGTGGGTTGACGCGTGAAGAAGATGCCCGCAGCGCGCATGAAGCCGGAGCCATTTACGGTGGGCTGATCTTCGCCGAAGGTTCTCCTCGTCAGGTTGATGTTGAGCAGGCCCGTCTGGTCATGGCTGGCGCACCGCTGAAGTACGTTGGCGTGTTCCGTAATAACACCGTCAGTGACATTGTCACTTATGCTAATGCGCTTAACCTGCAGGCGGTGCAACTGCACGGCGATGAAGACCAGACGTTTGTTGCCGCCTTGCGCGCCGAACTGCCTGAAACGGTGAAGATCTGGAAAGCCTTCAGCATCAAAGAATCGCTCCCTGCCCGTGACTGGCCACACATCGATCGTTACGTGTTGGATAACGGTAACGGCGGCAGCGGCAAACGCTTTGACTGGTCCCTGCTGCAGGGCGAATCGCTGAACAATGTGCTGCTTGCCGGTGGTCTGGGTGCAGACAACTGTGTTGAAGCCGCCCAGCTCGGCTGTGCCGGTCTTGATTTCAATTCCGGGGTGGAAAGTGCCCCTGGAATTAAAGATGCCTCGAAGATTGCCTCGGTGTTCCATACCCTGAAGGCGTACTGACCGTTGGGGCGGCGACAAACTGCGGCCCCTGTAACGATAAGAGAAGCGAAATGACCTTATTAAATCCCTATTTTGGTGAGTTTGGCGGCATGTATGTGCCGCAAATCCTGATGCCAGCCCTGAATCAGCTGGAAGAAGCCTTTGTCAGCGCCCAGCGCGACCCGGAATTTCAGGCTGAATTTACCGACCTGCTGAAAAACTATGCCGGTCGCCCTACCGCGCTGACGCTGTGTAAGAACCTTACCGCGGGCACCAAAACCCGTTTATACCTGAAACGTGAAGATTTGCTGCACGGTGGCGCGCACAAGACCAACCAGGTTTTGGGACAGGCGTTGCTGGCCAAGCGCATGGGCAAAACCGAAATCATCGCGGAGACCGGCGCCGGACAGCACGGCGTTGCTTCCGCCTTAGCCAGTGCGTTACTTGGTCTGAAATGCCGCATTTATATGGGCGCCAAGGACATCGAACGTCAGTCGCCTAACGTCTTCAGAATGCGTCTGATGGGTGCAGAAGTGATCCCGGTACACAGCGGTTCGTCAACGCTGAAAGATGCCTGTAATGAGGCGCTGCGCGACTGGTCCGGCAGCTATGATACCGCACACTATATGCTTGGCACCGCTGCAGGCCCGCACCCGTTCCCCACTATCGTTCGCGAATTCCAGCGCATGATTGGTGAAGAGACTAAAGCGCAGATCCTCGATCGCGAAGGTCGCCTGCCGGATGCGGTGATCGCCTGTGTCGGTGGCGGCTCGAACGCTATCGGAATGTTTGCTGATTTCATCGATGACGCGTCGGTCGGCTTGATTGGTGTCGAGCCAGCCGGTCACGGTATTGAGTCTGGTGAGCACGGCGCGCCGTTAAAACATGGCCGCGTGGGCATCTACTTTGGCATGAAGTCGCCAATGATGCAGACCGAGGATGGACAGATTGAAGAGTCCTACTCCATTTCTGCAGGCCTCGACTTCCCTTCAGTCGGCCCGCAGCACGCCTATCTGAACAGCATTGGTCGTGCGGAATATGTTTCGATTACCGATGATGAAGCGATGGATGCCTTTAAAATCCTCTGTCGCAGCGAAGGTATCATCCCGGCGCTGGAATCTTCCCACGCCCTTGCCCACGCCTTGAAAATGATGCGTGACGCGCCAGAGAAAGAACAGCTTCTGGTGGTAAATCTTTCCGGACGCGGCGATAAAGATATCTTCACCGTTCATGACATTCTGACCGCTAAGGGAGAAATTTAATGGAGCGTTACGACCTGCTTTTTAAACGCCTTGCTGAGAAGAAAGAAGGTGCGTTTGTCCCTTTCGTGACGCTGGGCGATCCCACGCCGGAACTCTCCCTGCAGATCATTGATGCGCTGGTAGAAGGCGGCGCAGATGCGCTGGAGTTAGGCATCCCATTCTCGGATCCGCTGGCGGATGGACCCACGATTCAAGGTGCAGCCCTGCGTGCCTTCGCGGCCGGCGTGACACCGTCACAATGCTTTGAAATGCTGAAAACCATTCGCCAGAAATATCCGGAGATCCCGATTGGTCTGTTGATGTACGCCAACCTGGTGTTCTCCAACGGCATCGATAACTTCTATGCGCGTTGCGAAGAAGTGGGTGTGGATTCGGTGCTGGTCGCCGACGTGCCGATTGAAGAGTCTGCTCCGTTCCGTCAGTCAGCCATGCGTCACAACGTAGCACCGATCTTTATCTGTCCGCCTAACGCCAGTGATGACCTGCTGCGTGAGATTGCTTCTCATGGCCGTGGCTACACCTACCTGCTGTCCCGTGCGGGCGTAACCGGCACGGAAAGCCGTGGCGTCAGCCATTCGCTGCAGCATCTGGTGGATAAACTGCACGAGTATCATGCCGCTCCTCCCATTCAGGGCTTTGGTATCTCTGAGCCAGGCCAGGTCACAGAGGCGCTGCAGGCCGGTGCCGCCGGTGCTATCTCGGGTTCTGCCGTGGTGAAGATCATCGAGAAAAACCATGCCAACCCACCGGTGATGCTGGCTGAACTGAAGGCTTTCGTCAGCTCGCTGAAAGCGGCCACGCGTTAATTTGCCTTAAATGCCTTATCCGTCCGGGTAAGGCATTATTTTTTCACTCTTTATTACATCCTGCGCTGGAAATATTCCGGACTCTGGCTAAGCTTCTGAGACAGAGAGATTCTGTACACACGGCTTAAGCCAAATAGTGAATGACAGGGAGATTACAATGAAGTTGTTTAAAGTCCTGACGGGTATGGTTATTGCGGCTGTTGTCGCTATCACAGTCAGCGCCTGTGCGCCTACGCCAACGAAAGAAGGCACCGGCGGTTACCTCGATGACACCGTGATTACCACTAAAGTGAAATCCGAACTGCTTAATGCTAAAGACCTGAAATCTACTGAGATCAACGTAGAAACCTTTAAGGGTCGCGTACAGCTGAGCGGCTTCGTTTCCAGCTCAGCAGCAGCTAACCGTGCGGTGCAGGTGACCCGTACTGTTAAAGGCGTTACCGCTGTAACCAACAATATGCAGATTAAGTAATTTTTGTCTGCTGAAAACAAAAGGCGCTGATTAGCGCCTTTTTTCATTTTGAGCAGCAGATTAGAAACGGTAGCCCGCACCGAAGAAGAACACCACCGGGTTGATGCGCGTATCGATGCTCTGATGGCCGGCAGGGGAATCAAAGCCGACTTTGGTGTCGATGTCCATGTACCACACCGACGCATTCAGCATCCAGTCCGGGGTCAGCTGATAATCCAGGCCCACCTGACCGGCGAGTCCCCACGAGTTTTTCACGCTCAGATTACTTAATCCTGCGTCACGACCTGTCTGGTTGAAATCGTTATCATAGAACATAGTGTAGTTAACACCGATGCCCATATACGGCTGTACTTTGCTGGTATTGCCCATGAAATACCATTGTGCCATCAGCGTTGGCGGCAGCTGATGAACGGTAGCCAGCGTCCCGGTAGCACCCAGGCCGACCTTATGGCGGAACGGCGTCGCGCCAAGCAGTTCAATACCAATGTTGTCGGTCGCCATATAGGTAAACGTCAACCCAAGCTGGGTATTATTACTGACGTCGAATTCTCCGAGGCCAAGCACGTTATCCGATCCACCGGTAGGTCGAACCGTGGCAGAGCCTGCACGCATAAAGAAATCCCCTGCCTGATGAGCAGAAGCCGCCACGGGCAGTAATGCCACCACCGCCAGAACCAACGCTTTCACTTTCATATCCACTCCTTTGCAAAAAAATACGCTATCGCGCAATCGTTGTTTTTATTGGCGACAGTTTTACGTTAATTTTTGCAAAGATCACCCAAATCAATTCTTTCAAAGTCCTTAAAAAACATAGAGTTGATTTAGATCAATTTTCTGGCTTTATTCAACACCGCGTCGCCAGTCTTTCCCCTCTGCGGGTCAAATCACGGTAAATTGGAGTGCGCTGAAAAATGCGCTTTACTGACCGCTAATACCTTCTTTAATCGAAAGTTATGTAAGTCAGGGTGCCAGGTTGCCCGCAGACCATGTACAATCGCCGGATCGCAATAATCGGCTGTTCAAGGAGTCTACATGTCATTCACGGCAGGTTCGTTATACCGTGACACGGGGAATTTTTTCCGCCATCAACTGGTTACCATCATTCTGATGGCACTGCTCACCTCTTTTATTACCGTGCTGATTGGTCATGCGCTCACGCCTGGCGCCGATCAGTTATCGATCCTGACCGACGGTGACAATGGTTCTGGCATGAGCCTGATCGAAATGGTGCAAAATATGTCGCCCGATCAGCAACGCGTCCTGCTGAAAGCCTCTGCGGCCGGCACCTTTGCCTCGCTGGTAGGCAACACTTTGCTGCTCGGCGGTATGCTCAGCCTGCTGCCGATGGTGTCAGCCGGTCAGCGCGTCAGTGCACTGCGTGCGATTGGTGCCTCTGCGCCGACGCTGCCACGCTTGCTGCTGCTGGTGTTCCTGATGACGCTGATTATTCAGCTTGGGTTTATGGCGCTGGTTGTACCCGGACTAATTCTGGCCGTGGTGCTGTCGCTGGCACCGGTGATCCTGTCAACAGAGAAGGTCGGTATCTTTGCCGCCATGCGGACCAGTACCCGTCTGGTATGGAGCCAGATGAAGGTGGTTGCTCCGGCGATTGCCGTCTGGCTGCTGGCTAAAGTGGTGGTGCTGTTCCTCGCCTCTTCACTGACCATCCTGCCGGCCAATGTCGCCTCGGTGGTACTGAACGCGCTCAGTAACCTTGTCTCAGCGATACTGATCATTTACCTCTATCGCCTGTATATGCTATTACGTTAATGGCCGCTGCGAGCTTCAGGGCTCGCAGTCGCTACGTAATTTCTAAGCCTGGTATCCGGAAGCCTTTATGAAGCAGTTACTCGATTTCCTTCCACTCGTGGTCTTTTTCATCTTCTATAAGCTGTACGATATTTTTGTCGCCTCAGGCGCCTTAATCGCCGCTACCGCGCTGACCTTAGTCATCAGTTGGGTGCTGTATCGCAAGCTGGAAAAAATGACCATTATCACTTTCGTGCTGGTTGCCGTGTTTGGCACCCTGACGCTGGTGTTCCATAACGATGAGTTCATCAAGTGGAAAGTGACCGTGATCTACACGTTATTTGCCGTTGCGTTGCTGTTCAGCCAGTTCTGGATGAAGCAGCCGTTGATCCAGAGCATGTTGGGTAAAGAGCTGACCCTGCCGTCTTTCGCCTGGAAAAAACTGAATATTGCCTGGGCGATTTTCTTCTTCGCCTGCGGTCTGGCAAATATCTACGTGGCGTTTTGGTTATCTCAGGAGTTTTGGGTTAATTTTAAAGTGTTCGGTCTGACCGGACTCACCCTGCTCTTTACCGTCGTCAGCGGTCTGTATATTTATCGTCTGATGCCACAAGAAGAAAAATAATCACAGAGCCCGGCAATCGTCCGGGCTTTTTGCCCTTTTTTACTGAGAAGCCTGACAATGAATGATGACAACAACAGAGTGCCGCAGGGCGAGATGGTGCTGCGTACGCTAGCCATGCCTGCAGATACCAACGCCAATGGCGATATCTTTGGTGGCTGGCTGATGTCACAAATGGATATGGGTGGTGCGATCCTGGCGAAAGAGATTGCCGGTGGTCGCGTGGTGACCGTGCGGGCCGATGGCATGACCTTTCTGAAGCCGGTTGCCGTTGGCGATGTGGTGAGCTGTCACGCACGTTGCATCCGCACCGGCACCAGCTCGATCACCATCAATATCGAAGTGTGGATCAAGAAAGTCTCTTCTGAACCCATTGGTCAGCGCTACTGCACCACGGAAGCGGTATTTGTCTATGTTGCCGTTGATGGTGCCGGGAAATCGCGTCCGCTGCCTGAAGGGAAAAGCAACTTCAGCTACGTCGAACAGGGTTAAGGTTGTCGGGTTTACCTGTTGATCGGACAACAAAAAGGCGGGTCTCCCCGCCTTTTTCTATTCGATGCTGCTGCCGCCGTTAATCTTGAACACGATATTCATGGTCATGTCTTTGCCCGGCTTATTGGCTTCATAACGCCATTTCTTCATCGCCTGCTTCACTTCACGCTCAAACATATTGCGCGGCTCAGCCGACAGAATGCGAATGTTACCCACCTCACCAGAACTGTCTACGTCGAACTGCACACGCACCCGGCCTTCCATCCGCAGTGCAAAGGCACGTGCGGGATAGGCAGGCTTGCCAACGCTCAGGGCCTTAGGTCCGGTAGAAACCGCTGTGGATGGCGCTGGCGACGTTTTCGGCGCGGTTGAAGGCTTAGGCGCCACCGCCGTCTTCTCGTTGTTGAACGGCGAAGCCTGACGCGGTTCAGTGTGCGGCTTAACCTCTTTCTTCGGTTTTACCACTTCCTTCTTCACCGGTTTAGGCTTGGGCTTCGGCACCGGTTTAGGGATTGGCACCGGCTCAGGCTTCGGCGGTTCTGGTGCAGGTTCAGGCACCGGTTCTGGCTCGGGCTCTGCGACTGGCTCGGGCGCAGGTTGCGGTGCAGGCTGAGGTTCCGGCTGCACTTCAGGTGCGACCATGGAGACGCTAATCGGCTGAGACGCTTTGGGCACTTCAACAACCTGGTGAAAAGAAGCATAAAGGATCCCCCCAATCACCGCGGCATGCAGTCCTAATGAGAACAGCGTCGGCAGTGAAATACGGCGGGGTAAAGAATGTTCTGCAAGCGTCGTCATAATATTTCTGCTGTTAGTGTTGAAGCGCAATTGTAAATGCAAATAGCAATCAGTTTCAACAACCTCTCGGCTTTACCGCGGCGATTTAACAAGAAAAACGCACTGAGCTGCGCCTAATCAAGCCAGAGTGCGCTTTAGTTTGCAGATTGGTTAACGATCACTTAACGTGAGTGCCGACGATATTGACCTGACAGGAGTTGTAAACGTGCTCTATGTAATTTACGCGGAAGACAATGCTGATTCTCTCGAGAAGCGTACCGCTGTACGTCCTGCTCACCTTGCGCGTCTGCAACTATTGCAGGATGAAGGTCGGCTGATTGTGGCTGGCCCAATGCCAGTGGTGGACAGTAACGAGCCAGGCAAAGCGGGCTTTAGCGGCTCAACGGTTATTGCTGAGTTCCCGTCACTGGAAGAGGCGCAGTCCTGGGCGCAGGATGACCCTTATATCGCCGCAGGCGTGTATAAGCAGGTTGCGGTGAAGCCTTTCAAACGCGTGTTCTGATTACGCGGATAAATTATGATATTCAATCGGTTGTGATGATTGAATAGAGCCAGAAAATCCAATCGGTACACATCTAAGTACCCACCGTTTTTCTGGCTCATCATTTCATATTCACGTTTATATCGTCAGCCGGCGCATCAGTGACGGGCAATGAAAGGGCTGATAATTGACCTATGAATAGGGCTGCGGTGGGTTAGCGGGTTCGATGGCATATTGGGGAGAGCAGACGGAATGGGCGCTCTTGCCGGGGGCTAAACGTGGTGGAGTCGCATTTGCATTTCTACGGTTTCAACAACCTGGTGCCTTCATTCATTCACCCTCTCCACTTGTCGGAGTTGCGTATGAAGTTTGTCCTGGCCACTGAGGGGCATTAAACGCCGGCTGAAAATGCCCGCACGCATAATATTTCTCCCTTCCGTTGTTAGAAGTCCTGACTCACACTTCACGTACCAGGCGGGAGCGACCTCACCACTGATATCGCTTTTACTTGGGCCTAAAAAATTGATCAGTTCGACAATTTTACCTATGTTTTCTGAAACATTGGCGGAAATGATCATCGCCAACCCTCCGGGCTGCATCTTACTCATCAAACTCTCCACATCCCCAGGAACTTCTGTTTCGAAAAAATGCCGCAGCCATTATACGGGCCATTTTGATGATGAGAATAGGTATCATTACTTACATAATTAATGCCTGTGATCATGCCCTGATCCCTATCGATTTTTTCCCCTCTCTTGCTTACGTTCGGCTCTTATTGCGTAAAACGAATCAAGCTCTTTATGGGAGGTGGCCTAATTAACGTGGAGGGGTTATCACAGATGTAAAAATAAAAATGACATCGCAGAGCTGATTTGAGGGTTCTGCTCAGCGATGGTCGGCACGCATTATCTGTTCTGCATTATGAGACAGGCAATAAAGAGTAACTCACTGTCATTATGGATTTGCAGAAGATGCAGAGTGCGCCGTG